>JAYVRN010000168.1:0-2294 GCA_043776275.1 Myxococcales bacterium | reverse complement strand
CATCTTGCCGCGCAGCACCATCACGGTCTCGTCCTTCTTGACGTGGTACTGGAGCGAGAGGCTCTGCCCCGCCTTGATGTGGAGGATCTTGCCGACGTAGCGATCCGTCTTCGCCCAGATCAGCTCGTGACCCCACGGCTTGTCGACGACGGTGCTCACCGCGGGCGTCCGCTACTTCTTCGGCGCGGGCGCAGGCGCGGCGCTACCGGCGCCACCCTTGGGGGCGTCGAGCGTGCCGTTGGCCGCGGGATCGAGGTTCGTCGGCATCTCGATCTTCGGGCGCGCGCCGGGAATCTCGTCGCGGCGATCGACCTTTCCGTCGAAGTCGTCGTCGTACAGGATCGCGAGGAGCACGGTGTCCTTGTACTGCTCCCACAGATCCGGCTGACCATCACCGTTGCGATCGCGGCGCACGCTCGTGAGGTTGCCGCTCGAGTCGTAGATCTCCTTGACGTCGAACTTCCCGTCGAAGTCCGTGTCGCGCTCGACCTCGGCGCGCTGGTTGACCTTGGTGTCGTAGACGGTGGAGATGTCCCACTTGCCGTCATAATCGACGTCGGCCTTCTCGTAGAGCGGCACGCCCTTGGGGTTGTACGCGACGACCCAGTCCTTGCGACCGTCGTGGTCGAAGTCGATCTGCTTGCAGCTCATGAACTCGACCTTGGTCCCACCCTCGTCCGAGGACTTGTACAGCCGCCACACGTCCGGCTTGTTGTCCTTGTTGAGGTCGTAGGTGACGACGTTCTTGCCGTTGGTGTCACACAGCGTCGGATCGACCTTGGGGACGCTCGCATCGGACGTGTTGCTCGGGGTGGTCTTCGCGTCCTTCTTCTTGCTGCAACCGAACGCAAGGAGCGCCACCGACAACACGACGAGTTTTGAGCACTTCGCGATCACCTCAGGAGCCTAGTCGGAGGGTGGTTCCTCCGCAACCGTTTGACCCGTCTCATATGGCCACGTATGGTCACCCAGCTCGATGTCCCGTAAGAAGATCTCCACGACCGTGTACATCACGCCGGAGCAGGACGCCCAGCTCAAGGCACTGCACGGACGAACGAAAGTCCCGGTCGCCGAGTACATCCGGCAAGGCATCGATCTCGTGCTCGAGAAGTACCGAGATCAGCTGCCGGGCCAGGTCGACCTGCGACTCGGATCACGCTAACCATCCCCGCCGGTCTGTAGCCATGTCGTTCCCGCTCGAGCGTATCCGTAACTTCGCGATCATCGCGCACATCGATCACGGCAAGACCACGCTCGCGGATCGCATCCTCGACGAGTGTGGCGCTGTCACCGCCCGCGAGGCGCAGGCCCAGATGCTCGATTCGATGGAGCTCGAGCGCGAGCGCGGCATCACGATCAAGGCGCAGTCGGTCCAGCTCCACTTCAAGGCCAAGGACGGGCTCGTCTATCAGTTCCACCTGATCGACACGCCAGGTCACGTCGACTTCCACTACGAGGTCAGCCGCTCGATGGCGGCCTGCGAGGGCGCGTTGCTCGTGGTCGATGCCGCGCAGGGCGTCGAAGCGCAGACGCTCGCGAACGTCTACGTCGCGCTCGACAACAAGCTCGAGATCGTCCCCGTCCTCAACAAGATCGATCTGCCGGTGGCGCGGCCCGATTGGGTCAAGCAGCAGATCGAGGACACGATCGGCCTCGATGCGTCGAGCGCGCTCCTGGTCTCCGGCAAGACCGGCGTCGGCGTGCACGACATGCTCGAAGCGGTGGTCGAGCGCATCCCACCGCCCACGGGCGATCGCGATGCGCCGCTATCCGCGCTGATCTTCGACAGCTGGTACGACACCTATCGCGGTGTCGTCGTGCTCGTGCGCGTGATGCAGGGCACCCTCAAGAAGGGCCAGAAGCTGCGGTTCTGGGCCACCAACCAGGTCTACGAGTGCCAGATGACCGCCGTGCGCCGCCCCGCCACGGTCGAGGTCGATGCCATCGAGGCGGGCCAGGTCGGCATCGTCGCCGCGGCGATCAAGGACATCGCGCACGCGCGCGTCGGCGATACCGTCACCGACGCGGACAACCCGTGCGCGGAGCCCCTCGGCGGCTTCAAGACCGTCAAGCCGATGGTGTTCGCTGGCCTGTTCCCCGTCGACAACGAGGACTACCAGGATCTCAAGGACGCCCTCGGCAAGCTCGTCCTCAACGATGCCTCGGTGACCTACGAGCCGGAGACCTCGCTGGCACTCGGCTTCGGGTTTCGCACCGGCTTCCTCGGCCTCCTCCACATGGAGATCATCCAGGAGCGGCTCGAGCGCGAGTTCAACCTGAACCTGATCACCACG
>JAYVRN010000167.1:0-7498 GCA_043776275.1 Myxococcales bacterium | reverse complement strand
TCGATGTCTCCAAGGACAAGGGCGCAGGCTGAGCGCGCTCGTCGTCCCTTCGGACCTCGAGGATGCGATCTACGCGGCGACCCGCGCGGCCGTCGGTGCGGCCCGGCTCGCGACCGGCGCGTTGATCCGCGCGATCCAGGATCGCTCCGAGCGCTACACCACCGATCGCGCCAACCTGGCGGCGCCCGCCGATCGAACCGGTGACCTCGCCGCCCGCGCCGCCTTCTTCACGATCGCCGATGCGATCAAGATCGCGGTCCCGTGGCGCGAACTGGCCCGGCGCGACGCCCTGCCCGCTGCGCGCCCCCTGCGGGTGATCGATCTCGGCGCGGGTTGTGGCGCGATGAGCCTCGGCCTGGTGGCGAGCACGACGATCCCCCTCGCGATCACGGCGATCGATCGCGATGCGGCCGCCCTCCAGATCGCCGCCGCCAGCGTGCGTGACCTCGCGGCGCGACGCGGCGTTGCCACGACGATCACCACGCGCGTCGACGACGCCAATGGCGCACGCCTCGCGGATGCGGATCTCGTAGTGATGGGGACCCTCTTGAACGAGCTCGCCGAGCCCACGCGGATCGCCCTGGTCGAGCGCGCGCTCGCGGCGGTGGGCCCGGATGGCGCGGTGATCCTGATCGAGCCAGCCCTCCGCGAGACCTCCCGCTCGCTGCACGCCGTGCGCGATGCGATCCTGGCGCGCGGCAAGGGCTTCGTGTTCGCACCGTGTACGCGGCGCGGCGCGCCCTGCCCCGCCCTCGCCGATCCCACCGACTGGTGTCACGACGATCGCGCGGTCACGCTGCCGCCGCGGACCGCCGAGCTCGCGCGCCTCACGCACCTGCGGGACGGCGGTCTCAAGTTCAGCTACCTCGTGCTGCGCCATGATCCTCGCGGCCTCGCGGACGAGCCAGATGCCTGGCGTGTGGTCGGCGATCTGTGGGCGCAGAAGGGCAAGGTCGAGGTCCCGGCGTGCAGCGATGCTGGCCGGGTCCCCTTGCGCCTGCTGCGCCGCCATCGCAGCGCCGCGAATCGCGAGGTCGAGCGCGCCGAGCGCGGAGACCTGCTCGTCGTCGATGCGCCGGCGACCCCGGAACGCGTCGAGATCGAGACCGCGACCGTGGTGCTGCGGCGCGATCCTGCCAAGCCGATCTAAGATCTAGAGTCGACCGATCACGCCGACCGCCGGAACGAACATCGTGTGGACGACGTTCGGCTCCGGGTTGAACACGTGCTCGACACCGACCTCGGCGACCACCGCGAGGTGCCGGTTGAACGAGATCTCCACCCCTGCGGCCGCGCGCGACGAGACCCGGGCACCACTGGCGACGAAGATCGGCAACCCCGCGACGAGGATCGGCCGCACCCGTCCGGTGAGCAGTGCCACGGTGACACCTGCGTAGCCCCCGGAGACCGGGCCGAGCAACGCCGCCGCCTGCAGCGTGATCCGGTTCGCGACATCGAACGCCACGCCGACGAGGACCGCCCCGCCCTTGTTCTGCGGATCGACGTGCGCGATCGCCAGCAGCCCGAACTTGCTCGGCGGCCGCTCCGGCTCGACGCCGGTGCGAATGCTCGTGGGCCCGATGGTGACCGTCGCGCCGCCCGCATCCGGCTTCGTCGCGACAGGTTCGGCGTCCAGCGTGAGCGTGAGCGAGCGCTGTCCACCCGCGGCGACGCTCGAGGTCTGCTCGGCGGCCTTCCTGCCGGGCTTGCGTGCACGCACCGTGAACGAACCGGGTGGCACGCGCGTGCGCGCGAGCTTGGCGGGTGCGAGCCACTCGCCGGTCCCAAGCTGGACCTCTGCATCCGCGGGCGTGACCGTGAGCTCGACGACTCCGACCTCGACGTCGAGCCCGGCGAGGACCTTGACGACCTCGACCTTCTTCGCAGACTCGACGTCGGGCGAGTCGAGGTAGCCCTGATACGCGTTCGCGGCCTCGGCCTTGCGGTCGAGCTTGACCAGGGTCGTGCCGATGTTGAGGAGGATCTTCGCGCTCGGGAACCGCACGTAAGCGGTCTGGAACACGGAGAGCGCGCCGAGGTAGTCCTTCGCGGCAAACAGCTTCAGGCCGGACGACAGCAGCGCCTTGGCGTCGCCTTTGTCACCACCAGCTCCTGGCTTGTCGGGCCCCGCCGGCTGCGCGTGGACCTCGGTCGCGAGCGACGCGAAGCCGATCGTGACGCCGACGGAGAGCACGGGCGAGAGAACGACAGCGTGAACGACAGCGTGAACGACAGCTGGAACGGTACGCATCAGATGTCGGTCTCGAGTAGCTCGCCCGGCTTGGGCTTGGTCGTCGGCTTGGGCTTGGTCGTCGGCTTGGCCTTGGTCGTCGGCTTGGGCTTGGTCGTCGGCTTGGCGTCCGCGGGCTTGGCGTCCGCGGGCTTCACGTCCGCGGGCTTCACGTCCGCCGGCTTCACGTCCGCAGGCTTCACGTCCGCAGGCTTCACGTCCGCGGGCTTTTCGTCCGCGGGCTTTACGTCCGCGGGCTTTACGTCCGCAGGCTTTTCGTCCGCGGGCTTTTCGTCCGCGGGCTTGGTCTCCGTGGTCGGGCTCGCGATCGGAGGCTTCGCAGGTTGGGTCCCGTCGCCCGAACCACCGCCCGTCGTCCCGACGAACACCGCGATCCCGATCGCCACGGCCAGGACGCTACCGACGCCAAACATCAGCGGCAGCTTCGACCTCTTTGGGTAGCTGATCTGGCTCTCGCTCGCAGACCCCGACAACGTCGTGGGCTTCGGTGGCTCGGTGAACCCAGGCGCGGTGTAGCTCTGCCGCGGCGCCGGCGTCGGGTTGGTCTGGAACGCCATCCCGGGCATCCCGGGCGTCGGCATCGGCCGCGCCGGCGTCAGGTGCGCCGGCGTCAGGTGCGGACGCGTGGGCATGCCCGCCGCGGCCGCCAGGTACGGCGTCGAGAACCGACCGAGAGGATCGGTGGTGTTCGCCATCATCCAGCCATGCTGCTGCGCGATCTGCACCAGGTGCTGCGCGAGGTCGACCGCGGTCTGCACGCGCAGCTCGGGGCGCTTCTGGAGCAGCGACATCACGAGCTGCTCCATCTCCGGCGAGACCTGTGCGTGTCGGGATAGCGGATCTGGCTCGACGAACAGGTGCGATCCGATCAGCTCACCTGCGCCCGCGTTGACGAACGGCGGACGCCCCGAGACCATCTCGTAGAGCATGCAACCGATCGAGTACAGATCGGCGCGGAGGTCGACGTCGCCCCGGCCGCTGCACTGCTCCGGCGACATATACGTCGGCGTGCCCATCACGGCGCCGGTCTTGGTCGCGCTGCCGGCGAGGCCGACATCGGTGAGCTTCGCGATCCCGAAATCGAGGATCTTGGTGCGCTCGCCGAGCGGCGAATCCGCATCCGGTACGACGAAGATGTTGTCGGGCTTGAGATCTCGATGAACGATGCCCTTGGCATGTGCCGCCGCGAGAGCGCTACACACGCCGCGCATCAGGATCGCGACCTCGGGCTCGGGCATCGTGCCGCGCGCCTTGATCCGATGCGCCAGTGGCTGGCCTTCGAGGAACTCCATCACGAGGAACGCGTGCCCCGAGGGCATGTAGCCGAAGTCGAACACCTCGACGATGCCGGGGTGCTTGATCGTCGTGGTCGCCTTCGCCTCGTTGAAGAACCGATTGACGATGTCGCGGCTGGTGGAGAGATCGGGGTGGAGGATCTTCACCGCGGCGATCCGTCCGATCAGCGTGTGCTCGGCCCGATAGACCGTGCCCATCCCACCGACGCTGATCTCGTCAGTGATCCGGTAGCTGCCGACGGTGACCCCGAGCACCGATGGATCATCCGGGGTGAACCCCCATCTGTCAAACCGAAGTTCGCCGACATCGCGCAGTTACACCTACCTCACGCTGCATGTGCGGGTTTGACAAGCGAGTCGCCCACGTCCGATCCTGTCGCAGATGCGCTTCCCCTGGTTTGTCGCTTTCGCGGTCCTCGCCGCCTGCCAGGTGAACGATCCCTCGGTATCCACCACCACGCAGGACCTTGCGAGCGGCGTGATCTTCTCTCCCCCCAGTCCACAGGACATCGGGAGCGTCGAGGTCGGGAGTACGTCGGCGCCATTCGGGATCCTGATCAACCCGACCGGGTCGTTCGACGTCACGTACAAGATCGCCTCGATCACTGGGTGCTCGGACTTCTCGATCGATGCGCCGGGTCTGCCTGCCGAGATCTCCAAGACGTGCATCAGCACCTGCCTCGGCTGCGTGCCCGCGTTCGCGCCGCCTGCCTGCACCGAATGGGACATCATCGGCTACAACTTCTCCACCACGTTCCGGCCGGCCGCACCGAATGCGTCGAGCTGCGCGATCCAGGTCGACATCATCGGCCTCGGGATCAAGACGTACACGATCGGCGGCACCGGTACACTCCCGCCGCTCAACATCGATGTCACGCCGATCTCGGCGGCGTTCGGTGACGTCAGGCGGAATACCGCGAGCAGCCCGACGACGATCGACGTGCGCAACGCCGGAGGTCAGGCGATCTCGGTCACCGGGACCACGCTCTCCGCCGGCTATGCGATCACCTCGGGTCCGACCGGTGCGTTCACGGTCGCGGTGGGCGCCACGCAGCAGATCGCGATCACCTGCAACCCGACGGTCACGGGATCTCTGCCCGGAACGTTCCGCGTCAGCAGCAACGATCCGGCGACGCCCACCTCGACGGTCGCGCTGTCGTGCAATGGCATCGACTCCAACCTCGACGTCACGCCGAGCCCCGCCGCCGTGCCCACCACCCGGGTCGGCGAACCCGCCCAGCGCACCGTGCAGCTGTCGAACACGGGCACCGCACCGATGACGATCCAGAGCGCGACGCTCGTCGGCACCGGGCTGACCGCCACCGGCCTCCCTGCGGCGAACTCGACGCTCGCCGCGGGCGGCTCGGTGAACTCGACGATCACGTTCGCCGCCGGCGCTGCCGGTGACGTCGCCGGGATGCTGACCGTGACCTACGACGGTGGCCAGGTCCGCTCGATCCCGATCTCCGCCAAGGCGCTCGCGACCTCGATGTCCCTGTCTCCCGATGGAGAGATCGATCTCGGCCCGGTGTGCGTCGGGCAGAGCACCGCGCGCGACGTGGCGGTCTCGGCGAACGCCGAGGGCGGCTTCAAGCTGGTGTCGGTGTCCTCGCTGGCCGCGCCGTTCTCGGTGGTGGCCCCTCCGCTCCCCGCGATCCTGCTCGGCTCCGGTGCCAACACCAAGACGCTCGCGGTCTCGATCGCCCCCACCACGGTCGGCCCGGCGACCAGCTCGTTGACCGTGACCACGGATATCCCGGGCGGCATGCCACGCACGCTCGAGCTCAAGGCCACGGGCCTCACCGCAGGCGTATCCGCCACACCCGTCGAGCTCGACCTCGGCCCGACCGCGGTCAACAGCACGACCATCGGTCAGGAGATCGAGCTCACCAACTGCTCCACCACGCCCGTGATGCTCTCGAGTCCGCGGCTCGAGGGCACCGATGCCGACGACTTCGCGATCGTCCAGCAGCCGAGCCTGATGGTGACCGCGAACGGCAGCGCGAAGTGGCTGATCGTCGCGCAGCCCCACTCGGTCGGGAGCAAGTCGGCGATGTTCTCGGTCGATCACGACGGCGGCACGGCGACGGTGCTGCTCAACGCCGATGGCACTGGGGAGCCGACCGGCACGGATCCCGGCACCACCGATGTCAGCAGCTACTACACCTGCTCCAGCGGGAGCTCGTCGGGCAGCTGGCCGATCGCTCTCGCGCTCGGTGTGCTCTTCCTGTTGCCGCGGCGGCGTCGCCAGCGAGCTCTACGGCTCGAGCTGTAGCGTCAGCTCGGCCAGCTCGCCGGGCATCACCGTGACCTGCCCGGTCGCCCGCCGTGACGGCTGACCACCGCGCGGCGGGAGCCATGCGCGCACCGCATGGACGCCCACCGAGACGTCCTTGACCACGACGACACCGCCCGGATCGGTAACCGCACCGTTGCCGGCAACGATCCATGCGGTCTCCGGATCTTTGGCATCCGTGGCGAGCTCGTAGACCGCGCCCGACTCGAGCGCCACGGTCACCGCGTGGCCAGCGACGGGCAACAGCACCGCGCGCGTCGTCGTCGTCGAGAGCTTGGTGTCGAGATCCGCCACACGGCGGCGCTGATCGATCGCGAGCTTCGCGGGCCGCTCCGCGGCGCTGTCGATCACGAGCGAACTGCCGATCGAGATCCGCGGCGAGAGTGCGCAGTCGGCGAGGCGGACGTGCGCTTCGGCTGCGGTGACCGGTGCTCCGTCGACGATCACCAGCACATCGCCGATCCCCCAGGTGGTGCTCGGCGCGACCTGCGGCTGACGTGGCGTGGCACACGGCGTGGTCCCCGGGGACGCGCGCACAGCGGCAGGGACCTTGGTCCACTCGACGCGGACCGAAACATCGCCGGTCGACGAGTTCGCTGGAGGCCGCTTTCCCGCCGCGCCATCGGGCGCCGCACCATCGGGCGCTGCACCTTCGGGCGCCGCCGGACGCTTCGCATCCTCGATCGCACGCGGCTTCCCGCTCGAGCACGCCACGAGCAGCGCACACGCCCAGGCCGCGCGACCTAGGTCCACGACTTCACTTCCTCGACGATGACATCCGCATCGGCACACAGGTCATTGACGCCCGGACCCCGGTAGTCCGCGCCGGCGAGCGCGATCCGATGCGTGCGCGCGGCGGACACTGCGAGCCGGACGAGATCGCGATGGCCGACCTGATACTGCGCCACGCCACGGGTCCAGCGCACGACGCTCGCGTGCGTCGGCGTGCCGGTGGCGCGCAGCACCACGCCGAGATCGCGGCGGGCGTGCTCGATCAGGGCCGCATCATCGAGTGCGGCCGTCGCCGGATCGCGGCCACCGCCGAAGATGCATCGCAGGAGCACGTGCCCCGCGGGCGCTCGGCCGGGCCACACCACGGACTCGAACACCACGCCGAGCACGCGGAGATCCTCGCCGTGGGCGACGAGGAAGCCGAAGCCGTCGACGGCATCGGGCACCGCCGCCTCGGGATAGCCGAGGTAGACGATCTGGGTGGGCGCGCGATGGAACGAACGGAGCCGGCTCGCGAGCTCCGGCAATGGAGCCACCAGTGGCACGGCGTCCTCGGCCGGGACAGCGAGCACCACCGCATCCCAGCGTTCGCCATCGACCTTGACGCCGCGCTCGTCGGGCGTGATCTGCGTGACGGGCGAATCGAGGCGAATCCGCGTCCCGAGCTCGCGGGCGAGCGCGTCGACGAGCGAGCCGAGCCCGCCGTGCGGCGCGAACAGCCCCGACTTCGCCTTGGGCTTCTTGCCGCCGCCCGCGACCCTCCTGAACAGCGCCTTCGCGCCCTGCGCGACGAGCCCGCGCACCATGCCGCCGCTCGCATCGAGTTCGGCGAGCTTGGGGAACCCTGCCTCGAGGCTGACCTCGTGGGCGTCGGCGGCGAAGATGCCGGTGACGAACGGCGCCACCACGGCGCGCGCCGCCTCG
>JAYVRN010000166.1:0-7507 GCA_043776275.1 Myxococcales bacterium | reverse complement strand
CGCCCACCCCCGAGCCACGGACCAAGCCGCCCAGCGCGCCGCCGCGGTCACATTCAGGATCGCAGGGCTCGGCAGCATCGCAGGGCTCGGCAACGGCGCAGGCCGCGTTCGATGGCGGGCTCTCCCATCCCGAGATCGTGATCGAGAAGCTCACGTCCGATGATCAGCGGCCGTCGTTCGCGACGCTGCCCGCACGCTCCGGCGCGAGCATCATCGAGGCGCCGGCTCCCTCGGCCCCCACGCCAGCCTCGGCACCCACGCCCACCGCGGTCCTCCCCGGCACGCCGCAGCTGCCGAGCACCGACGCGATCCGGGTCACGGAATCGATGCAGTTCGTGCTCCCCCGCGCGGACGCCGTGCCGGTCGCCTCCGGGGTGTCGATGATCTCGCGGTCGATCGCGGTCGCCGACCTCGCGTCCGCCGGCACCGGTGCGCCGCGCACCGCCTCGGGCGGCACGCCACCGCGGCCACTCGCGGAGCTCGCCACCGACGAGCTGCTACGCCCCGATGACGGTCGCGATCCGTTCGAGATCAGCGCGAGCGGTGCGCTGATCATCCGGGTCACCGATCGCGTGTTGACCCGGCTCGACGGCGTGCACATCACGGGTGGTGATCTCGCGTACGAGCGCGCCACCCGCCGCTCGCGCGGTCATCAGACCGAGGAGCGGTTCGATTTCGGCGGGACGCCCCTGCACACGGTCAGCGGCCACGGCTACCTGATCGCCGTTCCCGGCAAGCGCACGTTCAGCGCGGTCGTCCTCGATGACGACATCCTCTATCTGCGCGAGGACCTCGTGTTCGCGTTCGAGACCACGCTGCGCTGGGAGAGTGGCAACGTGCCCGGCCTCCGCGGCAAGCTGCCGGTGGTGCAGTTCCGTGGCGACGGAGCCGTCGCCGTCCGACTCGTCCGTCCCCTGGTGCGCGTCAAGCTCCCGGCCTCTGGCGTGGTGTTCGTCGATGCGGAGCGCCTCGCAGGCTGGATCGGTCGGGTGATCCCGCGCGCGGTGGTCCCGCCCGTCGGCGGACCGATGGGTGCGATGTGCGTCGAGTGCACGGGTGAGGGCATCGTATTGATCGAGCCGAAGCCCGACGGCGACGTCGGCGTGGTCGCGGTCGCGGAGGCTCCGCCGCTTCCCGCGGTGTCGCGGACCACGACCTCGCCGCCACGCCCGCCTCCGGGCGCGGCGATCCCCGCGCCCGAGCCGGAATCCGAAGTGGCCGAAGGGTCCGAAACCTCCGAAGGGGTCGATCCGTTCGCCGAGCCCGCGGTGGATCCCGAGGCGGCGATCGACGCGCTCGGCGGCCTCGACGAGATCTGAGCGATGCCGCTCTCGCCTCTCGACGGCGCCGCCCGTCTCGCGGGCCAGCGTGGCCGTGTGCTCCTGCACGCCGGGCGTGATGACGACGGGCTCGGGCGCTGGTCGTTCGCGACGGCCGAGCCTGTCGCGACCTTGATCGCGCGCGGCCGCTCGCTCGTGGTGCTCGATCGCGAGGGTCGCCCCCAGCGCCGGTTCACCGCAGATCCGTTCGAGGCGGTCGAGGCGTTCCTCGCGGAGCATGGCTGCCCGTTCGCCCCGGCCCCGAGCACCGCCCCCGTGCCTCGCGTGATCGGCTTCTTCGGCTACGACCTGGCGCGCGTGGTCGAGCAGCTGCCGGGTGGGCCCGCGCTCGGGAACGACACGCCCGATCTGTGGCTCGGCGTGTACGGCGCGATCGCGCGCTGGGGTGGCCCCGATCTCGATCCTGAGATCGTCGGTGACGATCCCGAAGCTCGTGCACGGCTCGCGGAGACCTTGGCGCGGCCCGCCCGCCCATCACTACCGCCGAGCCTCGGTGAGCTGGTGGCCGACGATCCGCCGGATCACCACATCGCGCGGGTCGAGAAGATCCGCGACTACCTCGCCGCGGGCGATGTCTACCAGGTCAACGTCGCGCGTCGCCTGGTGGCAAAGATCCATGCGCCCGGCGATGCCCTCGCGATCTATGCCGCGCTCGAGCGCGTGGCGCCCGCACCGTACGGTGCGTTGATCGAGGCGGAGGGGGTCACCGTGATCTCTGGTTCCCCCGAGCGCTTCCTCGCGCGGGTCGGTGATCGGATCGAGACCCGGCCGATCAAGGGCACCGTGCGGCGGATCCCGGGGAGCGGTGATGGTGCCAGCGAGCTGATGGCCAGCGAGAAGGATGCGGCGGAGCATCTGATGATCGTGGATCTCGAGCGCAACGATCTCGGGCGGATCGCCGAGACCGGCTCGGTCGTCGTCGACGAGCTCGGCTATGTCGTCGAGCTCCCCGCGCTCTACCACAAGGTCTCGCGGGTCAGCGCACGACCGCGCGCCGACGTGGGCTATGCGCAGGTGCTGCGCGCGACGTTCCCTGGGGGATCGATCACGGGCGCACCGAAGGTCCGCGCGATGCAGCTGATCGACGAGCTCGAGCCCGCTCGCCGCGGACCGTACTGCGGCGCGCTCGGATACTTCGGCGCGGACGGCGGCTTCGATCTCGCGATCGGGATCCGGATCGGCGTGATCGCCAACCACGAGCTGCGCGTCCACGTGGGCGGCGGCATCGTGGCGGACTCGGATCCGGTGGCCGAGCTCGCGGAGACCGAGACCAAGGCGCTGGGCTGGAGCGCGGCGATCGCGGCGCTTCGGGACCCGACGGCCTGATCCTGGCTCAGCTCAGGGAACCTCGACCACCACGAAGGTGATCGAGTCGCCGTCGACCGCGAGGCTCGCAGCCACGCTGTCTCCCGCTGCGGTGTCGACCGTGACGCTCGCATTGCCGCCAGCGGCTCCGGGGATCCAGAACACGCCCCGGGTCCCTGTGCTGTTCTGGTTCCAGGTGCTGGCGCTGTTGCCATCGTAGAATGCCGCGTATGTGGCCGCCGGGGAGATGCTCGCGGTCGCGTTGCTGATGGCGTTGGTGGCGTGGACGACACGCCCGATCACGGAACCTTCACCCGCGTTGATGAGCACCCCATTCGAGAGCGTGAAGCTCTCGTAAAGCACGGCCGGCACGGCGGGCACGGCAGAGGCGAGCGGAGTTGCGGAGTACGCCATCACCGACGGCACGATGCCGGTCCCCGACACGTGCCACACCAGCGAGCTTCCCCCGGGGGTGCCGATCGTGAACGAACCATCGGCGCTGGTGGTCGCCGTCTCGCTACCGAGCGTGACCGTCAGCCCGTCGGCGCCAGTGGCGGCGCACGTGGAGAGGTTCCGCAGGTCCGAGACGAGGCACACCCGCCCCGCGATCCCGGTTCCATCACCCGTCGGGCCATCGGTGGTAGTTCCACCATCAGTCCCCGTCGTGACCTGGTCATCCCCGCCACCAGGGTTGATCGGGCGCTGCTCGCCGCTGCCCTGGCACGCGGCCAGCGCGATCAGAAGCGATGCGATCCTCATGGGTCCACCATACCCCGGGCCGCGCCGAACGCCGAGAAACCGTCAGGCCAGGCGCGCGCGACGGTGCTCCAGCGCACTGTCGAGGAGCAGGATCACCACCCCGGCCAGCAGCGCGGCATCGGCCACATTGAAGATCGGCCACCGGCTCTCGTGCCAGCGCCAGCGAATGAAGTCGGTCACCGCGCCATCGCGCATCCGATCGACGAGGTTGCCCAGCGCCCCGCCTGCGATCATCGCGAGCGCGAACCGCTTGAGCCGCTGCTCGGGCGCGGTCCGCGACGCCATCACCCCGATCCCGATCAGCGCCGCCGCGGCGAGCAGCCCGAGCAGGACCTGCAGTCCACCTCCGCCGGTCAGGGAGCTGAACGCGGCGCCCGGGTTGTACGCGAGCTCCCAGTCCCAGTAGCCGTCGATCACCGGCTGCGGCACGCCACCACAGCGATGAGCGAGGAGGTCCGCCGGCTGCGCACACCCCGCGGGCGACACCGGCAGCGTGCGCGCCCAGGCCTTGCTGCCCTGATCGAAGGCGAGCGTCAGGGCGAACACCACTCCGAACACCATCCAGGCACGCCGGCCAACGCTCATGGCGTTACGGACCGCTGCCACTGCGCGGGGTATTCCCGCGACTTCTGACGAGCGAGCTCTCCGCCCGAGCTACATGTCCTTGACGAGACCGGCGGCCTTGGCCTTCACCTTTGCCTGATCTTTCCGTGCCTTCTTGAGGAGCTTCTCGCGCTTCCCCTCCTTCTGGATGTCGATGAACATCAGGCCGACACCGATCACCAGCACGATGTCGGCGACGTTGAACACCGGCCACTCGTGGGTCTTGTAGCGCCAGAGCACGAAGTCGGTGACGACCCCATAATAGATCCGGTCGATCAGGTTGCCGACCGCGCCACCGGCGACGAAGGCGAGTGCCCAGTGCAGCACGCGCTGATCGGTGCGCGACTTCTTGAGCATCCAGATCATGCCGCCGACCGCGGCGACGCCGACGATCGAGAGCATCACGCGCGCGAAGCTCTGGCCACCGAACAGGCCGAACGCCGAGCCGGGGTTCATCGACAGGCGCCACTCCCAGAAGCCGTCGATCACGGTCCGCGCCGCGCCACCGCAGCGCCGCACCATGATGTCGTCGGGGATCACGCACACGCCACCAGGGCCGGTGCCGTGACCCTCCACCGGGAGCGAGGCGCGCGCCCAGATCTTGGTGGCCTGGTCCGCGATCAGCGACAGCAGCGAGACGACCGCGAAGATCGTCCACTTCGCGCGCTCGGTAGCCGAGGTGGGTGGTAGCCCCGCGTCGGCTTCGGGCTTGGTCTCGGCGTCGGCCTTGGTCTCGTCGTCTGCCACGGTCAGGCCTTTAACCCGGTCAGGGCGGTCGCGCAACGCTCGCAGACATCCGGGGGATCCGCGGCGAGCTGATCGAAGTGCTTCCAGCACCGATCGCACTTGGGCCCGGCGTGGACCTCGACCGTGATCGCCCCGGCGCCCGCCACCAGGCGAACGTCCGAGACGATGAACAGATCGGCGAGCTCGTCGGCGTACGCCCGCAGCACCAGATCATCGCTGGCGATCGTGACCCGTGCATCCACCGACTTGCGCTTCTCGGCGCGGAACGGCTCGAGCTCCTTGGTGACCTTCTCGCGCCAGGTCAGGAGCTTGGCGAACTCGATCACGAACTCGGCGGAGGCCGCCGTGTCGCGCACGTCGGGGAACAGCGCGAGGTGCACGCTGCTCGGATCTCCATCGCGACGCGGCATGTGTGTCCAGATGTCCTCGGCGGTGAACGACAGGATCGGTGCCGCGAGGGTCGACACCGCACGCAGGCACTCGTAGAGCACCACCTGCGCGGCTCGGCGCGAGGGCGCACCGACGGCGTCGGAGTACAGGCGATCCTTCGTGACATCGCCGTACAGCGCCGAGACCTCGACGGTCACGAAGTCCACCAGCAGGCGATGCACCACGTGCAGCTCGTACTCGTCGTACGCCTTGCGGGCACGCGCGATCAGGGTGTCGACCTTCGCGAGGAGGTACCGGTCGATCCCGAGCTTCACGATGGAGCGATCGTGCGCGTTCGGATCGAAGTCCTTCAGGTTGCCGAGGAGGAACTTCGCGGTGTTGCGGAGCTTGCGATACCACTCGGCGAGCGTGTCGAGGATCGCCTGCGAGTACGGCATGTCGGCGCGGAACTCGATCGAGGCCACCCACAGCCGGAACATCTCGGCGCCGTACTTCTTGATCACGCTCTCGGGCTCGATGTAGCTGGTCTTCTTGCCCTCGCGCTTGGCCTTCTCGATCGTGCTCTTCGAGTACGGGATGCCGTTCTCGTCGAGCACGAACCCGTGCGTGATCACCTGCCGGTAGGGCGCGCGGCCCTTGACGCCGATGCCGGCGAGCAGCGAGCTGTGGAACCAGCCGCGGTGCTGATCGGAGCCCTCGAGATAGAGATCGATGCTCTTGAAGTCCGTGCCCTCGGCGCCCGGGCGCGCCTCCATCGCGAGCCACGACACGCCGGACTCGAACCAGACGTCGACGATGTCCTTCTCGCGCTCGAGCTTGTCGGCGCCAGCGCCGCACTTGCCGCACGTGGTGCCCGGCGGCACCAGCTCGGCGATCGAGCGCGTCCACCAGGCGTCCGCGCCTTCCTTGTCGAAGATCGCGGCGATGTGATCCATCGTGTCGCCGTTCGCGTGCTCGGCGCCGCAGGTGGTGCAATAGAACGCCGGGATCGGCGTGCCCCACAGCCGCTGACGTGACAGCACCCAATCGGGCCGGTTCTCGATCATCGCGTGGATCCGATCGTGGCCCCACGGCGGCACCCACTGCGTCCGATCGATCTCGGCGAGCGCGGTCCCGCGGAAGCCCTCGTGGTCCATCTCGATGAACCACTGCGGCGTGGCGCGGAACACGATCGGCTGCTTGCAGCGCCAGCAGTGCTGGTAGCTGTGATGGACCTTGTCGGTGGGCGGGTTGAGCAGATACCCGGTCGTCGCCATGTGCTCGGCGATGATCGGGTTGGCCTCGGTGGTGTTCTTGCCGGTGAGATCGATCCGCTCTGCACCGCGCTCGAGCGCGACGCCCGGCGTGTACCGTGCCGCATCGTCGAGCGGCGCGTACGCCGGGAGATCGTGCGCGAGGCCGGTCTTGTAGTCATCGGCGCCGTGACCGGGCGCGGTGTGGACGAGGCCCGTGCCGGCCTCGGTGGTCACGTAGTCGGCGAACCACAGCCGCCACACGGCATCCGCGGACACGCCTTCGGGGGGCTGCGTGAGGAACGGGTGCTGGTAGCGGCCGCCCTCGAGCGTGGCCATCTGCGCCGGCGAGATCTCGATCGCATCGACGATGTCGACCACAGGATCGCCGCCGATCGCCTTCAGGAACGTCTCGGCGAGCTCGCGGGCGACGAGCAACCGCTCGGTGGGGTCCTTCGGGTTGCGCACCGCCAGATAGGTGAAGCTCGGGTGCGCGACGATCGCGAGGTTCGCGGGGAGCGTCCACGGGGTGGTCGTCCAGATCACGTAGGCGAGGCGCGTGCCCTCGAGCCGCTTGTCTTGATCGAGCTTGCCGCGATCGATGAGCGGCATCCGCACGTAGACCGAGGGCGAGGTCTTGTCCTTGTATTCGATCTCCGCCTCGGCGAGCGCCGTCTTGTCGATCGGGCACCACGAGACCGGCTTCTTGCCGCGATACAGGAAGCCCTTGCGCGCGAACGTGGCGAGCGCGCGCGCGATCGCGCCCTCGTAGGTCGCATCGAGGGTCAGGTACGGACGATCCCAGTCGCCGAGCACGCCGAGCCGCTTGAACTCGGTGCGCTGGATGTCGACGAACTTCATCGCGTACTCGCGGCACGCCTTGCGAACCTCCGCGGCGCTCATGCCCTTGCGCTTGTCCCCGAGCTCACGCTCGACGGCGAGCTCGATCGGGAGGCCGTGCGTGTCCCAGCCCGGCACGTACGGGGTGCGAAACCCGGCCATCGTGCGGGACTTGATGACCGTGTCCTTCAAGATCTTGTTGAGGATGTGGCCGTAGTGGATGTGGCCGTTGGAGTACGGCGGTCCATCATGGAGGATGAAGGTCGGCGCGCTCGCGCGTGCCTCCTGGAT
>JAYVRN010000165.1:0-2309 GCA_043776275.1 Myxococcales bacterium | reverse complement strand
ACTCCTGCGCGAGCTGGTGGACGTACGGCTGCCAGGCCTCGGCGAGGCTCTGCAACAGGCGCAGGTCCTCGGGCGTGAACGGTGGCTCCTTCGCATCGCGCACCGCGAACAGCACGGCATGGATGTGCTGATCTCGATCGCGGACGGGCTGGATCGCCAGGCGCTCCTCTCCCGAACCTGCCGGGTCGTCCACCGGGGGGCGATACGCCGGATCACTAGCGGCCCGCTCGAGCGCGAGCGGCAAGCCGGTTCTCACGACATACCCGGCGAGCCCGGCCGACGCCGGAACCTCGTCGGCACCGCCCTTGGTCTCGTCCCACAGCGTGCCGCTCTCGTCATCGAAGTAGAGGACGCGCGCGCGATCGGCCCGGCAGACGTCGACGATCGCTGCAGCCACCACGGTCGCTGCACCGGCCAGCTCGGTCTGGACGCCGAACCGCTTCGCGTGCTCGACGATCTGCCGGACCTTGAGCGGATCCTCGCGCGGCGTCTGGACCACGGGCTCGTTCTGCTTGGCGAACACGATCTGGAACAACTCGCGCACGCGCTCGATCGGCAGCGCCGGTGTGAGGCGATAGAAGATCGGCACGTACTGCTCGTCGACCGCAGGCATCTCGAGCGGGTTGTTGGCCAGCAGGAACACCGTGGGGCCGTGGTGCGGGCCCAGCAGCTGATAGCGCGCCGCGTGCGCGAGCAGGACGGCGCCGCTGATATCGGCGAGCTCCGAGCCGACGACGAGGATGTGCGGCGGATCCGCTGTCAGTCGCTCGAACACCCGCCGAGAGCTGTCGCTGTGCTCGACCCGGATATCGTCGCCCAAGGCGGCGCGCAGCCAATCGGCGCGCTGGCGATCGCCATCGGCGATCAAGATCCGGTCGGCCCCATCAAACGCGAAGCCGCGGATCTGAGTGGCTGAGTCGTCCCACTCGCTCATCCAGGCGCGACGGTAACATGCAGGTGCTGCCGGCGCCGGTTTGCAGCCCGGAACCCCTGATGAAGGCGCAGGTCGGGCGAGGTGGGTTGACCCACCCCCACGCGGGCGGCCAGACTCGCTCTATGCGGGCATTGATCGTCAGCGTGGTGGCGGTCGCCGCCACGGGCTCTCACGCCGGCGCTGACGACCGCACGGTGATCGACAAGGCCGAGCGGCTCACCCTCGATGACCTGCTGAAGGTCGCCGTCCGGGTCGCACCGGCGTTGGAGGCGACGGCGTTCGACGTCTCGGTCGCACGCGCGAACCGGCAGGCCGCGGAGGGAGTCACCAACTGGAACGCCGCCGCCGCCGCGAACAAGAGCATCTCCAAGCTCCCCGCGGCCACCAACAGCAGCCTCAACACCCAGGTGTTGGTGAGCAAGCTCCTTCCGACCAACGGCGTGGTCGCCGTCGGCGCCAGCGTGAACCAGCAGTCGCACACCGAGCCCCGTGCGACCAACGAGTTCACCACCATCGACCTGTCGTTCTCGGTCAAGCAGCCGCTGCTCGCGGGGCGTGGAACTGCGATCCGAGACTCCCAGATCCGCACGAGCCAGTCTGCGATGTCGGCGGCGACGATCCGCCGATCTGCGTCCGCGCGGGTGTTCGTCGCAGACCTCGCCGAGGCCTACTGGCGGCTCGCTCTCGCCTGGCGGCGGCTCGACGTGCTTCACCTCTCTCTCGATGCGGCCGAGAAGCAGCTCGCGACCATTCAGCGGGGACTCACCTCGGGCGCCATCGCGAAGAGCGAAGCGCTGCCGTTCGCGCAATCGATCGCGTCCCGCAAGATCGACATCGCCAATGCGGAGAATGACATCGTCACGCAGTCGCTCTCGCTGCGCACCTTGGTCGGCCTGGAGATTCCTCCCGATGCGCCGGTGGTCCGCACGATCGATCTGCCCCGCGCGGATGCCGTCACGATCGACACGGCCGATCTCGTCAAGAAGGCCCTGGCGACCAGCGACCAGCTCGAGGCTGCGCTCGAAGATGCCCGCGGCGCCGAGGCCGGCGTCCTGGCCGCGCGGAGGAACCTGCTGCCAACCCTCGACTTCACCCTCACGGGCGACATCACCAGTACCCACCAGACCTTCTCGCAGGCGCTCGAGGAGCTGCGCTACTCGCGCGGGTACAGCCTCGTGGCCGGCGCATCGTTCTCGCTGCCTGTCGGCCGCGACGCTTCGAAAGGCGCCTATGCCGCCCGGCGAGCGAACCTCGCGCAAGCGCGGTTCGACGTCCTGACCGCGCGCAGGGCGATCGCCGCGGAGGTCGTGGGGCTCGCGTCTCAGGCGAGGACGAGCGCACGCACGGTGGAGCTGAGCGGTCAGGTCGTGACGCT
>JAYVRN010000164.1:0-7515 GCA_043776275.1 Myxococcales bacterium | reverse complement strand
GGCAGTACTACCGCGCCGGCGGGAACGCGTACGACGTGGTCGTCCCGCACTGAACTCGGAGCTATGCTCGGGCAGCTCCGGCGGCCCGCTCGCCGCGCGCGCCTCGTTCTCCTCACTCGTCTCACTCGCCTCGCTCGCCTCGCTCGCCGCCGGCTCCCCTGATGTTGTTCCGCCTCCTTCGCAGCTACCTGCGGCCCTATGCCCGCTCGCTCGCGCTGGTCGTGGTGCTGCAGCTGGTCGCCACGATCGCGTCGCTGTTCCTCCCGAGCCTCAACGGCGACATCATCGATCAAGGGGTCGCGCGCGGCGACACCGGGTACATCCTGAAGCTCGGTGGCGCGATGCTCGGGATCGCCGCGCTCCAGATCGGCTGCTCGATCGCCGCGGTCTATGTCGGGGCGCGGATCGCGATGGGGTATGGCCGTGACCTGCGCGCCGGGATCTTCCACCACGTCGGCAAGCTGTCCGCCCGAGAGATCGGCAAGGTCGGCGCGCCATCGCTGATCACGCGCACCACGAACGATGTCCAGCAGGTGCAGATGCTGGTGCTGATGGGCGTCACGATGCTCGTGATGGCGCCGATCATGAGCATCGGCGGTGTGGTCATGGCGCTGCGTGAGGACGTCTCGCTGTCGCGCCTGTTGCTGGTGTGCATCCCGGTGCTGGTCGGCAGCCTCGGCCTGATCATCGCGCGGATGATCCCGCAGTTCCGCGCGATGCAGCCGAAGATCGATACGGTCAATCGCGTGCTGCGCGAGCAGATCACGGGCATGCGCGTGGTCCGCGCGTTCGTCCGCGAGCCCGCCGAGGCCAGCCGCTTCGATGGCGCCAACGGTGATCTCACGGCGACCGCGCTGCGAGTGGGCAAGCTCCAGGCGCTGATGTTCCCGGTCGTGATGCTCGTGTTCAACGCGTCGAGCGTCGCGGTCCTGTGGTTCGGTGCGAAGCGGATCTCGAGCGGTGCGATCGAGGTCGGCGCGCTGATCGCCTACCTCAGCTACCTGATGCAGATCCTCGTCGCGGTGATGATGTCGACGTTCATGGCCGTCATGATCCCGCGCGCCGCGGTGTGCGCGGAGCGGATCCTCGAGGTCCTCGACACGGCCCCCTCGGTCGCTCCGCCCGCAGTCGCGGTGGTGCCGACCGCGCTGACGGGGACGGTCGAGCTTCGCGGGGTGGAGTATCGCTATCCAGGCGCGGCCGCGCCCGTGCTCGGTGACATCGCGTTCACGGCGCGCCCCGGCCAGGTCACCGCGCTCATCGGCTCGACCGGCGCTGGCAAGACGACGCTCCTCGAGCTGATCCCGCGGCTGAGCGATCCGACACAAGGGACCGTGCTGGTCGATGGGCTCGACGTCCGTGACCGCGAGCCGGAGGAGCTGTGGGCGCGGATCGGCATGGTCCCGCAGCGCGCCTATCTGTTCACCGGCACGATCGCGTCGAACCTCCGGTTCGGCAACCCCGACGCCACCGACGACGAGCTGTGGGCCGCGCTCGAGATCGCGCAGGCCAAGGAGTTCGTCGCCGCGATCCCCGAGGGACTCGCGTCCCCGGTGTCCCAGGGCGGGACCAACGTCTCCGGCGGGCAGCGGCAGCGGCTGGCGATCGCGCGCGCCCTGCTCCGAGATCCCGCGGTGTTCCTGTTCGATGACTCGTTCTCCGCGCTCGATCTCGCCACCGAGGCGAAGCTCCGCGCCGCGCTCAGGATCCGGACCGCGAATGCCACGGTGATCCTCGTCGCACAGCGGGTGGCGAGCATCCTCGATGCGGATCAGATCATCGTGCTCGACGGCGGCAAGATCGTCGGGCGGGGCACGCACACCGAGCTGCTCGCGACCTGCCCCACGTACGCGGAGATCGTGACCTCCCAGGCCGAAGCGATGGAGGCCGCGTGAGCACGCCGCGTCCGGCCGCGGCCCCGGCCCCCGCCCGTCCCACGATGGGCCGCGGTCCGTTCGGCGGCGCAGGCATGGCGCCACCCTCCAAGGCCAAGAGCTTCGGGCCCTCGGCCAAGCGGCTGCTCGCGCGGATGGCGCCGGAGCGGGCGTCGATCCTCGCGGTGATCGTGTTCGCGCTCGCGAGCGTGGCGCTCAACGTCAGCGGGCCGAAGATCCTCGGCCGCGCCACCAACCTGATCTTCTCCGGTTTCCTCGGCGGCCGTCTGCCCGCCGGGATGACGCAGGATCAGGCGGTGGCCCAGCTCCGCGCCGCGGGCGAAGACCGCCTCGCGAACATGGTCGACACCATGGACGTGGTGCCCGGTCACGGCATCGATTCATCGGCCCTCGCCCACGTGCTCGTGATCGTGATGATCCTGTACGCGGGGGCCTCGCTGTTCTCGTGGCTGCAGGGCTTCGTGCTGAACTTCGCGGTGCAGCGCTCCGTCAAGCGGATGCGCTCCGACGTCGAGGACAAGCTGATGCGCGTGCCGCTCGCGTACTTCGATGGCCAGCCCCACGGCGAGGTGCTGAGCCGGGTCACCAACGACATCGACAACGTGGCGATGGCCCTCCAGCAGACGCTCGGTCAGATCCTCGGCAGCCTCCTGATGCTGATCGGCGTGCTGGTCATGCTCGTGGTGATCTCGCCGCTCCTCGCGCTGATCGCGCTGGTGACCGTGCCTGCGTCGGTGGTGGCCGCGGCGCGGATCGGCAAGCGCGCCCAGAAGGGGTTCGCCGCGCAGTGGAAGCACCTCGGCGCCCTCAACGGCCAGATCGAGGAGTCGTTCACGGGGCACGCGCTGGTCAAGGTGTTCGGCCGGCGCGCACAGATCGAGGCGAAGTTCCGCGCCAAGAACGACGAGCTGTTCGACGCGGGGTTCCGCGCGCAGTTCATCTCGAGCTTGATCATGCCGGCGATCACCTTCCTCGGGAACGTGACGTTCATCGCCATCGCGGTGGTCGGCGGGTTGCGCGTCGCCTCCGGCGCGATGCTCCTCGGCAGCGTGCAGGCGTTCATCCAGTACTCGCGCCAGTTCACCCAGCAGCTCTCGCAGGTGGCCTCGGTGGCCAACGTCCTGCAGTCCGGTGTGGCGTCCGCCGAGAGGGTGTTCGAGCTGCTCGACAGCCCCGACCAGGCGGCCGAGCTCGATCTCGCGAAGCTCCCCACCGTGCGCGGTGAGGTCCGGTTCGAGGACGTCAGCTTCCGCTACAAGCCCGAGGTCCCGCTGATCGAACACCTCTCGCTGGTCGCCGCTCCCGGGCAGACCGTGGCGATCGTGGGGCCGACCGGCGCCGGCAAGACCACCTTGGTGAACCTGTTGATGCGGTTCTACGAGATCGACAGCGGGGCGATCCTCCTCGATGGCGTGGACATTGGCCAGGTCCCTCGTCGCGCCCTCCGCGCCGAGCTCGGCATGGTGCTGCAGGACACCTGGCTGTTCGGCGGCACCATCCGCGCCAACATCGCGTACGGCAACCCCGCGGCGACCGAGGCCGAGGTCCTGGCCGCCGCCAAGGCGACCTACGTCGACCGCTTCGTCCGCGCGTTGCCCGACGGCTACGAGACGGTGATCGACGAGGAGAGCTCGAACCTGTCGACTGGCGAGAAGCAGCTGATCACGATCGCGCGCGCGTTCCTGGCGGACCCGTCGATCCTGATCCTCGACGAGGCGACCTCCTCGGTCGACACCCGCACCGAGGTCCTCGTCCAGCACGCGATGGCGGCCCTACGAAGACATCGCACGAGCTTCGTGATCGCCCACCGGCTGTCCACGATCCGCAACGCAGACCTGATCCTGGTGATGGACGGTGGGAGGATCGTCGAGCAAGGCACACATGCCGAGCTGCTGGCCGTCCGTGGCGCCTATCACGCCCTCTACCATGCCCAGTTCGCAGCCTCGCCCACGGCCTGTTAGCCGCTCTTGGCCGCGAGTGGCGCGGTCGCCGTTCCGGTGCGACCATTGCGGGGATGCGTCGCCACGCGATCCGGCTCGCCGCCGTACTGACGGCGCTGACGTCATCGCTGGCGTTCGCGCGTGGTGGCGGCAGCCCGAAGTCGCCACCTCTCGCCCCCGCCGATCTCGTGCCGTATGGCGCCAGCTGGTCCTGCTTCCACCCCGTCGACGACCAGGCCACACGCGGCGAGACTCCGCGGTGCGAGCGCACCGAATCGACGTGCAAGCTCACGCGCGGCACGCTCGCAGAGCCCGCGCACATGACCCCGTGCACGCCGCAACCGTCGGCCACGGTCGTCACGTACTTTGATCCGAAGCGCGGGAGCTGGCGGTTCCTGGCGTCGCCCGATGACGATGGCTGCATCGCGCTGCGCTCGGGCCTGATCTCGAGCAAGGAGTACCAGCGCGTCTCGCAGTGCGAGGACGTGGGCAGGCGGTTCCCTCCACCCGCCCGGCTCGAGACCGCCGCGATCACCCCCGGGAAGAGCTGGTTCTGTCTCGAGCTCCCCTCGCCCGCCCCCAAGGGTGCGCGCCCGGCCTGCATGCGCGCGGTCGCCGGCTGCGAGGAGGCGATCCGGCGCGATGCGCTGCCGAGCACGAAGTGCAGGGAGCGGCCGAGCGCCTATCTGCTGACGTTCAAGGATTCGTCGTCGGTGTGGGGGTTCGCCGCCTCCACCACCGCCGAGGCCTGCGCCGCCTATCGCGAGCGGGTGATCACGGCCGCGTCAGATGTCTCCGCGTGCGCGCAGGTCAGTGAGGTCGTGCGCCCCAAGCTCGAGCGCACCCGCGTCCCCAAGGGGCGAGGCTGGATGTGCTTCGTCGGCGCCGATCCGCTGCACCCGATGGGGAGCTGTTCGCGGACGGCCAAGGACTGCGCGGCGCAGTACGAGCTCGATCGCTACGTGCTCGGGACCTCGCAGGGCTGCAAGGCGCAGTCGACGGCGAGCGTGCGCAACATCCAGGAGCAGGTGTTCGCGTTCCCGAACGCCTCGCTGTGCGACGCGCACGTCCGCGAGCATCCCGATGGCTCGCGCTGCGAAGCCGCGAACTGAGCGAGCGCCGCTGCGGGCGGACCCGTCAGATCATGGACTGCGGTTCGAGCGAGCGTTTGCCCTGATCCCTGACTGCTGTGAGTGGGCGAGAATCGCGCCAACTTCCTGGCGCGATCGGCACAATCGCGCCACTAAATTCCTAGATGACTATTTTCATTCGATCAAATTCGGCGCGATTCTCCTGATTCGCGCCAGAATGGGTCATGCACGAGGGCAACCTCGCTCGCTATCGGTTGCGCCTGAGCGAGTTTCGTCGCCGGCGAGGCACTTCACCGAACGGATACCCGACTTGAGTCCGCGGGACATCCGGGCGACCTCAAGACAGTTGCGTCGGCTGTGTGGGCAGACCAATTCGGGGCGGTGTCGGGATCAGGCAGCGGTTCAGGCTACGGGCGGAACGGCTGCTCGTCTTTGCCGCGGACCGGATTGGCGAGGCGACGCGCGACGGCGTCCTGCTCGTCCTTGGTCAGGCGGCGGACGTACACGCCCGCGGCATCGATCGAGCGCGCGCCGAAGAACCCTTCGGAGACCGCGTACTCGACCTCGATGATCATGTACGGGTCGTCGCCGATCCACATCAGCTCGTGCTTGCGCGGGATCCCGACCCACGAGCTCAGGGTGAACTTGTCGCGGGATCCGTCGTCGTTGAGGACGACCATCGTGATGCGCTCGGTCGCGGTCATCTACGGGGGCACCCTAGCACGGAGATGTCCGCGGCCCCAGGCAGGCCCGGCGACAGACACCTACGCGGCGGGCGACAGGCCGAGGACCGCGAGCATGTCGTAGCGACCGGGTGGCTTGCCCACCACCCACGCCGCGGCGCGCAGGGCACCCGCGGCGAAGATCGCGCGGGAAGATGCGCGGTGGCTGATCTCGATCCGCTCGGCGGGGCCGTAGAACGTCGCCGTGTGCTCGCCGACCACGTCGCCGCCGCGCACGCTGGACACGCCGATCTCACCCCGCGGGCGTGGCCCGACATCGCCATCGCGCGTGTGGCGCTTGACGGCCTCGTAGTCGCTGCCATGGCCCGCGGCGATCGCGCGGCCGATCATGAGGGCCGTGCCCGAGGGCGCGTCGCGCTTGGCGCGGTGGTGGGTCTCGACGATCTCGGCGTCCCATTCGGTGCCGAGGGCGCGCGCGGCCTGCTGCACGAGGCCGAGGAGCAGGTTCACGCCCAGCGAGAAGTTCGCGGCGACCACGATCGGCGCGACCGCGGCGAGGGCGGCGAGCGCGACCTCGTCCTCTGCGGACAGGCCGGTGGTCCCGATCACGGCGGGCTTGTTCAGCGAGCGTGCGACCTCCGCGACGAGGCGCGTGCTGGCGGGCGTGGTGAAGTCGACGTAGACGTCCGAGGCGACGAGGCCCGGCCGGAGCTCGGCCTGCGCGACGAGCCCGGGCAGGATCACGTTGCCGAGGCCCGGGGCGCCATCGCGATCGATCGCGGCGCTGATCGTGACCTCACTGCGGCCCGCGGCGGCGTCGATCACGGCGCGCCCCATCCGGCCCGAGGGACCGAGGACACAGACGCGCGCGGCCATCAGAGCAGGCTCGCCGTGCGCATCTCGTTCCGCAGCTGCTCGACGAGCCCGGAGGTCGCCGGCACGAGCGGGAGGCGAACCTCGGTGGAGCAGCGACCGAGCAGCGAGAGCGCGGCCTTGGTGGGCGCCGGGCTCGGCTCGGCGAACAGCATCACGTTCAGCGTGCGCAGCTCGAAGTGGCACTGCTTCGCGCGCTCCCAGTTCCCCGCCTTGACGTGATCCCACATGTCGCTCATCAGCTTCGGCGCGACGTTCGAGACCACCGAGATCACACCGCGGCCGCCGCACGCATAGAGCGGGAACGTGGTGCCATCGTCGCCGGACAGGACGGCCAGCTTGTCGCCGACCTTCGCGATCAGCTCGCTGCCGCGCACGAGGTTGCCGGTGGCGTCCTTGATGCCGATGATGTTGTCGAAGTCCGCGAGGCGAACGACGGTCTCGGTGAGGAGATCGCACGCGGTCCGGCTCGGCACGTTGTAGAGGATGATCGGGAGCTTGGTCGACTTCGCGATCGCCTCGAAGTGGCGGAACAGGCCCTCCTGGTTGGGCCGGTTGTAGTACGGCGTCACGTGGAGCAGCGCATCCGCGCCGGCGTCCTCGGAGGCCTTGGTCAGCTGCAGCGCCTCGCTGGTGGCGTTACCACCGGCGCCGGCGACCACGGGGACACGGCCCTTGGTGGCCTTGACCACCGCCGCGATCACCGCGACGTGCTCCTCGACGTCGAGCGTGGCCGACTCGCCCGTGGTGCCGACCGCGACGATGCCATCGACGCCCTGCTCGATCTGCCAGTCGACCAGCTTCGCGAGGCTCTCGAAGTCGACCTTGCCTCCCTTGAACGGGGTCACGATCGCGGTGAGACAGCCTTCGATGCGGGGGAGCTTCGCCATGGAGTCCTCGGGGTTACGTCCTCATACCTTTAACGCGTGGCGCAGGGAAGGCATTCGCGCGGTGAGGATCGGCCCCCTCAGATCCGGGACGCGAGGAGCGCCGCGCCATTCCGCAGCGGCAGCTCGATCGTGAACCGCGCGCC
>JAYVRN010000163.1:0-7541 GCA_043776275.1 Myxococcales bacterium | reverse complement strand
ACGCCGAGCAGATCAAAGACCGGATGGAGAAGCTCGGATCATGAAGCGCAGAAGCTCGCTGGTTGCCGCCCTGATGATCGTCGCCACGTCCACGGCGTCCGCGGACACGCGCAAGGTCCTCGTCCTCCAGAGCGAGGGTCGCGTCGATGGTGCCCTGCGGACGCGGATCGATGCCGCCGTCCTCAAGCTCGCGAAGACGCTCCCCAGCTCGGACGTCTCGCCTGGTGATTCGACGCTCTCGGATGCCGCCGCCGCCGTTGGCTGCAAGCCCGAGACGGCAACGTGCCGCGAGGAGATCCTCGGCATGCTGTCGGTCGACGAGCTGATCTACACGAGCCTCACGCCCAAGCCGGGTGGGACCGAGATCGAGGTCCATCGCGTGTCCAAGGGCGGCATCAGCAACGATGCGCGGATGATGCTCGCCATCGGCGGCTCGGGCGACAAGCTCGACGGCATCGCTCCCTTGTTCGGCGGCAGCAAGCCCACCGAGCCCGTGACGCCCCCCGTGACCACACCGGTCACCACCCCCGTCACCACGCCGACCGAGCCCGTCACCACGCCCGTCACCACGCCGACCGAGCCGCTCGCGGGCTCGACGGACCCGGTGACCGGCCCGGTCCTCACGCCGGGTGGGCCGTCGCCCACGCCCGGGCAGCCGTCCGATGGCCCGAACAACCGGCGGAAACGGCTCGAGCTCGCCGGCATGATCGGCGGCGGTGCACTCGTACTGATCGGCTTCATGTGCTGGGGCTCCGCCAGCGACATCCAGGGCCAGATCGACGATTCACCGACCCAGACCAAGCCCCAGCTCGACGCCCTGGCGGATCTCGAGGCCCGCGGCGATTCCTACGCGGCGTGGGGCAACGTGCTGTTTCTGGGCGGCGCGGTCCTGGGTGGGATCAGCACGTACTTCTTCGTCAAGGACCGGCGTGCGCACCGTCACGCGACCTCCGCACGGATCACGCCTACCGTATTCGATCACGGGGCGGGTCTCGCCCTGACCTTTGGAGCACCATGAAGCTCGTCCTCGCCTGGCTCACCGTGCTCGGCCTCACCGCCATCACCGCGAGCAGTTGCTCGATCAATCACCGCACCGGCGAGTTCGAGTGCACCAAGCAAGCGGACTGCACTGGTGGCCGCACGTGCACCGGCGGCTACTGCGTGCTCCCCGGCGGCACCGTCGATGCGCCCAAAGGCGACGGTCCGACGACCGATGGCCCGGGCACCGACGGCAACAACAACGTCTGCCCGCCGCAGTGCACGACCTGTGACTTCGGCGGTCACACCTGCAAGATCGATTGCGCGGTGACCAGCTGCAACGCCCAGGTGGTGTGTCCCGTCGGCTGGAACTGCGACGTCGCGTGTAGCGTCACCAACTCGTGCCGCAACGGCGTGACCTGTACCGGCCCCAATGCGTGCACGATCACCTGCTCTGGTGCGAACTCGTGCCGGACGCTCGAGTGCGGCACCGGCAAGTGCGACGTGGTGTGCAGCGGCTCGATGTCGTGCCGCGGTGTCGACTGTGGCAACTCGTGTGGCTGCGATGTGAAGTGTGGTGGCACGGCCGCCT
The DNA here is from genome assembly GCA_043776275.1 of Myxococcales bacterium. Taxonomy (GTDB): domain Bacteria; phylum Myxococcota_A; class Polyangia; order Haliangiales; family Haliangiaceae; genus JABFXX01. The sequence goes on along the minus strand of JAYVRN010000163.1, from coordinate 5,971 downwards.
GCGAGGGCGTGGCCTGCACGTCGTTCCAGTGCGACACCGGTCTCGGTTGCTCGTCGACGCTCAATCCGTCGTGCGACACCTGCCCGTAGGCAGCGATCGCTACCGGTATGTCGACGAGTTGAACCACCACTCGGCCTGCAGGCCGATGAAGTGGACCCACGCGTGGTTGTGGCGCGGATCGTCCGGCACGTACTCGTCGAGCGCCGCACCGTTGCGATGCGCCGCGCGATACACGATCCGGAGCTGCGGGCGATCGTAGGCGGACGGGCCCATCGGCGAGTACACGAGCATCGGGGCGAGCTGGAACACCGCCGGATCCTCGGCGCGCTGGGTGGTGGGGTTGAGGCCCCGCGGGAATCGCGCCTGGTACGAGAGGTCCATCCCGACGAACACGTCGGGCACCACGCGCGCCAGCGGGCGAACGTCGACGGCGTACTCCCAGCCATCGTCGTGATCGACCGAGTCGGCGTCGGCATCCACGAACCGGCGGGACAGCACGCCGAGCATCACGTTGCCGAGCGGATGATCCCAGGTACCAGCGAGCCCGAACGTCAGCTCGCTCGCGTGGTTGGTCTTGAGATCGGTGCCGAAGCTGGTCGGCGGTGCGAGCTCGTCGAAGGCCGCGAGACCCTTCGCATAGCGCACGTACCCATTGAGGTGGCGATGCAGCGCCGGATCCTTGGACAGCCCGAACGCGCTGACCTCGGCGCCGATCAAGAAGCCGTTGTCGGACGGCAGCGCCTCGAGCGTGCCGTCGTCGCGCTTGCGCGTCCCCGAGCCGAGGGCATGAACCTCGGCGTGGAGCTTGCCCTTGAGGCTCAGCGCGCCGGATCCACCATCGAGCACGTAGGCGGCGCTGCCCGACAGCACCATCCGCTGCCGGTTGAGCTGCACCACCGTGGTCGCGCCTTGCTGCGGGTTCGCGACCTCGATCTCCTGGAACTGGAACGGATGATCGAGGCGATTGACACCCGCCTGTGCGGCGAGCTCGATCGCATCGCCGCCCTTGTCCCCTTCGGACTTGCGGAACTGCAGACCACCACCGACGGTGTTGAGGTCATCCACCGGCCAGTAGTCGAACAGGTAGATGTCATCGCCGCGGTACATCCGCGAGCCCACCCACGCGGACAGGTGCGCGGTCACCTGGGCGTCGAGGTACATGTTGCGGAGCGCCGGCTGCGCATCGAACTTGCCGGTGTCGTGGAACAGCGTGCCGTTGAACGCGAGGGTGACCACCGGCCGCAGCTCGAGGCCGCGCTTGCCGACGAAGCCATACGAGAAATCGAGCTCGAGATAGCTCGGCTCGACGATCCGCGGCCCATGCGCCACCACGTTGGCCGACTCGGGCTTGCCGCCGCGCAGGTCGGTCCCGGCGATCAACCGACCATACGACCCGAACCGGAACCCCTGCCCCACGAGCGCCGCGGCGACTGGGGGCGCGACCGGCGCGGTGGCCACCAGGACCACGGGCGGTGGCGTGACCGGGGTCGGCGGTGTCACCGGCGGAGCGACGGGCGGCTGCTGCTCGAGGGGCTGCGCAGAGCCCGCGCCGTCACCGGCGGTTGGAGGAACGGCGTCCGGCTGCGCTGACGCAAGGCGCCCCGCGGCCAACACGGTCAGGGCACAGACGGGCAGCCGCATCCGCGCGGACACGAGCATGATCCATGCCCGCGTCGCAACACGTGATGTTCAGGATCTGGAGCGCGCTCATCCTGGACTCGTTGCCTTCGGCAACATCGTCGGTTCTGGCAGACTGAGCTTCATGCGAACCAACGCGCTCGGTGCACTCGCGGGGATCTTGCTGATGGCAGCACCCTGCCTGGCCGACGGCTTCGACCTGACGATGCAGTGGACCGATTCGCTGACCATCGAGGGGACCCGCTACACCTGCAATGGTGCCGCACGCGGGGGCGTGGTCCTCGCACCGGGTGACAAGCTGACCGCGGGCACGATCCGGCTTCGTTGCGCCAAGCGTGACAGCGGAGGTGCACCTCCACAGCCACCTCCACAGCCACCTCCACAGCCACAGCCACCTCCTCCCGCTGCTGCGCGGGTGACGTTCACCTCGGCGGTCGACGTCAGCTGCATCCGCCAGCTCAACATGACGATCTCCGGCCGCGTCCCGACCAAGGATGTGACGCTGTGGGCTGATGCGTGCAGGACACCCCCGGTCGAACGGCAGTGCTCGATCGATTCGTCGAAGCCCGACAGCACCTGCGTCAGCGCGCTCGATCAGGTGATCTCCGGATCCTTTCCATCGACGCAGATCGCCGAGGTCGAGCGTGCGTGCCATCGGATCGAGGCCTCGTGCTCGCCGCGCGGCAACCGAAAGGTCTCGTCATCGGTCGACGTGGGCTGCGTCCAGCAGCTCTACCTGAAGACCTCGGGCAAGCCCAGCGCGGCGACGATCGCGACCTGGATCGATAGCTGCCGCGGTCAGAGTACGGCGCGGTGCGTGATCATCGGCGCGAAGTTCAATAGCGCCTGCTACTCGCAATCGTACCAGTACATGTCCGGACGCCCCTCCGTGGTCGAGGCCGCCACGCTCGCGCGCAGCTGCACGACGTTTGATCTCCAGTGCGAGTGATCCGCTAGGGCATCGGGCGGCGCGGCTCGGACTTCTCGACCCTCTCGGACTTGGCGGCCTTGCGCCGCTTCTTCTTCGCGGGCTTGCGCTTGGGGCGCTTGGCCTTCTTCGCGACGGCCTTCTTCTTCTTCACCGGCTTCTTGGCCCGCGCGCGTCGCGCCTCGGAGGCCTGTGCCGGGCGAGCTTCCGCCGGCGGAACGCTGGTCGCGAGGAACAGCGAGACCACGGCGAGGAGGACGACCCGGAGCACCTCCCTAGCTAACCTCATCCCGTCGCAACGGACAACGGGTGATCTCGTTGCCATTGGCAACGGCGTGACCCAGCTCCCGGAGCCAACTGTCGAATGTCCTGGACGCCGGGCCCTGGTCGGCGAGAGGGTCCCCTGGCATGCGCCTTGATGCCGGCTCACCTATGCGTCTGGTTGTAGCGTCGCTGGTGATCCTCCTGGGTGGCTGCCCCGGCTCGCAGCACCCCGGGAGCGGCGATGACGGGACCGGCGATGCGGGCACCGACGGCGGGCAGAACACCTGCGAGGTGGTGCCGACGTGCACCACGACGATCACGTACAAAGGCCCCGCGACCCAGGTGATCCTGCGCGGCGACTTCGCCACCGATGGCTGGACCACCGGGGTGGCGATGCAGAAGACGGCGAGCGGGTTCGAGGTCACGATCCCCGCGAACGATCAGCAGGTGATCGTCTACAAGTTCGTGGTCGACGGGACCTGGATGTCCGATCCCGACAACGCCCGGCGCTCCCCCGATGGCTTCGGCTCGTTCAACTCGGTGACGCGCGTCGATTGCGATCATTGCCCGGCCCGCGCGCCGATCGATTGGCGCGATGCGGTGATGTACTTCGTGATGATCGACCGGTTCGCGAACGGCGATCCCGCGAACGATGCGCCGGTGGGCGGCGTGGAGCAGCCGGGCAACTACCTCGGCGGGGATTTCGCGGGCGTCACCAAGAAGATCGAGGAGGGCTACTTCACCGACCTCGGCATCAACACGCTGTGGATCACCTCGCCGATCGACAACGCCGACAACGCGAACCCGGGCTCCGATGGCCACGCGTACTCCGGCTATCACGGCTACTGGCCCAAGGACCTCACGCAGCCCGAGTCCAAGCTCGGCACCGAGGCCGAGCTCGAGAAGCTGGTGGCCACCGCGCACGCGCACGGCCTCCAGGTGTTGATCGACTACGTGATGAACCACGTGCACGCGGCCAGCCCGATCTATGCGCAGCACCCCGACTGGTTCTGGCCCAACGACAACGGCTTCGGTGGGAACTGCGTGTGCGGCAGTGGCTGCAGCTGGGACAACGATCGCCTCAAGTGCTGGTTCGATCCGTTCCTCCCGGACTTCAACTTTCAGAACCCTGATGCACGTCGCTACTCCGTCGAGAACGCCATCTCGTGGGCGAAGCGGATCGGGATCGATGGTTTCCGCCTCGATGCGGTCAAGCACATCGAGACCTCGTGGCTGACCGATCTGCGCGCGCGGATCTCCGCCGAGGTGGCCTGGGACCAGAAGTTCTACATGGTCGGCGAGACGTTCGATGGCAGCCGGGACCTGATCAAGTCCTACGTCAATCCCGACACGATGCTCGACGGGCAGTTCGACTTCCCGCTGCGCGGCTCGGTGCTCTCGAACATCCTGCGACGCGATGGCTCGATGACCGATCTCGCGGGCTTCCTCGGGAGCAACGCGGGGTTCTATGGACCGGGCTCTGTGATGTCGACGTTCCTCGGCAACCACGACGTGCCGCGGACGATCGGGATCGCCGATGACTCGCCGATGTTCGGCGCGTGGGACGGCGGCAAGGATCGAGCTTGGACCAACCAGCCGAGCGCACCAGGGAACAAGGGCCCGTACGAGCGGCTGACCGTGGCGTACACGCTGCTCTACACGCTCCCCGGGATCCCGATGATCTACTACGGCGACGAGATCGGAATGCCCGGCGCCGGCGATCCGGACAACCGCCGCTTCATGCAGTGGACCGGGTACACCGCGAACCAGACCTTCCTGAAGGATCGCCTCGCCGGCCTCGCCAAGGCACGCGCGCAGCATGCGTCCCTGCGGCGCGGCTCGTACGCACAGCTCGGCGCCAGCACCGACGTCCTCGTCTATACGATGACCACACCAGGCGACACCGTGGTCGTCGCCCTCAACCGCGGGGATGCACCACAGAGCGCGATCAACCTTCCCGCCGGCAACTACACCGATGCCGTGACCGGCGAGGCCGTCCACGCGCCCCTGACCCTGCCTGCGCGGACCGGGCTCGTGCTCGTCGCGAACTGACACTGGCTGGGCGCGCCCAACCGTGGCAAGGTCCGCGGCGATGTTGCGCATGACGCTGTTCACGGTCGCCCTGGCAGTGGCAGGTCTCGGCGGCTGTCACCACGATCCGAAGCCGATGACGCCGAAGGAGGGCGAGCTGCCTCCCTTGCCCCCCGCCTCGGGCACGCCGGTCGGCTACCTGATCGACAACGCGTCCCAGCTCGCGCTCGATGGCACGCAGATCGCGCGGCTGAAGGAGATCGACGACAGCCTGGCCGCGCGCAACGATGGCATCGAGACCCAGCTGCGCGAGATCGAGAAGCCCGAGGAGGAGGAGCCGCAAGCGAAGAACGCGCCGCCTCGCCCGCCGCGCAACATGGCGCCCGGCGCCACGCCGATCCACACCACGGCGGACTCGGGCAAGCTGCACGCCGCCAAGGAGGCGAACAACCAGGACGCGCTGACCAAGGCGTTCGCCGTGCTCGACGCCAAGCAGCAGGTCACCGCGCGCAAGCTCCTCGACGATCGCGGCGTCAAGGCGCCCGGCGCCGGCGTCGGCAAGCACCAGCAGCAGCAGCAGCCCGCTGACGACGACGCCGGTGGCGTTCCGCTCGAGCCGTAAGCTCGGCAACTGCGACCCTTGACGTCGCGCGCATGGCCCGGCGTAGAGTCCGGGCGTGCGCATCTCGACCCTGCTGCTCCCCATCCCGCTGGTCCTCCTTGGCGCCTGCTGCTCGCCGAAGCCGGCGACCTCGCCCAAGAATGCAGCCCTCGCGGCGGAAGCGACCAAGTTCGTCGCCGACATGGACAAGGAGCTCCGCCGGGTCCTCGTGGGGGCCGCCGAGGCGCAGTGGACCAACGCCACGGATATCACCGATGCGCACGAGGCCGCCGAGTCCGCCGCCAACAGCATCCAGAACGATACGATCGCGAAGCTGATCAAGCAGGCGCGCAAGTACGAGCCGATCCTCGATCAGCTCGATCCGTCCACGCGCCGTCAGCTCCAGGTCTTGATGTACGTCACCACCGTCGCGACGCCCGTCGCGCCGTCGCCCGACGATCCCGCGCTGGCCGCGGAGCTCGCGAAGACCGCCACCGAGATGGGCAGCA
>JAYVRN010000162.1:0-2320 GCA_043776275.1 Myxococcales bacterium | reverse complement strand
GAGAGACCCGCCGCCTGCGCCGACGGATCGAGCAGGTGATCGTAGCCGCGCGCATAGCAGGTGCGAACCTCTTCGGGATCCGCGTCGCTCGCCGGTGGCGGCGCCGCGAGCCGTGCGCTCGTGCAGGTCGCGCCGCCGTCGGCATAGCCGTCGCTGTAGCCGGCGTCGAAGCCATCGGCGTGGCCCGCGCTCGACGAGGACGCAAAGCCATCGGACTCGCCATCTGTGTAGCCCGCGCTGCTGCCCGCGCTGCAAGCGACGGGATCCGCGGCGCCAGCGTTCGCGCCCGAGCTGTAGGCATCGTCGTAGCCATCGTCGTAGCTGTTCGCGTACGCGCCCGCGTAGCCGTGCTGATAGCCCTCCGCGCTGCCATCGCGCTCGCCATCGGCGCGGGTCAGGGCCAGGCCGTGGACATAGCCCGCGTCATAGTGCTGCTGGTTCGCGACCGTGGCCGCCTGCTCGCCATCGCGGAGGGAGGCCTCGAGCTCGCCGCCATCCGTGCAGTCGACCTCGCAGCCGGGCGCGAACATCAGCGCGGCGGCAAGGGCAGGGACGAGCAGAGCGAAGCGCATCGAAGGACAACAAAGCAAGCCGTGTTCCCACGCGCGGCCCGATAACTCCGTGATCTTTCGTCGCGAAGTGTGGCGCCAGCGCGACACCTTCTGGCACCTCCTGCGAGTTTCGCAGAACGCGCCACCGACAACGAGTATCGTGACGGCATGTGCCGGAACATCCGACCACTGTTCAACTTCGAGCCGCCGGCGACTGACGAGGAGGTCGTCGCTGCCGCGCTCCAGTACGTGCGGAAGATCAGCGGCACCCGCAAGCCGAGCGCGAGCAACCTGTCTGCCTTCGATGCCGCGGTCGCCGCGATCGCCAAGGCCACCCGCGAGCTGGTCGACACGCTGGAGACCACCGCGCCCGCGCGGAACCGCGAGATCGAGGCCGCCAAGGCGCGCGTGCGCAGCGCCGATCGCTACGGCTGAACGACACCGAACTCGCGTACCATCGCTTCGATGCTGACGCGCGCCGACGACCTCGCCACGATGACCGTGCTCGACGCGGCGGGAGAACCGGTGGTGCTCGGGACGTTGTGGCGCGACCAGATCGCCGTGCTCGTGTTCGTCCGGCACTTCGGTTGAATTCACTGCCGCGAGCATGTGGTGCAGTTGCACCGCGACGTCGACAAGCTGCACGCCGCGGGCGCCGAGCTCCACGTGATCGGCAACGGTACGCCGAGCTTCATCGAGGGCTTCCGCGAGGAGACGCGCTGGACCGGACCGATCTACACCGATCCGTCACTCGCGACGTTCAAGGCCGCCGAGCTCAAGCGCGGGGTCACCAAGACGTTCGATCCCCGCGCGCTCGGCGGGACGATCCGCGCGTTCATGCGCGGTGGGCGTCAGGGCCGCACGCAGGGCGATCCGTGGCAGCAGGGTGGCGTGCTGGTGATCGGTCGCGATGGCACGGTGCTCTGGCACCACGTCTCGGAGCGGCCGGGCGACAACGCGACCGGCGCCGAGATCGTCGGTGCGCTCACTTCGCGGAGCTGAGCGCCGAGATCGTCCGCGCGCTCACTTCGCGGAGCTGAGCGCCGCGCGGACCTGATCGTCGAACCGCTTGCGCGGCTCCTCGGGGAGCAGCAGGCGGCACTTCTCGAACCGCGGGAGCTGAGCGGCGTGGTCGACGTGGCAATGGATGACGTTGGCGGGCCACTTGTCGGTGGTGCAGCTGTCGACGTACGCCTTCTGGAGCGCGGGGATCAGCTTGGCGAACATCGGCGCCATGCCGGCGCGCTGATCTGGAGCCATCGCCTCGAGGTTGGTGGCCATGTACTTCGCCACGGCGGCGTTGACCTCCGCGCACTCGATCGGCGCCATGTTCTGCTCGACGGGCGGCTGCTCCACCGCGTCGTCGCCGGCGATCGCCGCGAGCCCGGCCGCGACCAGCCGATCGATCTGCGGGCCGGTGGCCGTGAAGTCACCGTGGACCGTCGCGTCGCGTGGCTCGAGCCGGCCGGTCCCGGCATCGGCCTTGGTGAGGAACTCGACGATCGCCTTCGCGCGCCCGAGATCGGCGGCCGCGATCTCCGTGCTCCCCGCCACCACCTTGCCGCGGATCACGAACGGATCGCCGATCTCCACGCTCGCCGTCAGCGTGTTGTCCTTGCTCTGCGTGCGCACGGCGAGGGTCTGCGTCTGATCCAGCTCGGCCCACCACGCCGGCACCGTGCCCGCACCGCTCGTGACCTCCTGGCGCCACGTGGCGGCGTCGATGCTCTTGGCGGCGCGCGACACCAGCACCAGCTCGCCGGTCGCCA
>JAYVRN010000161.1:0-7557 GCA_043776275.1 Myxococcales bacterium | reverse complement strand
GTTGCCGACGAACGAGACCGTCCGCACCTGGCGCTTCTGCCCGGCCTCGATCCGGAAGATCAGGCGATCGTAGGGCTCGAACCGCTCGCGGTTCCAGGTCACGCGCGCATCGAAGTAGCCCTTGCCCTGGAGGTACGCCGTGAGCGCCTTGCCGCTCTCGCCGGCCTCGACGTCGTCCGAGCTCGCCGCCTGATCGAACGTGAGCTGGGCGCGCAGGTCCTTGTCCGGGATCGCGGTCGGATCGTGGCCCTCGAACACGACGTCGAGCTTGCGCCGGATGTCGACCGTGACGGTGAATCGCACCTTCTTGGTGCGGCGATCGAACGAGGTCAGCGGATCGAAGTCGGTGCGAACGCGGACCGCGGGGTAGCCGGCGGTGTGGAACCTGTCGACCACGGTCTGGATGTCGGCGGTGTGGGTCGATCGGCGGAACCGGATCGTGCCGAAGCACAACCGGTACGTCTTGCAGGGGTGACGGAACGCATCGCGGATCTTGTCGTCGGTGACCGGCGATGGATCGCGCGGCGCGACGTTGATGACACCGGTCTCGTAGTCCGGGCCGAGCTTGACCTTGATCCGGATCGTGACGCCGCGGCCCCGCTTGTGCTGCGACGTGGTGACCTTGGCCTCGAAGAAGCCCTCGTCCCGGAGGTACTCCTCGATCCGGCGTTGCTCCTCGTAGATCTGGCAGGCGCGCTCCTTCGGCGTCCAGGCCAGGTACGAGCCGATCCGCAGGCGCATCCGGCGCTTGATCTCATCGTCGAGCAGCGGCGTGCTGAGGAGATCGAAGAACTTCTGCTTCACGTCGACGTCGATCCGGCGGACCATCGGGAGCGGCGAGAGGCCGATCACGGCGGTGGTGCCAGCCGCCGTATCCCTGGTCCCGAGCCCGATGAGCTGGTAGCCAAACGAGCTCGCGATCTTCGTGATGTCGGCGCGAGCGTCGTCGGTGAGTGCGCGGTGGCGGCGCATCGTGGGCTCGAACAGGGCGCGCACCGTGGCGGCAGGATCGGTGAGCGTGCCGGTGATCTCGAAGCTGCTCCAGGTCACCGGCGGCGTCACGGTGGTGGGCGGGGCGGTCGCTGGGGCGGTCTGGCCACACGTGCCCGGATCGAACTGCTGCGCGGTGAGCGCGTCGTCATCCGTCGTGGTCTCGGCATCGGCGTGCGCGGCGCGCGGCGCCCCGATCGCGACCAGCGCGACGAGGACAACGACGTGGGAGAGGGCGCGGCGGGTCACGGGATGAACAGGATCCAGCGGTAGACGACCTTCGCGCTGGTGTCTTGAATGTCTTGTTCGGCGGGGTCGTAGAAGTTCTTGTTCAGGTAGCCGCCCTGCAGCGACAGGTTCTTGATGGGTGTCCTCAGCTCGCCGCGGAGGTTGAACGTCCCACCGCGGATCGTCTGCTCCGCATCGCTGATCACCCGCACGTTCTCGAGCAGCTTCTTCTCGAGCCGGAAGCCGATCGAACCGAACCCGATCTCGATGCGCAGCACGTCGAGGCCGGACCACCGGGTGAGGGAATCGCCAAGCAGGTCCGAGACCCAGTCGCCGGCGAGGTCCTTGACGATCTGATCGGCGAAGCCCTGGCTCGGGTTGGTGGTCGGATCCTGCTTGGTGGGGTCCGATCCGAGCGACTGATCGCCGAGCGAGCGACGCAGGGACTCCTGGTTGCGGCCGAGCACCAGCAGCGAGAGGGTCTGGCTCTTGTTGTAGCCGGTGGACGTCTTCAGGTCCCACTGCGGGTTCGACAGCGCGCCGCTGATGGTCAGCGTGATCAGGTGCTCCTGTCCCGAGAGATCGCGATAGTCGGGCGCTTCGCTGACCACGTTGAGCAGCGGATCGCCGGCCTTCTGGTTCTCGGCGAAGTCGATCGAGCCCGAGGTGCGCGTGAACCGGGCGCGGGTGCCGGGGATCCTGAACTCGCCGCGCTCCACGCGGATCGATCCGGACATGCGCGGGTCGCGGGGCGTGTTGGTGATCTCGATCAGCGGGCCGACGAGATCGATGGTCGCGATGTTGTTCTTCACGCTGAACCGGCGCACGTCGAGGCTGAGGTGAAGGTCGGCGTTGCCGAGCAGCGGGTACTCCTCCCAGAACGGCCGCGAGGGCGGGGCGGTGGAGCCGATCGAGCGGATCTGATCGGTGAGCTCGAAGTTGTTCTTGTACTCGCCGTCGATGATCGCGACGCTGCCGCCGATCGCGAGGCGCGTGGCGCCGGTGGGCTTCTCGATCGCCACATCGCGCGCGGAGATCACGAGATCGAGCGTGCCCGGGACCTTGAACGGGATGTTGTCCGCATCGAGCTTGACTGCGAGCGAGGTCAGCTCACCGTCGCGGAGCTCGATCTTGCCGTTGATGTTCGACAGGGCACCCTCGCCATCGATCGAGCCGCGGACGTCGTCGATCGCGAGCGTGTAGGTGCGGTGGTCGCCGCTCGTGACGGTGGTCTCGATGTCGATGCTGCCCTTGAAGAACGACAGCTCGCGGCGGACGCCACGCGGGATCAACGACAGCGGCCGGTCCTTGCCGCTCGGATCGAACACCAGGGTGCCGGAGATCAGTGGCAACAGGCCCTTGCCCGAGAGGATCAGATCGCCGTCGATCGTCGCGAGCCCACCGGCTTGCGAGACCATCCCGGGGGCGGCCACCAGCAGCATCTTGCCGGCGAGCTTGCCGCTGATCAGCACGGACCAGTTAGCGGGCGTGATCCCGTTGAGGGTGATGTTGCCCTTGACGTGCAGCTCGCCCTTCTCGTCGAGATGCTGATCGCGGACCTGGACGATCACGTCAGTGAAGCCGAGGCTCCCGTTCGCGAGCTTGATCAGGCCCGTGGGTGCCTCGATCACGGTCTCGCCGCCCACCGGGCGTAGCCGGATCGGGTTCGCGGCCTTCGGGTTCTTGGTCCACAGGCCGTCCGGATCGAGATCGATCGAGGCCTCGTACGTGGGCTTGTCGAGCGATCCGGAGATCGCCGCGGACAGCCGTACCCGCCCGGAGGCCTCGTCGAACCGCGTCTCGAGCAGCGGCTGGACCAGCGCGAGATCGAGCTCGCCCGTCGCCTCGATCGCCACCGAGGCCTGCGTGGCGTGGCCGCGGAGCTCGACGATCCCCGCGGGGGTGGCGAACTTGGTGGTGCACGCGACGCGTCCGCCGACAGCCGTCGGGTCCTTGCACGCGAGCTCGAGCGACGTGGGCGTGATGCGCAGCGAGACCGCGGCGCGCGCACCGGGCGCCTGATCGATCGCCGAGAGCCGCAGCGGCGTGAGCCGGCCATCGGTGCCGCGATGGTTGATGGTCGCCACCACCTCGGACAGCTCGACCCAGGCCTCCGGCTCGATCGGCTTGGCCGGGAACAGCTCGGTCTTCACCGTGATCGTTCCCGAGACCCAGCCCTGCACCTGCTCGGGCATGCCGAGGAGCTTGGTCAGGTCGGTCACCGCATCGAGCTCGATCCGCCGGCCGGTGACGGCCAGCTCCACCGGGAACGGCGCGGTGGTGCCGAGCGTGCCGTGGATCTGCAGCCGGTCCGCGAGCATCGCGCCATCGATCCGGATCCCGGGCTTGCCGCCCGCGAGGGTGGTGGGCTCGACCCGGAGCTGGCTGTCGCCGACGAACGCATTCATCAGCCAGGTGCGGAGCAAGGTGATGTGGCCGTCCGCCTGCGGGGCCGTCGGCGTGCCCGCGAGGTGCAGCGTCATCCGCGCGTCGCCTCCGAGGATCCGCCTGTGGAGGAACTGCTCGAGGATCGCGAGCGGCAGATCCACCGAGACCGCGCCGCCGAGCCGCGCAGGCACCGCGGGTGCGCGTGGGTTGCCCTTGATCGGCGGCAGCTTCGCGACGGTGGCATCCAGCACGCCGCCCGCATCGCGCTTCGCGGCGACCACGATGCACGAGCCGCCGGTGCGCTTCGCCGTGGCGCACTTCTCGAGATCGTCGGTGGACGTGTACATCGGCCGCGGACGGCACGCGGCATCGTCGGGTCGGTTCACGCACAGCGCCACGTCGGAGTACGTGTCGCCCTTGATCGTCAGCTTCTGCGCCTTCGCATAGACCTTGGCGTAGTCCAGCCAGTCGAGCGCGGGCCGTGTCTTGACGACGCTGACGCGATCGAGCTGCGCCTCCACGGTGTCGAGCGTGCCCTTGACCGTGCCGACCAGGCCGCACAGCCGCGCGGCATCGATCCGGCGGCCGGAGAGCGTCAACCGCTCGATGAACGGTAGCGCGCCATCCACGCGGAGCCGCCCGGTGCCGGTCAGCTCACCGCCGAGGCCCTGCGAGGTCATCTTCGCGATGTCGACGATGCCGTCCTTGAACTGGGTGTCGATCAAGCGCAGGCGATCGAGGCACGGCACGCCATTGAGCTCGGTGTTGATGCTGACGGTGGGGTTCTTGAGCGGGCCGTTGATGATGATCACGCTCCCGCCACCTGCGCCCGAGACGAAGTCCGGCAGATCGAAGCGCTTGAGCCACACCCCGAGATCCGGAAATGTCCCCTCGATCCGCATCCGGATGTCCGCGTGGAGGACATCGATGAGACCGTCGAACACCGCGTGGCTCTGACCCGCCTCGATCGCGACCTTCTCGACGTGGATCGAGTCGAAGCTGTCGCTCGTGAACAGGCGGCCCTTGTGGACCCGGAGCAGCGTGCTGGTGGGCGAGGGCCCGAGGGAGAGATCGAAGTCCTCGAGCGCGAAGCCCTCGCCGGGCGTGGTGTCGCCCTTTGCGCGCAGGCGGCCCTTCAGGAACTTTCCGGCGGCGCGCGCCACGTTCGGCGGCAAGAACCGCCCGGCATCGATCGCTTTCGTGATCTCGATCTGCGCGTTCGCGATGTACGGGCGCAGGCCGAACGTGGCCGACAGCTCGACCTCGCCGGGCTCCTTGCCGCCGCGGATCAGCGCCTTGGTCTTGTCGATGAAGCCCTGCTCGTTGACGAGATCGATGCCGCCGTGGACCTCGGCGAGCGTCAGCCGCAGTGGCTCCTCGTCGGCGCGCAGCGGGATGTCGACGTCGAGGTTCTTGAGATCGAGGCCGACCCTGGGGGACGCGACGAACGGGCCGGTCAACGTGATCGTGCCGTTCAGGTCATCGCCGCCGACGGTGGACTTGATGCACGTGCGGACGGTGCCGCCGAGGTTCTTGGCATCGAGCTTGAGGTTCCACGAACCGTCGTACGGGCGGTCGAAGTAGCTGTTGAGCTCGCCGGTGAGCCGGATCGATCCGCTCTCCTTGTCTTCGAACTTGTAGCGGGGGATCAGGCGCCCGTCCTCGGGCTCGCCCGGTGCAAGCTCGCACGGCACCGTGCGCGCGGAGAGATCGAGCTCGAGTGTGTTGGCGATGAAGTCGTGGCGCGGCCACTCGGTGGGCAGCTGCGCGAGGCGGTTGAGGTTGATGTCGACGAGGCCGAGGTCGTACTTCGCGAGCCGTTCCTTGGGCGGATAGATCTGCGAGCCCGGGGCGAGGCCGGGCAGGGGCATGCGGAACGTCGTGCGCGGGCCCTCGTCGAGCACGCGGATCAAGCCGCGCGGTGAGGTCACGGCGAGGCGCACGTAGAACTTCGCGATCAGCGGATCGGTCGGGTCCATGTAGAGGAACGAGTGCTTGGCCTGATCGGTCCCGGCGTCGTCGCCCGAATCCACGTTGACGTGCTCGAGCCGCCCGGTGAACCCGAAGCCGATGCTGTCGGGCGGGGCGTCCTCGGGCTGGTACGGGCGGAAGTTGAGGTAGAGATCGAGATCGCGGATGTGGATGTCGCGCAGGTCAAACACCGGCGGCGCCGAGTCCGCGTAGATGCCTGCGCGGAAGCCGGCGGCCATGCGCGGATAGAACGCGGTGATGATCGTGACGCTCGTGCGATCGTAGGCGTGGAGCGGGTAGGGCTCGCGGGTCTCCTCGATCAGCGCCTGGCCGCTGTAGATCCACAGGTTGCGGAACACGAAGTCGTGGTTGCCGAACAGGAGCGCGTGGGCATCGATCTCCACCGTGACCAGAGGCGTTCGCAGGAGCTGCTTGCGCGGCTTCCGCTTGCTCGCCGGGTCGGCGTCCCCCCGCTCGTCCGGAGTGCAGTCCTCGTTGGGGTCCCCGACCCGGACCTCGTCCGCGTCCCCCAGCACCTGGCTGAGTGCGCAGTCGTCCCACACCTTGACGTCCTTGATGACCACCGGGATCCACCCCCCGGTCACCAGCTTCTTGAGGTCCTTGGTCTCCCACTCGACCGAGCCGATCTCGATCCGCCCGCGCATCCGCTTGTTGAGGATCGACGCGATGTTGCTACCGAGATCTTCTCCTTCGAACTTCACGCGCAACACGGCGAACGCGGTGCCCAGAAGGACCACCACGGACAGGCCGATGACGAGCAGCCACCGGCGTACACGCCGACGAGGAGGGGTGCTTTCCACTCGTGCCGCCGAACCTACCACGGGCCCACCATCCGCCCTCATGGCCCCAGGACGCCGTCGAGCGTGAGGTCATTCACGTCGATGCATTTCCGTCTGGCCTGCGTCCCGTTCGGTCCGTATAGTGGGGAGTAGGACCGAAAGCGAGGCACTGTAGATGTCTGACGAGCAGCCCGAGACCGTCTCCCCCGTCCTCCGCAGAGAAGCCCTGCTCCCCAACGAACGGGGCCGCGGGCTCGGTACGGTGGCCATCGTATGCACCATGGCTGGTGTCGCCTCGGGCCTCGCCCTTGCGACCACGTTGATGGCGATGCAAGTCGCCGACAGCATGTCGACCCGAGCCTGTCCCTATCACTCCGAGGTCCGCGAGGTCGAGATCCGCCCCGAGCATGGGTTCCTCGGCATCCGCTACGTGTTCCACGATGGCGTCGCCGAGATCGACAGCGTGCTCCCGGGGACGCCCGCCGAGGCGATCTCACTCCAGCCTGGCGATCGCGTGCTCTCCATCAACGGTGACCACGTGGACTCGGCGAGCGAGCTCCAGGAGCGGATCTTCGGTTCGCACCCCGGTGCCCGTCCGTTGCTGGTGATCCAGCGCGGCGACGAGACCACGACGCTGCGCCCCACGCTGATGGCGTGGCCGGCGATCACGTACTGAGAGCGACGTCGGGGCCTGGACCCGTTGCGTCCTGAGCGCAACTGACGGGCCTGGACCCATTTGCGCACAGCGCGGTGAACAGGGACTGCCCCCTGCTGGGGGCCGGAAACCGCGCGGTGCGGCGACGCCTCGATCCCGTGGGACCCGACTTCAGGGCCCGCAGTAGTCGATCGAGCTCTGCGGGCCCTCGCGGAGGCGCACGCAGGTCGAGACCGTCTGGTCCTCGCGCTGGAACGACACCACCATCTGCTCGCCGACGTTGGCGCGGACGGGGGCGGTCGGACCGACGCTGCCATCGGGGTGGGCGGCCTCGATGATGCCGACGCCACGGTCCCGGTTGTAGATGAAGACGATGGAGTCCTCGTAGTTGATGTCCGGCGGGTACACGAACGAGGCGCTCTTGTTGGCGGCGTCGCCGGTCAGGGTGAACTCCATCCGCGCCGGATCCGGGGGAGGGATCGGGATCGACGGCGTCACGCACCCCGCGAGGGCGAGGAGCAGACC
>JAYVRN010000160.1:0-2326 GCA_043776275.1 Myxococcales bacterium | reverse complement strand
GGCGAGAAGATCGGCACCGGCTTCATCCTCGACAAGAGCGGCCTGATCGCGACCAACCTCCACGTGGTCGCCGGCTCGGCGAGCATCAAGATCAAGCTGCACGATGGCACGCCGTACCAGGTGTTCCAGATCGCCGGGATCGATCCCGGCCGCGACCTCGCCGTGCTGCGGATCAAGCCGACCAAGCCGCTGCAGACCGTTCGCCTCGGGGACTCGGAGCAGATGACGGCGGGCGATCAGATCGTCGCGATCGGCAACCCGCTCGGCGTGTTCGACTACTCCGTCTCGAGCGGCCTGATCAGCCAGGTTCGCCCGGTGTGCGAGTCCACCGAGGAGCGCTGCCCCCCGGGCGGTCTCAAGCTGCTCCAGATCTCCGCGCCGATCTCGCAGGGCTCGTCGGGTGGCCCGCTGTTCAATCAGTTCGGCGAGGTCGTGGGCATCACCACGTTGATCGTCGCGCAGGGCCAGGCGATCAACTTCGCGGTCCCCGGCAACTATCTCAAGGCGCTGGTCGCGCAGCCGATCGCGATCGCGATGGACAAGTTCGCCGAGGACACGCGCTCCCCCGAGGACGCCCCCCGCGACGCAGGCCCCGCGATCTCGCGCGCGGTCCCGAACCATCCCGTCGAGCTGCTCGTCGGCTGCAGCGATGCGCAGATCATCGACGTGGTCGAATCGATCAGCGACGCGATCGACATCGGCGCGCCGCTCTATAACCGCGGCGACATCGAGGCCTGCTTCCGGATCTACGAGGGCACCTCGAGCAAGCTCGAGCGCGATCCGCCGTGCAAGGGCGTGGGCAAAGCGTTCGGCGATGGGCTGCTGCGCGCGAGCACGCTGGCCTCGTACAAGGAGAAGGCGTGGGCGCTGCGCGACACGTTCGACGGGCTGGTCAAGGTCGCGCAGCTACGCGGCGTGAAGCCGAACGCGAAGAAGCAGCCCTGAGATGCGAACCGTCAGGTTCCTCGTCTCGAGCGTGGTGATCCTCGCCCTGGCGGCCTGCGGGGGCGGCGGCGGTGACAAGACGAAGACCGTCGAGGAGGTGCGCAAGCTGCACGGGCGAGAGATCGAGGCGAAGATCGCGAAGATGATCGCGGCGGCGAAGCTGCCTGCGGGTACCCCGAGCGCGCCCGCGGTGCCGCTCGAACTTCGCAGCACGACCAAGCAGCTCGGCGACGAGCGTGGCCATCCGACCAACACGATCGCGGTCGCGTACGACGAGCTCGGCGAGAAGCCCGAGACCGAGGCCGAGCACAAGGCCCACAAGTTCCAGTTCCAGTCCGACCGGAACAACCATGTCTACACCGCCCGCACGCTGCTGACCTTGCCGCCCGACTACAAGATTGACGAGACGGCGCTGAACGAGCTGCTGGCCGCGCGCTACGTGCTGATCGTCAGCGGCCGCTTGAGCGACGGGTACCTGCTGTCGCCGAAGTTCGTGCCGGGAACGGCCGACGGCCTCGTGACGCTGGTCGATCTCGACACCGGCACCTGGCTCGACCAGGTCGCCTTCACGGCCAAGAGCTCCGACACGCTGTTCACGAGCACGAGCTCGACGGGTAGCTCCGACGCGGACGAGAAGATCAAGCGCGATCTCCGGGACAACACCGGGAAGGCGATCCGCGACCTCATCACGAAGAAGTGGCCCGGCGCGGGCGTGCCGGTCAGCTGGGGCTACTGAAGGTCTAGACTCGACGGGTGCGCATCCTCCTGGTCCGCCACGGCGAGTCGCTCGGCAACGTCGATCCGACCGTTCACACGACCACCCCGGACCACGCGGTGCCGCTGTCGGACCGGGGCGCAGACCAGGCGCGCGAGGCGGGCCGACAGATCGCGCGCTACTACGAGACGACCTTTGGCGGTGATCAGCGGCCGCACGTACGGCTGTGGGTCAGCCCGTACACGCGCACGCGCCAGACCGCGGAGGCCGTGCTCGAGACCGCCGGGGCGTGGATCACCGATCGCGTCGAGCACATCCTGCTGTGCGAGCAGCAGTTCGGGCTGTTCGACGGCGTGCCCGAGGCGGACCTGCCGAAGCGGTTCCCGAACGAGCACGGCTACTACGACATGCAGTGCCGGTTCGGCGGGAAGTTCTGGGCGCGCATGCCGCAGGGCGAGAGTCGGTTCGATGTGGCGAAGCGGATCCACCAGGCGTTCGGCACGTTCCATCGCGACTGCGCCGAGCATGGGATCCACGATGTGGTCGTGATCTGCCACGGCGTCACGCTGCGCGCGTTCGTGATGATGTGGTGCCACTTCTCGCCGGAGTGGTTCGAGGCGGAGACCAATCCGAACAACTGCGCGGTGCGGCTGATCGATCTCGGCG
>JAYVRN010000159.1:0-7596 GCA_043776275.1 Myxococcales bacterium | reverse complement strand
CGAGGGCCAGCAGCGCGTGTTCTACCGCGTGGTTACCGGCGATTCGCTGCGCACGATCGCGAAGGCGTTCGGCGTCACCGCCGAACAGCTGAGGGCGTGGAACGGGCTCGATGACGACGCCAACCTCCACCCGAAGATGGTGCTGGTCGCGTGGGTGGCTCCGACTTTCGATGCCGACAAGCACAAGATCGCGCTGCTCGACGACACCCAGCTCGTGGTCGTGACGCGCGGTTCGCCCGAGCACCTCGATCTCGCCGAGTCCCGGACCGGCCGGGTGCGCGTGGAGTACGTCGCACAGGGCAAGGAGAAGCTGTCCGAGATCGCGAAGCGCTATGGGATGGGCTCGCACGATCTCGCGCGCATCAACCGGATCTCGTACGAGACCGTGCTCGCCAAGGGCGACAAGATCATCGTCTATCAGGTCGCCGATCCCACCCGCTCGAAGCGCGCCGACGAGCAGTGGCGCAAGACCCCACGCGCTCGCCGCGGCAAGGTCTCCGGCCAGCGCGCACAGACCACCGCGAGCGCCAAGCGTGGTGCGGACGAAGACGACGACGATGATGACGCGGCTGACGCCAAGGCCGCAGTGGCCGACGACGACCAGCAGCCGGACTCCAAGGCGCCGAGGGCCGACACCAAGGCTTCTGACAAGGCCGACAAGAAGTCTGCCGACAAGAAGTCTGCCGACAAGCAGACCGGCGACAAGCAGACCGGCGACAAGAAGACCGGCGACAAGAAGGCCGGCAAGAAGTCTGCCGGCAAGAAGTCTGCCGACAAGAAGGCCGACGAGAAGTCACAGCCCGAGGCCAAGAAGGCGGAGCCGAAGGCGAACAAGGCGGAGCCCAAAGCGAACAAGACGGAGCCCGAGGCGAACAAGGCGAACAAGGCCGAGCCCGTGACGCGCCCCACGCAGGTCGACTAAACAACGTTCACCGATGCGACCCCGTCCAGGAGGTCGCCTCATGATGGCGAACCGGTACACCGGTACAAGGAGCATTTCCGATGACGATGACTCGCAAGCAGTTTCTCCGCACGATCGTGGGCGTTGGCGCAGGTGCCGTGGCGGTGGCCGCGATCGCTGGCTGTGGCGGCGATGATGGCGGTGGCGCCGCCGATGCGCCGGCCAGCGTGTGCACCACGCCGAACACCGTGATCCAGACCAACCACGCCGGCGCCGCCCACGTGATGACGGTCGCGCTCGCGGACGTCAACGCGGGTGTCGACAAGACCTACGACATCATGGGCGCTTCGCTCCACACCCACAGCGTGACCATCACGGCCGCGCAGTTCACGCAGATCAAGAACGGTCAGACGCTCGCGCTGACGTCGACGAGCGGTGGCGCGCACACGCATGCCGTGACCGTCATGTGCGTCAGCTGAGCGACCGGTCGTCGTGTGGGTCAATTGAGCTCCGCGTCGCGACCACGCGCCGCCAGCCTGCCCAACCAACGTCAGAAGTCGAAGCCGGCGGACATCGAGAGCGTGCGCTGGGACGGCGAGGTGTCCTTGGCATCGCAGTTCGACGTGGTCGAGCTCGGCATGCATGCATCGGTGGTGCCGCTGCGATCGTCGACCGACTTCCCGGCGAGGGCAAACTGCGCCTCCAGGGTCAGCTGGAACACGTAGTACTGCAGCTTCGCGCCGACCAAGATCCGGTGTCGGTAGATGTTGTCCTGATCGCGGAACACGAAGTTGAAGTCGCTGTCGGTCTCGTTGCCAGGCTTCAGCGGATCGACGTTCGGCGTGGGATCGATCACCTCGCTGCGCGGGATGATCATGAGGAGGTTCCAGCCGACGTACGGATCGAGGCGCCAGGTACCACCGATGCCGACGTGCTTCGAGAGGGTGACGTCGAGCGACGCCACGGTCAGATCGAGCTCGTGCTGGGTCATCATGCGCGAGACCGCACCACGGACGGCGAGGCTCGGCAGCGGGAGCTGATGGTAGCCCTCGTGGAGGCCGAGCTTCGCGTAGACCTGGCCGGTCCACGTGTGGGAATCGATCAGGTGGATCGCACCGGCGCCGATCTCGAACGACGGGACGGGGAACCACATGCCCTTGCGTGCGAACAGGCCCACCGTGCTGAGCGAGCTCGGGCCGTGCGCCACGCCACCGGCGCCTGAAGGGTCGGGGCTGCCGGTCCGTGCCCGCCAGTACGCGCCGTTGGGATCGATCGTGGTGGTGGCGTAGTCCACCGTCATCTGGAAGCCACCGAACCCGACGGTGTCGGCGGGGGTCAGGAGGTGCGGCGCGAGGACCACGCCCAGCTGTGACGCGAGGGAGCGGAACTCGAGGTTCTGCCCGACCACGCCGGTCAACGTCCCCGTGTTGTCGGTGATCCGGGTGCCGAGCCGGCTGAGGACCAAGTCATTGCCATCGGCGGCGGCGAGCCCGGGGGCGATCATGCCCAGCGCGAGCGAGCACGCGGCGAGACGGCGAACCATGGTGGAAGCGTAGGCCCCCACCCAACCGGGAGTCAACGCGTGAACAGGAACGGGTAGGTGACCTGGGCCTCTTCGCCCTCGGTCAGCGGCGGCAGCTGGAGGCCGGCGAGCGAGTCCCGCAGGCAGACGTCGAACTCCGAGGGCAACGCTGCATCCTTGTCGTCGGTGAGGCCGCGCGTGTCGATCAGCGTGCCGACATCGGGATCTCCGGTGAGGGAGAGCTTGGCGACGACGCTGATCTGGTCGGGAACGCCGGTGCCGTGCTTGTCGTAGCACTCGGCGAGGAACGGGATGACCTCCTTCATCGCGGCGCGCATCGTGGTCTTGAACTGCTCGGGGTCATCCGTGGTCAGGCCGGGGCCCGGAGGCAAGCTCGGCCTCGGCGCCGCGGGCAGGCTCGGGCCGGCGGGTGCCGAGATCGCGGCGCGACCGGAGCGGGCGTCGCGGATCTTGTCGGCGAGCTGCATCCGCTCGGCCGGAGAGACTCGTTGCACGTGCGCCGGGGGCCGAGGCTTGTCGCCGTGGGCGGGCTTCGAGCTGCCGCTCTCGTCGGCTTCCGGCTGCGCAGGCGCCGGATCGTGATCGCGCCGCAGCATCCAGATCAGGATCGCCGCACCGACGACACCGATCACGAGGGTCACCTTCACGACAGGTGAGACACGGGAGGCGCCGTCGGGTTTCATGAGAAGGGCGCTGATGATACACAACGAGGATGACCGAGTACGCGACGATCCTCGTCGAGAACCAGGGGCCGGTCGCGCGGCTGACCTTGAACCGGCCCGACAAGCGCAACCCGATCGGACCTGTCACCTGCGGCGAGCTCTTGCACGCCCTCGCGGCGATCCGGGCAGATGCGACCGTGCGCGTCGTCGTCCTCACCGGCGCGGGGACCGTGTTCTCCGCGGGCGGCGATCTCGCGGCGATGCAGGCGCCGCCCGGGGGGCTGCCGCCGGCCACGCTCGTCGAGCTGCTGGTGGCGATGCATGATCTCGGCAAGCCGATCGTCGCGATGGTCAATGGTCCGGCGCTCGCGGGCGGGCTCGGACTGATGGTGGCGTGCGATCTGGTGGTGGCCGCAGATACGGCGACGTTCGGAACCACGGAGATCGCCGTGGGCCTGTGGCCGATGATGATCACTGCCGAGATCACGCGGTCGGTCGGACGCAAGAAGACGCTCGAGATGATGCTCACGGGGCGCAAACTCGATGCGGCGGAGGCGCTGGCGTGCGGCCTGATCAACAAGGTGGTGCCGCCCGCGGATCTCGAGCACGCCACCAAGGCGCTCGCGTTCGAGCTCGCAGATCGCAGCCCGGCGGCGATGTCGCTCGGCCTCCACGCGTTCTATCGCTCGGCCGATATGGAGTTCGAGCCGCAGCTCCGCTACCTCCAGGCCGAGCTCGGGCGCGTGCTCGCACTCGAAGATGCCGCCGAGGGCATCGCCGCCTTCCTTGGGAAGCGCAAGCCGGTGTGGAAGGGGCGCTGACCGCGTAACTCCTCGCGATCGGTCGGGTTCTGGGCGTGAGGACTGTGTGAGATGTCGTGGGGGCCGCGCGTACGAACCATGGAGGAGATGAAGCAACTCTCTCTCCTCGCCCTCCCCGTGGTGTTCCCGCTCGTGTTCTCGAGCGCTCCCGCGATGGCCGCCAGCAACCCCAACCTCAACGTGACGATGGCGACGCCGAGCGTCCAGGTCGACCACGTGGGGCACTACACCGTGCGCGTCGCGAACATCGGGACCGCGAATGCCGCCAGTGTCCGGCTGACGATCGCGCTGCCCCGCACGCACACCAGCCCGCAGGTCTACATCCTCGGGACGCTCGGTGCGCGCGACGGGCGCTGCACGCTCGCCGGAACGTCGTTGACGTGCAACCTCGCGACGGTGGGGCGCAACGGTGGGTTCACCGACGTGGCATTCGATCTCTCGCTGCCGTACAGCACGGCGCCACTCGCGATCACGGCGTCCGCGACCACGACGACGCAGATCGAGCAGAACCCCAACAACAACCAGATCACGATCACGCCGACCCCCACGCCGATCGCGACCCAGCTGGCGGGCGCGTACAGCGCGATCAACCGACACTGCACCGGGACCGCGCTGACGTCGTTCTTCGAGTGCGAGCTGTTTCCGAGCTCGATCTCGGGGTTCGCCACCACGCTCGCAGCGAACGGCAACGTGGCGATCACGGACGAGCCCACCATGGATGGCTCGTGGTACTTCGCGGCGCCCGACGTGCTGCACGTCGACTTCGCCGAGAGCGGCAACCCGATCGGCGAGATCAACGCGCGCAGCGTCGGCAATGGCTGCTTCGAGGGCCCGATGACGTTCGCGAACCCGGGGACGTGGACCGTGATCTACGAGATCTGCGTCGCGCCGCTGTGAGGCAGCCCGCGACGCGCGCGCTATGATGGTGGCATGGGTCGCGCGCTTCGGCCGGCGGTGCTCGTCGCCGTGTTCGCGGCGTGCGGAGGCACCGATGTGCGGAGCGCCGTGCCAGGCGATCAGCGCCCACGGTTGCAGCTCCTGCACTGTACGTCCGCGACCCCGCTCCCCGTGCTCGCGGATGACGGCGTCAGCTTCGGTGGCTTGACCAAGGCCGAGACGCTGCAGCTCCGGCGCGCGAAGCGCTCGCCGCAGAGCGCGCGCGGGTCGCAAGTGGTGCTCGGCGCGGCGACGATGCTCGGCGCCTTCGATCGCGTCGTGCTGGCTCGGGTCCTCGGTGCACAGCTGCCCAGCCTGCGTGCGTGCTACGAGCGCGAGCTGACGAAGACCGGATCGGTGACCGCGCGCCTGGACGTCTCGTTCACGATCGAGAGCGACGGCCGCGTCTTCGGTGTGTCACCCGGGCTCCGGACCCCGCCTGAGCTCGGCCAGTGTGTGACCCGCGTCGTCAGCGGGCTTCGGTTCCCCGCACCACCAGGCGGTGTCGCGGTTCGCGTCTCGTACCCCGTCACGTTTGACGGCCCGGGGCCGGGCTCGCCCACACCGGCTCCGACGAGCGGGCTCGAGACCTCGGGCGCGCCAGTGCCCGAGCTGCCCACCTCGCCATGGACGCCGTTCGCCCTCGCGGGCGGCACGCCGCTCGCCGTTGCACCGATCCTCGCGCGGATCACCGAGACCGCCGTCCGCCAGCGCCTCGATCGCGTCGCCGCGTGTTTCCCTGCGCCGGCGCCCACGGGCTCGCTGCGGATCCTCCTCGAGCTCGATCCTGGAGGCGAGCTGCGCGGCGTACGCGTGGGTGGTCTCGGCGATCCAGCGAGCGAGGCGTGCCTCCGCCGCGCGTTCGTCGGGTTGCACGTGCTGAGCCCAACGCTCGATGGCTCGGAGGTCGCCTGCGATCTGTCTCGCGGCGATGCGCAGCGCTTCCGCGTGACACCTGCGAACTACGAGGTGATCACCACGACCGCGCTCGGGATGTCTCACGGAGGGCAGACGTTCGAGCTCGGTGCGAGCGAGCCCGAGCCGCTGCCCGCGAACCGGACCTATCTGATCCTGCTCCGTCCGGAGACGCCGGGCACCGTGCTCGAGCTCGCGCTCGGCTGGGCGTACGAAGGAGATGCAACGTTGATCGCCACCGAGCGCAGGGGCGCACCGCCGGTGCTGATCGGGGTCGGGCGATCAACGTTCGCGCTGGGCGACGCACACGATCCGATCGGTGCGCTCGACGTCTCGCTCGAGGTCACGCGTGATCGACTCACGGCGTGTGTGGGCTCGACCACCGACGACGCGGCGCTCGCCGAGCCCAGGGCGATCGATGCCCTGCTGGCGCGGCTCGCGGAGCGCTGTCGCAAGGAGACCTGTGCGTCGACCCTCGGCCTCGCCGTCGAGGGCGGCGCCACGGCGGACCGGCTCGTCACGGTGGTCGACGCGATCCGCCGGGCGGGGTTCGAGCGCGCGCTGATCGGCGGGGGCGTGGGCTGTCGCGCGGCCTCGGTCTCGCCGTGAGAGCCCGCACGGCTGACCGGCATGACCCGGGTCCCGCCGTGCCCGCCCGCCAGGCCGCGTGGGTCCGTCCACACCCAGGGCTACGGCCGAACCTCGCGGATCTGCGCCGAGGGCAACCGGCACGGAACGTGATGTAGTGCGCGGCAGAGGACATCAACACCATGATTCGCACTTCGCTCCTGTTCATCGCCATCGCGTCCCTCGCCACCACCACTGCGTGCAGCAAGAAGAAGGAAGGGGAGGGCGGTGCGGCCAAGTCGTCGGAGTCGGCCGGCCCGACCAAGCTGCCCAAGCTCGGGCTCAGCATCGAAGTGCCGGGTGAGGTCACCGTCGGTGACGCGGTGATGGGCGAGGGGCACATGCTGACCGGTGCCGAGGTCGGCGCGATGCAGATCGAGGTCGCCGAGAAGCCGGAGACCCTCGACGAGGCGAAGTCCGACGCGGACATGTACACGCCGAAGAACGTCAAGGCGGACAAGCTCGCCGACGGCTGGGCGCTGTCGTTCGACAACACGGGCGGTGCGGGTGCGAACTACTTCGTCGAGGTCCGCCGCGAGATCGGGGGCAAGACGTACAAGTGCACGACCACGCAGGGCGAGAAGGATCGCGCCGCGGCCGTCCTCGCCGCGTGCAAGACGCTGAAGAAGAGCTAACCCCGATGCCGCTCAGATCAGGAACGTTGACTTGGCCGTCGTCGATGGCGACGATGGCTTCGAGCAGATCGATGCCGCGAGCGTAGGTCGCTTCGTCGACCCATTTCATTGCTCGCATCGTGTCCAGTGCGGCTGCGGACTCCATCGTCGAGCCGCCAACGTGCGTGTAGAACCGTGCCGCATACCCTGAGAGCGTCCAGGCCGTTGCGCGGTTGCGCTACGTGTCGACGACAACGTCCAAGGTTGCGTTCGTGTTCAGGGTTCAAGTCAACGTCAACGCGAACTGAGCGGCATTGGAGCTAGCCCGGTTACCATCGGCCCATGCACAGGCTGATCTGGATCGGGGTGCTCGGCGCAGGCTGCTACTCGGGGACGAGCCACCCAGCCGAACCGTCACCTCCGATCGCGGCGCATCCCATCGATGCTCACCGGGCACCGACGGCGCCCGAGGTCGCCTTTGATACGGCGCTTCACTTCAAGAGCGGCGCGAGCGGCCGCGCAGGTGACCTGACGTTCACGCTGCGGATGATGCCCAAGCTCATCACGTCCGGTCCCA
>JAYVRN010000158.1:0-2332 GCA_043776275.1 Myxococcales bacterium | reverse complement strand
CGCCATCGATCTCGAGCCGGAGGTCCCAGTGCATCCGGGTGGCATCGTGCTGGTGCACCACGAACATCCGCGGCCCGCGCCCACTCGCCTGGGGCGGCGTGCTGGCCATCGGTTCAGGTGTGGCGCCCCCCGTCCGCTTGGCGCGGTAGGCGTCCAGTCCCTCGTCTTTAGGATCACTCACGCTGGCCCGGTACAATTATCGCTATGCCCGCTCGGTCCATCGGTACGGCCACCATCTCATTTGGACTCGTCTCGATCCCGACGAAGCTCTACACGACGAACGAGTCCTCCGGGGACATCCACTTCAACATGCTGCACGACGCGGACGGTGCCCGTCTCAAGCAGCAGTACATCTGTACCAAGTGCAACGAGGTGGTCGACCGGGACCATACCGTCAAGGGCTACGAGCACGCCAAGGGTCAGTACGTGGTCCTGTCCGCGGACGAGCTGAAGGCGCTGGACGCGGTGGCCACCCAGACCATCGCCCTCGAGGAGTTCGTCCCGGCCTCGGCCGTGGATCCGTTGTTCGTGGAGAAGAGCTACTACCTCGGCCCCGACAAGGGCGGTGAGCGCGCCTACAAGCTGATCCACGACGCGATGCTCGAGACCGGCCTCGTCGGGATCGCGAGCTACTCCGCGCGCGGCAAGCAGTACATCGTGGCGCTGCGCCCGTACCAGAGCGGCCTGATCATCCACCAGCTCCGCTATGCGCAGGAGGTCAAGCCGTGGTCCGAGGTCCCGATCCCGGACCTCCCGGAGATCAAGCCCGCCGAGATCGGGCTCGCGAAGCAGATCATCCAGCAGATCGCACGCGAGACGTTCAGCCCCGAGCGCTACAAGGATGAGGTCTCGGAGCGGATGATGGACCTCATCAACAAGAAGGTCGAAGGCCAGGAGATCACGCTCGCTCCCGAGGCGCCGGCCGGCAAGGTGATCGATCTGATGGAGGCCCTGAAGGCGAGCCTCGGGATGAGCAAGACCGCCGAGGTCGAGCGCAAGCCCGCTCTCGCGGCCGACGCGGTGACCGCGGCCGAGGTGGAGGCCGCACCGAAGAAGAAGGCCGCGGCGAAGAAGAAGTAGCGATCAGTCCTCGCCTTCGAGGAACTTGCTCGTCACCCCCGCGATCGCGGCGCCGGCCATCGGGGCCACCCAGAACAGCCACAGCTGCTCGAGATACGCGCCGCCCGCGAACAGCGCCTGGCTCGTCGAGCGGGCCGGGTTCACCGACGTATTGGTGAGCGGGATGGTGATCAGGTGGATCAGGGCGAGGCACAAGCCGATCGCGATCGGCGCGAACCCGGCGGGTGCGCGCTTGCTGGTCGCGCCGAGGATCACCATCAGGAACACGAACGTCGTCAGCGCCTCCACGAGGAAGGCACCGCCGAGCGACAGCGTGTTGCCCTGGGCGTCTCCCCACGCGTTGGCGGCGAACTGTCCAAGGGGCACGTCTCCCGTGGACTTGACGATCACGGCCAGCGCGGCCGCCGCGAGCACCGCTCCGACCAGCTGCGCGAAGATGTAGGGCGCCGCGTCCTTGGCGGGGTGCTTCCCTGCGACCACCAACCCGATCGTCACCGCGGGGTTGAAGTGGCCGCCGGAGATGTGCCCGACGGCGAAGGCCATCGTCAGCACGGTCAGCCCGAAGGCGAGCGAGATCCCGCCGAGCCCGATGCCCTTGCCCGCGAGGATCGCAGCGCCGCAGCCGCCGAACACCAACCAGAACGTGCCGAGCAGCTCTGCCGCGATCTTTCGCTTCATGCGCGCAACGCTCTCAGGTCCCGCGGCGCGAAAGGGGTAACCAACGGGTATGCCTGGGCCTGGCTTGACCTCGGAATGCCTCGCGGCTCTCAGCGACCTATCAGAACGTCTGCTCGTCGAACCGGAACAGCAGGTAGCGCGGGCTCGCGGTGTCGGGGCCGATCACGATCGCGCCGTCGGCGTTCGGGACGTTGCGGTGCACGAGGTGCGCACCGGACGCGTTCGCGCCGCCGCTGCTGGTGGCGAACACCGAGATCCGGGTGTCGAGCTCGATCGCATCGGTCACGAACGCGACGGTCTCCGACATCGTGTGGGACGTGAACGAGTCGCTGTGGACGGCCAACGTCGTGACGTAGTCGAGCGGCGTGCCCGGGTGCCAGCCCTCGGCCCACGCTTCACCTGCGAGCGGCGCGTCGACGGTCCGGCTGTAGACGTCCGGTGGGCCCTGATCGGAGAGCACGTTGGTCACCATGCGGTACGCCTGGCCGGCCATCATGACCTGGAGCACGAGGTGCGTCCCGTTCGGCATCGGGCACGACCGATCACCGGGCGGCACCACCGCGAGCACGGTGCC
>JAYVRN010000157.1:0-29355 GCA_043776275.1 Myxococcales bacterium | reverse complement strand
CAGGATGCGTCGGTTCATGCCCCGAGCGCATGATACCCGACCTAGCGGATCTGTTGTTGCGAGCGCGCGATCAAGTCCGACGTGACCACGAGCTCGAGTAGCTCCTTGATCGACATCCGCTCGGAGGTGAACACGTAGCCGACGTGGTTGTCGTCGATGTAGCTCACCGCGGGCTGCCCGTCGGCGTCGTGGACGCGCAGCGTGAGGCCGCCGATCTGGACCTCGCGGCCGTTCGACAGCTCGTCCCCCCGCATGTCGGCGATCAGCACGGTGGTCAGGGACACCCGGTTGACGCCGACGTTGACCAGGTAGCGGAGGAGGGCGGCATCGTGGCCCGCGACCGCGGTCGCCCGGGCGCCGATCAGCTCGATCCCCGGCTCGGTGAACTGGGGCGGATCCACGGCGGCGAAGTGCTGCTTCAGCCAGGTGCCCGTGCTGGCGCCCTGGACCTCGAGGGGCAGCGAGCGGGTCTGCTGGCGCACCACCTCGTTGGCCATCGTCGCCTGCGTGCTCGCCGGCTGCTTGAACCCGACGCCCACGAACACGAACAGCGCGGCGGCGGCGGCCGCGAGGGCCGAGCCGGGCAGGAGCCACCGGCCGAGCCGCGAGCGTGCGGCCTGGCGGGCGGTACCCGCGCTCCGCTGATCCTCGTCGTCGAGGGCGCGGGTGATCTTCGCCTTGACGAGATCGGGGGCAGGTGGGGGCGCGAGCGCCGTCCGCAGTATCTGGAGCTCGGAGCGTTCGCCCTCGAGGTGCTGCTTGCACTCGCCGCACTCGCCGAGGTGCAGCTCGAGCTCGCGCCGCTCCTCCGCGGCGAGCTCGTCGTCGAGGTAGGCCATCGCCAAGGTGTCGATGCTCTGACACAGACTCATCTAGGTTCCCTCCCGCGCGGTCTTCTTCTGGGCGCGGTACGTTTCGAGATCGAGCGTGTTGTTCGGCCCGTCGTCGGGCCGGGTCTCGGGCTTGGTCTCGCGGACATAGCCCTGGGTCATCGCGAACTCGCGCAGCGCGGCCGCCAGGAGCTTGCGCCCGCGGAACAGCCGGCTCATCACCGTGCCGACGGGGGTCGACATGATCTCGGCGATCTCCTTGTACGAGAGCCCCTGCACGTCACACAGCACCACGGCCGTGCGGAAGTCATCGGGGAGCGCGTCGAGCGCGCGTTGCACGTCATCCGAGACGCTCCGGTCGAGCAACATCCGCTCGGGCGATTGCCGATCGGTCGACTCCGCGTGGACCAGCACACCATCGGTGGTGTCCTGCTCCGCGGTCGCGGCGTCGAGCACCTCGCGGCTGCGCTTCTTGCGCTGGTACTCGTTGATGAACGTGTTGGTGACGATGCGGAGCAGCCACGCCTTGCAGTTGGAGTCCTGCTCGAACGAGTCCCAGAACCGGTACGCCCGTAGTAGCGAGTCCTGGACCAGGTCCTCGGCGTCCCGCGGGTTGCGGGTCAGCCGGTAGGCCGCGCCATAGAGCGCGTCGGTGTGGACGAGCGCCTGGCGCTCGAACTCCGCGCGCTTCTCGCGAGCTGGCTGCATGTGTGGGTATCTACCTGTCCCGCCAGCGTACTTGTTCCCAAAAATCGGGACCGGGCGCATTTCCCAACCTCCAGCGCAAGTACCTGAAATGCCGGGGAGCAGAGAACGGAACATTGACTTGGACGTCGACATCAACTCGAACCTAAACGACACCTTCGACGTAGGCGTAGGCGCCATTACGTAGTCCGCGTTCTACGTCTCGCGGTCCACGACGACGTCCAAGGTGGCGTTCAGGTTCAGGTTCAAGTCAATGTCAACGTGATCTGCGCTAGCTGCGGAACGCCGTGTGGGCCACGCCGAGCGCCTCGGCGACCGCCGGGTGCGGGACGGTGCCCTTGTACGTGTTGAGGCCGCTCACGATGTGCGGGGTGTCCGAAATCGCCTTCTCGAGGCCGAGGTCGGCGAGCTTGACCACATACTTGATGGTCGCGTTGGTCAGCGCGTAGGTCGACGTACGGGGCACGGCGCCCGGCATGTTGGCCACCATGTAGTGGATGACGTCGTGGACCACGTAGGTCGGGTTGTCGTGATAGGTCGGGCGGGCGGTCTCGACGCAGCCGCCCTGATCGATCGACACGTCGACGATCACCGAGCCGGGCTCCATCTGCTTCAGCATCGCCTCGGTGACCAGGCGCGGCGCGCGGGCGCCGGGCAGGAGCACCGCGCCGACCACGAGATCGCTCTCGATCACGGCGCGCTCGATGCTGATCGGATCGGAGAACTGGGTCGACACGCGGCCCGCATAGATGTCATCGAGGTACGCGAGCGTCTTCAGATTGACGTCGAGCACCGTGACGTTGGCGCCGAGACCGACGGCCATCTTGACTGCGTTCGAGCCGACGACGCCGGCACCGATCACGGTGACCCGGCCACGCTTGACGCCCGGCACGCCGCCGAGGAGGACGCCCTTGCCGCCGCGCTCGCGCTCGAGGTAGGTCGCGCCGGCCTGGACGCTCATGCGACCCGCGACCGCCGACATCGGCGTCAGCAGCGGGAGGTCACCGGGCGACGGCTCGATGGTCTCGTACGCCACACCGTTGACGCCGCGGTTCAGGAGCTCCTTGCCGAGCTCGTGCGCTGCCGCGAGGTGGAGGTACGTGAACAGGAGCAGGTCCTTCCGCATCAGCGCGAACTCGGGCGCGATCGGCTCCTTGACCTTCACGACCATGTCGGCCGCCCAGATCTCCTGGGGGGTGGCGACGATCTTGGCGCCCGCCTTGGTGAAGGCCTCGTCGGTGATCGAGGAGCCGAGGCCGGCGCCCTGCTCGACGAGGACGGTGTGCCCGCGGGCGGTCAGGATCGCCACGCCCGAGGGGGTCATGCCGACGCGGAATTCTTGGGTCTTGATCTCTTTGGGGACGCCGATGCGCATGTGGATGGAGCGCAGTATCCGCTCGCGCTCGCTGAAATTCCATCCAGCGGCGCCCGAGATCGCGTGACGCGTCGCGCCGTCACTCGGTCTCGGCGATCAGGCCGCTGACGAGCTCGTTCGCCGCCACGTCGGTGAACGGGCCGCCCACCTCGACGAACATGGACCGTGCGCCATCGGAGATCGACAGGTGCAGGCTGAAGTCCGTGACGTCTGCCGCCAGGGGCGTGCCGGTGTCGAGCACGCGCCGGGCGAACCCGAACAGCGCGTCGCTACGCGCGGGAGTCAGCGACTTGCTCTTGGTCACGACGTCGTTCATCGCCCCCCACGGCTGGAACCGCAGCTGGTGGGCATCGGCGTCGAAGATCACGAACACGCAGCTCGGACCGGTGCCCGTTAGCCCGCACGCCCTGACCAGCGCGCCGTGCACTGGCACCCGGCTCGCGTACGGATCCGCCTTGGCGGGCGGGGTCGCCTTCTCACAGCCGGTCAGGCCGACGACCAGGAGCAGCGCACCCCGAACGACCACGGCCCGCCCTGGGACCACAACGCCCCGAGACCGCGCACGGGCCGACCGCGTCACTCGGAGGCCGCGGCCTCTTCGTCCTTGCCGTGGCACTTCTTGTACTTCTTGCCGGATCCGCACGGGCACGGATCGTTGCGGCCCACCTTGGGCTTCTCGCGGCGGACCGTCTCGCCCTTGGGATCAGCACCGTCGGCGCGCGCCTGGCCGGCCTGCGAGGGGCGTCCACCGCGGGGGCGGCGCTGCTGCCCACCCGCCTGCGCATCGCCCTCGGCCCCTTCGTCCTCGGACTTGCCCTCGACGCCGCGCTCGGCCATCTCGCGCTGCTTCTCCTTCACGGCGGGGACCACGTCCTCCTCCCGCTGGATGTGGACCCGGAACACCTTGGTGACGGTGTGCTCCTGGATGCGGCCCATCATCTCCGCGAACATGTCGAAGCCGATCCGCTTGTACTCCTTCTTCGGATCCTTCTGGCCATAGCCCTGGAGGCCGATGCCTTCGCGCAGGGCATCCATGGTCTTCAGGTGCTCGATCCACTGCTGATCGATCTCCTCGAGCCAGAACGTGCGCTGGAAGTACAGGAGCCACGGCCGCCCGAGCTCCTTCTCGCGCTTGGCGAGCTGCTCCTCGATCTTCGGCCAGATCTGCGTCGCGACCTCATCCGGCGTGCCCGGATTGATGTCGAACTGCATGTTGAACTGCTCCTGGAGCGCGTCCTCCAGCTCGTCCCAGTCCCACTCGTCATCGGACTTGTCGGCCGACAGTGCGGTCTCGATCACGCCTGACATCCGGGCGTCCGCGAGATCGTAGAGCCGCTCGCGCTGCTGGATCTGGGAGGCGACCACGGCCTCGACCGCGTAGTCGACCAGCGCCTGGGCCTCGCCCTCGTAGCGCTTCTCGAGATCGAGCAGCGCGCCGAACTGACGCCAGATCTCGAACCGGAGCACGCGCCAGCCCGGGCGCGGATCGGAGACCGGTGCGCCCGCGGCGACCGCCGCATCGCGCTCCGTGACCTTCTCCTTGACGACCTTGATCAGCTCCTCGAGCTTCGGCTTGATCTCCGGGGTCAGGAGCTCGACGGTCCAGTCACCGCTCGAGGTCACCGGCTCGGGGACCACGCCCTGTGCCTGCTCCTCCTCGGTGGGCTCGCGGTGGTAACGGCCATCGAGGACCTGGCGGCGCAGCGCATAGATCGTCTTGCGCTGCTGGTTCATCACGTCGTCGTACTCGAGGACGTTCTTGCGCTGATCGAAGTTGCGACCTTCCACCTTCTTCTGCGCGCCCTCGATCGACCGCGTCACCATCGGCGACTCGATCGGCACGTCCTCCTCGAGGCCCAGGCGCTCCATGAGGCCGG
Organism: Myxococcales bacterium; assembly: GCA_043776275.1. Lineage (GTDB taxonomy): Bacteria > Myxococcota_A > Polyangia > Haliangiales > Haliangiaceae > JABFXX01. Next base: position 24,568 of record JAYVRN010000157.1, on the reverse strand, counting down.
TCATCCGATCGAGGCCGAAGATCCGCAGCAGGTCATCCTGGAGCGACAGGTAGAACCGCGAGCTGCCCGGATCGCCCTGACGACCGGAGCGACCACGCAGCTGGTTGTCGATGCGGCGCGATTCATGGCGCTCGGTGCCCACGATCTTGAGCCCACCCGCGGCGAGCACGACCTCGCGCTCGGCCTCGCACTCGGACTTGAACTTCGCGACCAGCTCGACGAGGCGCTTGTCCTCGTCGAAGCTCGGCACGCTCGAGCCGCGATACGGATCGCTGCCCTCGCCCTCGGCGCCGCCGTCGGCGGCCTCCGCCTGCTCGACGGTGGGGGCGAGCTGCGCCTTCTCCTCGGCGAGCGCATCCTTCGCCATCGCATCCGCGTTGCCGCCGAGCACGATGTCGGTGCCACGACCGGCCATGTTGGTGGCGATCGTGATCGCGCCCTTGCGACCGGCCTGCGCGACGATCGAGGCCTCTCGCTGGTGCTGCTTGGCGTTCAGCACGTTGAACGGCAGGCCCTTGGCCTTCAGCAGATTCGCCACGACCTCGGACTTCTCGACCGAGACCGTGCCGACCAGCACGGGCTGGCCGCGCTGGTAGCAGTCCTCGACGTCGGTCACGACCGCGCGGAACTTGCCGGCCTCGTTCTTGTAGACGAGGTCCGCGTGATCCTTGCGGACCATCGGGCGGTTCGTGGGGATCACCACGACCTCGAGCTTGTAGATCTGGTGGAGCTCCTGCGCCTCGGTGTCGGCGGTGCCGGTCATGCCGGAGAGCTTCTTGTAGAGGCGGAAGTAGTTCTGGAACGTGACCGTGGCGAGGGTCTGGTTCTCCTCCTCGATCGTCACGCCTTCCTTGGCCTCGATCGCCTGATGCAGGCCATCGCTCCAGCGCCGGCCCGGCATCGCGCGGCCGGTGTCCTCGCTGATGATCACGACCTTGCCTTGATCGATCAGGTAGTTGACGTTGCGCTTGTAGAGCGTGTGCGCGCGGAGCGCCTGGTTGACGTGGTGGACGAGCAGGATGTTGTGGGCGTCGTACAGGTTGTCGACGGCCAGGAGGCTCTGCATCTTCTCGACGCCATCGTCGGTGAGCATGGCGGAGTGCGCCTTCTCGTCGACGGTGTAGTCGACCTCGCGCTTGAGGCGCGGGATCATGCGATCGATCTTCACGTACAGCTCTCCCGACTCCTCGGCGGATCCGGAGATGATGAGCGGCGTCCGGGCCTCGTCGATCAGGATCGAGTCAACCTCGTCGACGACCGCGTAGTTGAGGCCTCGCTGGACCATGCGGTCCGGCGAGGTCTTCATGTTGTCGCGCAGGTAGTCGAAGCCGAACTCGTTGTTCTGGCCGTAGGTGATGTCGCAGTTGTAGTTCTTCTGGCGCTCGTGATCCTCGAGGCCATGGACGATCACGCCCGTGGTCAGCCCGAGGAAGGAGTGGATGCGGCTCATCCATTCGGCATCGCGCTTGGCCAGGTAGTCATTGACGGTGACCACGTGGACGCCCTTGCCGGTGAGCGCGTTGAGGTACGTGGGCAGCGTGGCGACCAGGGTCTTGCCCTCGCCGGTGCGCATCTCGGCGATCTTGCCGTCGTTGAGCACCATGCCGCCGATCATCTGGACGTCGTAGTGCCGCATGCCGAGCTTGCGGACGCCGGCCTCGCGGACCAGGGCATACGCCTCGGGCATGATGCTGATCAGCGCGGCGCCGTTGTCGAGCCGCTCCTTCAGCTCGCCGGTCATCGCCTTCAGCTCGGCGTCCGACTTCGCCTTCATCTTCGACTCGTAGCTCGCGATGCGGTCGACGTACGGCTGCAACCGCTTCAGCTCGCGCTGGTTCTTGCTGCCGAAGATCTTCTGTAGAAAGCCCATGCCGTCGGGGTCTTAGCACAGGTCCTCCGGCGAGACCCCCTGTCAGATCGGGCGGAAACTGCGCAGGAAGCTCCACCCGTGGTGCCGCAGGTCAAAGCTCGTCTTGCAGGTCGCCACCCGGCGGTGGTCCTCGTCGAGGATCTCGGCCGGCAGGTACGTGAAGGTCCGGAGCGGGTGTAGCCAGCGGATGTCCTTCTGGCCGACCAGCTCGTAGCCCCGGCCGTCATCCCCCACGAACTGCAGCTCGTAGCGGATGATCCGCTGGCCGAGCGGCCGGATGATGATGATCCCCTCGGCCTCCACCGCATCCGCGCGTGGTGGGGCAGTGACCGTTCCACGGAGCACGGCCTTGCCGCTCTTCAGGTGTTCACGCGTGGACTCCGCCTCGGCGGTGACCACGAAGTTGAACGGGTGCTGGACGCCGGGCGCCGCATCCCACTCGATCGTCCCGGCCATGGTCTCGGCGAACTGGAACCCCATGGGCCGAATCTACGCCCGAAACGCGTCGCGGGCCGCCCTTTCGAGGCAGCCCGCAAGCACGCACGACCCGTTCGGTTCAGTTCGCCGAGAACACGCCGACGAAGCTACCGTCGTCGCCGAGGTACGACATCTGCGGCGCGCCCACCGGGGTGGGGCGGCAGCTGTTGTACTCGAAGCTCGCGCAGGTGCAGCCCGTCGAGCCGGCCATGCACGTACCGCCCTGACCGTTCACGCAGTTGATGCCGGTGTAGACGGTGGTGCAGTCCGCGGCGCGGCCGAGGCAGTCACCCTCGTGCTGCAGCGAGTTGCAGACCGGGGTCACGTCGCAGCTGGCGAGCGCGCCGCAGCCGCCGGTCCAGCAGCCATTGGCGACCAGGGCGACCTGGCCCTCGGGGCACACCGTCATGATCTGGTTGCAGGTGACCGCGCCACCGCAGCTGCCGTTCGGGAGCGGCGGCTCGCAGGTGCCGCGGGTCTCGTCGCAGTAGCCCCAGCCCTGGCTCTGGGCCTGGGCGTCGGTGGTGCAGGTGCAGCTCGAGGTGCACTGGCCGCTCGCGGCGTCGCAGTACTCGCCGGCGTTGCAGTCCGCGGAGGTCGCGCACCCATCGGGCACGCACGACGAGCGGGCGATGTCACAGTGGAAGCCGTCCGGGCACTGGCCGTCCTTGCCGCAGAACCCGGCCTCTTCACACACGCCGTTGGCGCAGTAGCAGCCGGCAGCGCAATCGGTGTCGGTCTCGCAGGTGTAGTTCGGGTCATCCGGGCAACGCGGCCCGGCCCACTCGCAGTTATCGCCCGAGCAGACGTAGTAGCCATCGTTGGCGCAGTAGGTCCAGCGGTCACCACCGCCGCCTCCGCCTCCATCGTGGCCGCCGAAGTACAGCTCGCAGCCTCCCAGGGTGAGGGCTGAAATGACCGTCGCGAAGGCCAGGACGATGCGTGGGGACAGGTGCTTCATGGGTCGGAGTTCCTTTGAGAGGCGTGCGGTACTGGCAGCTGAAAGCATTGGTCGTGCCATCGAGGCACCGGGATCGAACTAGCGGACAATGCTCGAACGTTTGGACACGTGAGGTCGATCTGTTGGGAAGCGCCGTCGAAACCCGGACAAAAATGCCCGGAAAATCGCCACTCCAGGGCCTCTGACTCGGTCTGGCCAGATCTGGCTGCCTGATTGGCGCTCCTGCTGAGACCTGGCGCACAGGGGGCCGCTCCCGCCAGGTGTGGCCTGGCGTTCACAGCCTGTGTATCGCGGCGCCACGGCACGACCCGGCAATTCCCCGGGGAAACCACCGGGATCGCGTGCTGCATCACACGGTCTCGTCGACCGCATGGATGGTGTCCCGCAGCCCGTACTGCGGGCGAAAGCCGAGCTCCGCGGTCGCGCGTCTCCCATCGACCATGCAGACGTAGCGGATGAAATCGAGCTCCGCCACCGGAAAGCTCGACAGCCCGAGCCGGAACGCGAGTGACAGGAGCGGGCGCGCCATCGGATGGGGGATCGCCCGCGGGGTGCGGCCGAGCTCCTGCAGCACCGCGGACAGCGGGACCTCTCCCGGTCCCACGATGTTGTAGATGCCGCGCCGTCCGGGCTCGAGAGCGGCGACCACGGACTCCGCGATGTCCTGGTAGTGGATCAGCTGCACCATCGGATCGAAGCCGAGCAGGGTCGGCGGCCGCTCGATCCGCAAGTAGTTCGAGGGCGCGTTGTGGACCGGGCCCACGATGTGGACCGGCCGCAGGATCACGGTCTCGACCTCGCGCGCGCGCCACAGGAACGTCGAGACCAGGTGATCGATCTCGACCAGGTCGCGCATCTGTGGGAACCGCTGCGCGGCCAGGAGCGGTGCGTCTTCGGTCAGGAACTGCGGGTTGTCCGGGCGGGGGCCGTAGACGTTCGCGCTCGACAGCAGCACGACCTTGGGCACGTGATAGGCCTGGCAGTACTCGAGGAGCTTCGTGGTGCCGGTGATGTTCCACGAGTACAGCTCGGCGGGCCGCGCACGCGGGTCGTGCATCACGCCCAGGTGGATCAACGCGTCGACGTCTCCGGCCCGGAAGAGGTCGCGCGCCTTCTTGCTGCGCAGGTCGACCTGATGGTGCTCGATGTCCTTCGGGCGCCCCGGCATCGGCCGGCGATCGAGGCCGACGATCTGCCAGTTGAGATCGTGGTGGAGCCGGCGCGCGACGATCCGGCCGAGCCGGCCCGAGATGCCAGTGATCACGACCTTGCGGGTCGACGTCGCGCGCGTCGCCAGGCGCGCGGCGCGGGGAGGATCACCAGAAGACGTGTTCTCGCTCACGGAGCCCCACGTGGATCATCGACTGGATCCGGTGTTTGACGGTCTTGACCTTGTCGTCGAGGACCTCGTCGTCGTCATCGGGATCGCCCGCGAACGTCATCGGTTCGCCGAAGTACACGCGGTACTTCACCGGCAGCGGCACCAGCGGCACGAACGGCGGATAGGGGACGATCGGGAACGAGGGCACGCGCAGGAGCTTGGCCAGCGCCGGCAGGTTGATCGCCGGCGCTTGCTCCTCGGCGCCGATCACCGCGATCGGGATGATCGGGGCCTGCATCTCCAGCGCGAGCCGCATGAAGCCCTTGCCGAACTCCGCGAGCTGATAGCGCCTGGAGAAGTCCTTGGAGATCCCGCGCGCGCCCTCGGGGAACACCAGCACGCACTCCTCGGAGGCGAGCAAGCGGCGGCAGTTCTCGGGCGTCCCCGTGATCTGGCCCCAGCGCGCGAACAGGTACGACGCGAACGGCACGGTCGGCACGAAGTACTCGACCATCGAGCGCACGAGCCGCGGCTGCGGCGGCTCGAGGAACGTCGCCGCACCGATCACGAGGCCGTCGAACGGCAGCTGACCCGAGTGATTCGAGACGAACAGCACGCGCCCGCTGGCGGGGATGTTCTCGATCCCGAAGGCCTTGGCGCGGAAGTAGTGGCGGTACAACCAGCGCGCGACCCGCGCGGCGCCCTTGAACGAATCGCGTGACAGCCCGAACGGGTCGTAGCCGAACTCGTTGCCGCGGACCACGAGCGCCTGGGTGCGGCCGTCGAGATCGTCGTCGGGCGTGCTGCCTTTGGGGCGCAGGGCGCGAAGACGGTCGATGAGGCCCACGCGCGGAGTCTCGCACTAAGGCCTCCGTCGTTGTACCGTCGTCGCTGATGATCGAGAGCTTCGTCGACCTCACCTATCGCGGGCTGTCGCTCGGGCGCCGCGTGAAGCTGACCCAGGTTCGGCCGAGCACCGGTTACCTCGAGACGCCCGCGCCGATGCCGGTCGGGACGTCGATCCTGATCGCGACCGACGAGGGCGTCCAGGTCGAGGCCACGGTGACGTCGATCCACGAGCAGGTCGGTGGATCGGACAATCCCCCCGGGATGACGGTGGCGCCCAAGCTCGCGGGCGAGGCGACCGAGTCGTGGTGGCGGGCGCGCGTCACGTATCCCGAGGAGGTCAAGCCCACCGCACCGGCCGTGGCTCGCACGTCTTCGCAGGTCACCGTGCGCCCACGCACGCACACGATCCCCGAGCCAATCCAGGCGACCCCCGAGCCAATCCAGGCGACCACCGACGTGATCCCCGTGCTCGCCGAGATCGCCGTGCTGCCCGTGGTCGCCGCGCTGCCCGAGTCGAAGGCGACGATGGTGATGCCGGCGATCGATCAGGAGCTCCTCGAGTCGCTGACGCGCAAGAGCGGCGAGATCGAGCAGCTCGTTCGCACCACGGGCGAGCACGAGGTCGTCGACGACGGCCGGTCGACCACCGTGATGGATGCGATCGATCCGTCGGCGCTCGGCCTCGATTTCGGTGGCAGCGGCGCGTTCCCGGCCGTCGACGACGACAGCAGCGGCGGCGATGACAAGAAGCCCGGCGGCGGACAGGGCAAGAAGAAGCGCAAGCGCAGGTGAGCGCCGTCATCCCGCCCCGGATCGAGCGCGGGCAGACGCTCGGCATCTGCGCGCCGGCCGGGCCCGTCAACGCGGTCCGGTTGCAGCGCGGCCTCGCGCGGCTGGGCGATGTGTTCCGGATCGAGCTCGCCCCCACCCTCAGCGAGCCTCGCGCGGCCGGCGTGCCGAGCTATCTCGCGGCGTCAGATGATCAGCGGGCCGCGGAGCTCACCCAGATGATCGCGGACCCGGACATCCGAGCGATCATCCTCGCGCGCGGTGGCTACGGGCTGATGCGGATCCTCGATCGCGTCGATCCCGCGCTGCTGCGCGCAGATCCCAAGCCGATCGTCGGGTTCTCCGATGCGACGGCGCTGCTGGCGTGGGCTCACGTCGCGGCCGGGGTGCGCGGGATCCACGGCCCGATGATCGTGCAGCTCGAGGATCTCCCCGAGGGGCAGATCTCTCATCTGATCGGGCTGCTGACCAACCCGCGCGCGGTGGGCATGCGGCCGTGGACGCTCGCGACGCACGGGACGGGCACGCACATCGGGCCCCTGATCACCGCGAACCTGACGATGGCGTCGATGCTCGTGGGGACACCATGGGCCTTGCCGCTCGACGGCGCGCTGCTCGCTCTCGAGGAAGTGGGCGAGCGGCCGTACGAGATCGATCGTTATCTGACCCAGCTCAAGCTGACCGGCGCGCTCGCGAAGCTCGAGGGCGCGATCCTCGGCGAGCTCACGCGCTGCGAGGATCCGAGCCCGCCGAGCGGCGGCCGCGATCCGGCGCGCGCCGCACTCGACGTGGTGATCGAGCGGCTCCACGGGATCCCGCTCGCGGTCGGTGCGCCGTTCGGGCACGGAGCCCTGAACGAGGCCGTGCCCTTCGGCGCGCGGACGATCATGGACCTCGAGCGCGGGACCGTCGAGATCACCGAGCCCGCGGTCGCCTGATCGGGCACACCGGTCCGGTGGCGTTCGTCGAAGCCGAGCCCGCTTGCGGTCCTACTGACAGATCCAGCCGCCGAGCCCGCCGCCGGCGCCGCCGCCGTTCGCACCGCGCTTGCACTCGATCGCGCAGTCGCAGTTGGTATCGGCGGCGTCGATGATCCCGTCGTTGTTGTCATCGAAGAACAGGCCGCACCCACTCGGCAGCTCGAACACGTGGCCATCGACCTCGGCCTGCGTCGATCCGGTGATGATGATCGGTGCGGTGTGGCCCGGGCAGCTGGTCGGGGCGGTCGTCGTCGGCGAGCCAGAACCAGAACCACCGCCCGGGGAGGTCGGGGTGCCCGGAGAGGTCGGGGTCGGGGAGGTCGGGGTGGTCGGTGTGGTCGTCGTGTCGTCATCGCCCCCGTCGGGCGCGTCGCCGACGACGCACGCGGTGAACGAGGCCAGGGAGGCGAGGAGGGCGATGGTGAGCAGCTTGGTCATGGTGAACCAGCTCAATCGCAAGGCAGGTGCCACCGCGGGCGACCGCAACATGCTTGAATTGCAAGGGAACGCGGAGGGTGTGCGAGCCGATGTCGCACGCACCCCTGCGCGGTCGTCGCACGGGCAGTGGTACGCTGACAGGGCGTGGGCCGACCGCTTGAGACCCGGACGCTCGAGAGTGGCGAGGCCCGACGCGGCCCGCGGCTCCGGCCCGCGCTGGTCATGATCCTCGACGCCTCGCGACCCGAGGCGAGCGGGAGCCGTCACCTGCTCGACGGCCTCGAGCGGATCGCGATCGGCCGCGGTGGCACGCGACAGGTCGCGCGCACCGAGGGCACGCTCCGCGTCGAGCTCCCGGACTCGTCGCTGTCCTCGGCCCATGCGGTGCTCGAGCGCGGCTTCGGCACGTGGACGCTCCGCGACGTGGGATCGAAGAACGGCTCGTTCGTGGATGGCGAGCGTGCGACCGAGATCTTGCTGCAGCCGGGCGCGCTGATCGAGCTCGGCTCCTCGTTCTTCCGGATCGTCGCCGACACTCCGCCCGACGACACGCTGGATCTCGAGCTCGTGAATGCGCCCGCACATCTCGGGATCCCGACGATCGATGTGGCGTTCGCGGAGCTCCTCGCACAGCTCGAGCGCGTGGCGGGCTCGCTGATGACGATCGTGATCCACGGCGCGAGCGGGACCGGCAAAGAGGTCCTCGCGCGGGCGATCCACGCGGCGTCCGGGCGCACCGGCGCGTTCGCAGCCGTCAACTGCGCCGCGATCCCCGCGAACCTCGTCGAGAGCGAGCTGTTCGGCGTCAAGAAGGGCGCGTTCTCGGGCGCGGCCAACGATCGCGCCGGGTGGGTGCAGACCTCCGATCGCGGGACCTTGTTCCTCGACGAGATCGGGGACCTCCCGCTCCCCGCGCAGGGAGCCCTGCTGCGTGTTCTCCAGGAGCGCGAGGTCACCCCGGTCGGAAGCACGCAGACGATCCCCGTCGACCTGCGTGTGATCGCCGCCACCCACCGCGATCTCGATGATCTGGTCCGCCGCGAGCTGTTCCGCGCGGATCTCCTCGCCCGCCTCGCCGGGTTCCGGATCTCTCTCCCTCCGCTGTCGGAGCGCACCGCGGATCTCGGCCTCTTGCTCACGCGGCTGATCCCCCGCATCCCCGGCCTCGCGCCGGGCGGTCACCCTGGCTTCGCTCCGGCGGCCGCGCGCCAGCTCCTCTCGTACTCGTGGCCGCTCAACGTGCGCGAGCTCGAGCAGGTGGTCGGCGCCTCGTCGGTGCTCGCCGGCAAGCGGCCGGTGGGCCTCGAGCACCTCCCCGAGGCGATCCGCACCGCGCGGATCGTGCCCGAGCGTGGGAGCGATGCGCTCGAGGGCCGGCTGCGCGAGCTGCTCGAGCGGCATCGCGGCAACATCAGCGCGGTCGCCCGCGAGATGGACAAGGATCGGCGCCAGGTCCAGCGCTGGATCGCGAAGTTCGCGCTCGATCCGCGGTCGTTCGAGTGATCACCGAACCGGTGGACCGTCGATCACCACGGTCGGTTCGTCGGCGACGCGCGTGCAGCGCGCCGGTCGCCCGTGGATCTGTGCCCAGTCGTCGCCCGGGAGCATGACGGAGACGCAGAGCGTGCCGCCGGCGGGAATGTCCACGGGGTAGAACTGATCATAGTGGCCGCTCCGGCCACGCCGATCGAACAAGGTCTCCGCATAGCGGAAGCCGACCTTGCGCGTCGCCGCATCGGCGATCAGCGCCGTGGCCGTCGTGCCCGTGACCGCTCCTTCGAAGATCCACAGCTTGAACTCGACGACGTCGCTGGTGTCGCTCCGGATCTCGACCCGGCGCGCGGTGCCGCCGGGAGCGTGCAAGGTCAGGCCGCTGGATCGCTCGCCGGGTTGCCACCCCGCGAGCGGGCCGATCCGGGTCGCGAGACGAACATTCAGCTGGTAGCGCCCGAGTGGGAGCCTCACCTTCCAGGTCGCATCGGGGAGGACGCGCGCGACGCCGACCCAGGTCCCCACGGTGGGGCCGCCACCGATCGGCTCGTCGCCGGGCAGGCGCGCGCCGGCGACGACCCACGCCTGCAGGCCGTGGAGCTCGCCACCGATCCGCCCCGAGAGCACCACCGTCTCGGCCAGGCGCAGGGTGGGTGGGGTCTCGAGATCTGCCTGTGTCATGGCGCGTGGCGACGAGGCCTCGTGATCCCCTCGATGAGCGACCAGGATCCAGCCGGCGGCGGCCGCCGTGATCGTCGCGGTCCCGGCCGCGTCCGTGGTGGCGCTGCGAACGCCCGACAGCATGAGGGGATGGAGCGCGTCGAGCATCGCCTGCGGTTCGACGAGGTCGATCACGACGTTCGCGGCGGGGTGACCCTGCGGATCCACGACGCGCACCCGGAGCGATGGCGCCGCGGCGCCCGTCGGTCGCGCCTGCGCGGTCGCCTGCGCGGTCGCCTGCTCGATCAGCTTCTCGATCGCGCGCACCGACGCGAGCGCACCACTTCGCCAGGCGAGGTAGCCGAGACGCCGCAGCCCGATCTCGCCCGAGGGCCAGGCCCGCTCGGCGAGAGCGAGCCGCCCCGCCGGATCGGTGACGCCGGCGAGCGCGGTGCGGGCACGCGCCGTATCCTCGGGGAGCTCCGCGCAGAACTTCCCGACGGCTGCGAGGACGACCTCGTGATACGACCACGCGCGCTCGGCGACGAGCGTCGTGTGCGCGGTGAGCGCCCCGACGCAGGCGAGATGGTAGTCGCGATCATCCCAGGCATCACGTGCGGCGAAGATCTGGAGCGGGATGCCGAGGCTCGCGGTCGGAGCGCGAGCGGTCGCACTCTCGGCGCGGGCGCGCGTCGTGTAGTAGACGGCGGGCTGCTCGGCGCCGGCGATGTAGAACGCGTACGGGATCTCCACCGCGGTGCGCGCGATCAGGGTCTCGTCCCCGCACTGCATGGCCGCGTCGTAGCGCTGCTCGGCGGCGCGGGCCCAGACCGCGTTGTCCTCGGGATCGGCGATCGCACGCGCGCACGGATCGCCGAGATCCGCGGGGTCGGAGGACGCGAGCGCGACCTCGGCGCCTCGCAGGCGCGCGAGCGTGGGGCGCGCGATCCGGACGCGACGGGCAGGGCGCTCTCCCTCGCACGCCGCGGGTGGTGCGATCTGCTCGGGCGGCTGGAGCTGCGTGGCGGAGTCCGGCGGCAGCCGCGTGACCAGCGACGTCGCGACGGAGAGGTCGTCGATCGATGCGGCGAGACAGGTGGTCCGGACGGCATGCTGAGGATCGGCAGGCGCCAGGCGCAGCTGCTCGAGGGGCCGATGACACGTGCCTGCGATCGCCACGGTCAGGCGCGTGGCGTGGAAGCGGAGATCGTCGCGGGCGGCGCGGCGCTCGAGGCGCGTGGGATCGAGGGCGGCGATCTCGTGATCGATGACGTCGAGATCATGCTCGAGCTCGAGGCAGCCTGGATCCGCGGCGATGATCGCCGCCGTGCGATCGGGACGGAGGAGCCACAGGCTCGCGGCCAGCACGCCGAGTGCGAGCCCGGCCCAGGGCGCGCCGCGCCGGATCGCGATCGCGCGGCGCAGCCGGCGGGCGAGCACCGCAATCGAGGGCCAGCGGTCGGCCGGAGGCCCGGCCAGGCCCCGGCGGAGCACCCCGCCGATCACCCGCGGGATCGAGCCCTGCGGGAGCACGATCGCGCACGGACGCTCCGCGGCGTCGCGACGGCGCTCGTCGAGCGTCTCGCCGAACGGGCGGCGGCCCGCGAGCGCCTCCCAGATCGAGACGCACAGCGCGAACTGATCGGCGGCGGGTCCCGCCGCGGAGCCCGCGAGCTGCTCGGGCGCCATGTACGCCGGCGTGCCCTTGAGATCGCCGAGCTGGGTCGCATCCGGCGACGACGATGGCTCCGGAGCGTCGTCACCGTCGTCGACCGTACGCGCGAGGCCGAAATCGACCAGCACGAACCGGCCGTCGGCCGTGCAGATCACGTTGTCGGGTTTGACGTCGCGATGCACGAGGCCGGCGTCGTGGACGGCCACGAGCCCACGTGCCACCGCGAGGAAGGCCGCGAGGATCTGGACCGGGCGACGGCGTGGCGCCGCGATCCACGCTCGGAGCGTCTCGCCGTCGAGGAGCTCCATCACGATGAAGTCGATCCCGCCGATGGTCTCGACCTCGTAGACGCGCACCACGTTCGGATGCTCGACCCGAGCGAGCGAGCGCGCCTCGCGCAGAAAGCGGGTGCGCGCGGCGGCCGCGGAGCGCGCCAGAACCTTGAGCGCGACGGCGCGGTCGAGCGTCGGGTCGTACGCTGCATACACGGTGCCCTGGCCGCCCTCGCCGATCTTGCGAAGGCCGGTGTACTTGCCGAGCGTCTGCTCCTGGCTCGGCCGCGCCGGCGGCTCGAGCTCGACCGTCACGTCGACATCCGCCACGCCTTCATCCTACTCGTTCACCCGGCTTCACCCGGCTTCTCCCGGCTTCTCCCGGCGTCCCCCGCTGCGGGGCCGCGCCTGCAGCAGCCGCAGGGTAGGGCCTGCAGGGCCTCGGTCGGGCTGAGGCGCGCTCGGTCCGGATCCGTCACGCCGTCGGCTCAGTGAAACACTGGCTCGTCGTCCGCGCTGGTCTCGATCGTGCCGAACCGCTCTTCATAGCGCTCGAGGTTCTTCTGCAGCGCAGCGAGCAGCCGCTTGGTGTGGCGCGGTGAGGAGATCACGCGGGTGCGAACCTTCGCGCGGCCGTTGCTCGGCTGGATGAACGCGAAGTCCAGGACGAACTCGTTCTCCGTGTGATTGAGGAGCACGAGGTTCGAGTAGACCCCCTGGGCGATGTCGTCATCGATCTGAACCTGGAGCTTTGGGGAGGCTGGCTCGTCCGACATCCGCGCAAGGTACCCCGCAATTACCCGGAACCGACGGGGCGCTACGGCCTGGTTGCCGTGCGCTCGTTGAATCGCGATCACCTACGAAGCGACCTCAGGGGGTGGCCACCAGACTGGCCACACATGAGAACCAGGGGTGACAGGACCAGTTGCCAGCCCGACACCCAGCGGGTGGAATCCATCGGTGGAAGCCCCGTAACCGCTGGTTTCCTCGTCGACGAGATCCCGAATCGCGCTCGCTTCGAGATGGCACCGATTCTGCTCATAGAAATAAGCAACCGAAGACGGTCTCCAGGGTTCCAAGGAATAGGAACCAAGGCTGCCTGGTTCGGATGACAACCAAACGTTCTACACGCGCGACGCAGGGTCAACGTTTCGACTCGGTGGATGACCGGTGGTTCCCTCCCCCCTCATCCCGCTGGTCTCCCCCACCACCTGAGGCAACTAGTAGCCCTGCGATCTGCGCCCCGGCCCTCCTTGGCCCCCCCTCGGAGGGCCTTTTTTTTTTCGGCGTGTGAGGTTCGTGCTACCTGGCATCGACCATGCGCGCACTTGGCCTCGACGTCGGGAGCAAGACGATCGGCGTCGCCCTGACCGACGAGGTAGGGATCGCGGCGCATCCGCTCACCGTGCTCGCGCGTGTCGGCAATTCTGGCGACAGCGCGGCAATTCTGGCGCTCTGCGTGGAGCACAGGGTCACCGATGTCGTTGTCGGAATTCCATACGAGCTGTCGGGTCGCATCGGCCTCCGCGCGAAGCGGGTCGGTGACCTGGTGGTGGCCGTCAGGGCCGTGCTCCCGGACGAGATCCTGATGCACGAGCAGGACGAGCGGTTCTCCACGGCGGAGGCCAACCGGGTGTTGCTGGAGGCCGATCTGTCGCGGCAAAAGCGCAAGGGCGTGATCGACCAGCAGGCCGCAGCGCTGATCCTCACGGGCTGGCTCGACCTGCAGCGTCGCTCGTCGTAACGTCCCACCTTCGATGTCGAAGCGATCGTTCCGCACCGCGCTGGTCGTCGTGGTGGGGTCGTTGATCCTGGTCTCGGCGATCGCTGGGTACTTCATCCACCGGGCGCTGTCCTACCCGGGTGAGGTCCATGCGGGCGCGGGGCGAGATGTCGAGATCGAGATCAAGACGGGCATGTCGTTCCCGTCGGTCGCGTCGATGCTCAGCGACAAGGGCGTGATCGAGAAGCCGACCTGGTTCCGCCTGTACGCGATGTGGGAAGGCGACACCACCAACGTGAAGACCGGGAAGTACCTGATCAAGGACAACCTCACCCCGCGCGAGGTCCTCGCGGTCCTGGTCGCGGGCGTCAAGGAGGTCACGGTCAAGGTCACGCTGCCCGAGGGCAAATCGATGCTCGAGTACTTCGAGATCCTCGATGGGGCGCGCGTGGCCTCGGGCAAGGAGCTCGAGGCGATCGCCCGCGACAAGGCGTTCCTCGGGAAGCACGCGATCAGCGGCGACTCCGTCGACGGCTACCTGTTCCCCGACACCTATCAGTTCCGCGTCGGCGAGAAGCCGATGACCGTGATGGAGCGCCTCGTCCAGCGCCACCAGGAGGTGTGGAACGCCCTGGTCGCCAAGCACCCGAAGGACGCCGCCAAGCTCAAGGACAAGCTCGGCTGGACCGATCGCGACATCCTCACGATGGCCTCGATCGTGGAAAAAGAGGCCGTCGATCCGGCGGAGCGGCCGCGGATCGCCCAGGTGTTCATCAATCGCCTGACCTCGTCGAGCTTCAAGCCGCACAAGCTGCAGACCGATCCCACCATCCGCTACGGCTGCATGGTCCCGGTGCAGAAATCCGGCGCCTGCATCGCGTGGAACGAGCCGTGTCTCAAGGCCACGCCGCCCAAGCCGATGGGCTGCGACCGCCTGCACCGCGCGCAGCTCGATGACGCCGACAACCCGTACAACACGTATGCGCACGAGGGGCTGCCGCCGGGGCCGATCTCGAACCCGGGCAAGGCCTCGATCGAGGCGACGCTGTCGCCGGACGGCAGCGACTACTTCTTCTTCGTGGCGACCTCGAAGAACTCGCGCAATCACGCGTTCGCGAAGACCGCCGAGGAACACGAGCGCAACGTGAAGAAGTACGTCTCGAGCGACGACTGACGCTCGTGCCGCCCGGTCAGAAGCGTGGCCGTAGCGCCGCGCACAGCGCGTCGGCGGCCGCGAACACGAGCCGGCAGCGCTCGATCGTCGCCCGGGCGCGGACCAGGTAGATCGTGGCCGCGTCGAGGGCCACGTAGTAGTAGCGCTGCGCCGTGGCGTCGCCTTCGAAGGTGTAGTGCTTCACCGCACGGACAGCGCCATCGAAGCTTCCGGCATCGATCCGCGCGCCGCCGCCGGACTGGAGCTGCTCGGGTGCGGGGATCTGGTCGCCGATCAACGGGCCGTGGAGGTGGATCGTGTCGTGCGCGGAGCCCTCGTACGCCAGGTGGAACGCGCCGTGCTCGGCGTGTGGGTCACCGCCGGCGCGCAGCGAGAAGCTCGCGGGCCACGGCAGCTCGAGCTGATCCGTGATGATCCGCCACAGCGGCGGCTGCGCGGCGACGCTGATCGCCTCGAGCACCTCGCCGTGATCGCGCATGCCGGTGCCCAGGACGAGCTGCGTGGTCCCACGCTGCGCGCTCGAGTACGTGACGATCGAGTTCTCGGAGATCGCGCGGCGCTCGAGAGCGCTGGTCGGCGGGGCGCCGGGCCGGATCAGCACGTTGCGGACGGTGTCCTGCGCGCGCGCGGCAGCGAGATCGTACGGACCGAACACCAGCGTGCCGTCCGCGAGGTGTGCTGCGGCGATCGGGAGCCGCGGCCGGGTCTCGATCCCATGGCCAGCGACCACGAGCGAGAACGTGCGCGGTCCGAGCACGACGCTGGAGCGCGTGCGCTTGAAGACATCCAGGAGCCCCATGCTCCGATCGTGCGCACGGTTTGGATCGCCGAACAACTTCGCGGCGAACCGTGGGCTAGCGCACGAGATCAGCCGCCGGAGAGCGGATTCGGCATCGCGACGACGGTGATGTCGTTCTCGATCGACACCGACAGCTCGGAGCCAGCGGTCGCGCCGGTCGGACTCACCCGGTTGGTCCGGATGATGCGTACCTGGTTCTCCTGCGCCTGGTCCTTCTTGGACTTGAGCGCACCGGCGGCGAGCGAGTAGTTCCCGGAGTCCGGGATCGAGACACGGTCGAGGTTCTCGGTGTCGACCGAGGCCGAGTCGGCCGCGTGATCGCCGGACCACTTGACGACGAGCGGCAGCGTCGCGTCCACGGTCGCCCCCGCGATCGGCTCGCTGAAGGTGTGGACGTTGGGTCCGTCGACGCGAACGTCGTGAACGTTGTCCGCGCCGCTATCGACGTCGAGGATGTAGACCTCGTCGTAGCCCGCGGCGGTCCCGCGCCAGCGCCCGTTGTTCTGCTGGGTGTACGCGAGCACCACCGAGCCACTCGCGCTGGTCATCGTGACCGTGCCGCTCGTGACGTCCTGGCCGTTGAGCTGGAGCCGGACCGAGAACTCGGTGTCGAACTCGCTCGCGTTGCGAGCGTTGGTGAGCCGCGATTGCGCGCTCACCGTTCCCTCGACGCTGAGTGTACTGGTGCCGGTGCCACCGCTATCGCCGGCGCCCGGGTCGAGATCGCTACCGCCGCAGGCCATGAGGCCGAGAGTCAGAGTCGAGGCGAGCAAGGTGAACTTCATATGATGAGAAACCCCCGTACCATCATTTTCTCGACGGAGACGCGTTCGTCAATTCACCAAATTCTGCACAGCTCGCTCGCGCACCGTTCGTACACCCGTGTGGTACGGTCGAGGGCATGAGTCTTGTGGGACAGATCGCAGAGCTCCAGAACTATGCGACGTACAAGGAGCTGTCGTGGGAGGGCAGCTTCGAGGACTACCTGAAGCTGGTGGCCAAGACGCCACAGATCACGCGGAACGCGTATCAGCGGCTGTACGACATGGTGCTCTCTCATGGTGTCGAGGAGTACATCGACAACAAGAAGAAGCTCGTTCGCTACAAGTTCTTCCGCGACGAACACCACGGTGGCAAGGACGCCGTGTTCGGCCTCGACGTGCCGCTGATGCGCCTGATGAACGTGCTGAAGAGCGCGGCGCATGGCTACGGCACCGAGCGCCGCATCATCCTGCTCCACGGCCCGGTCGGTTCGGCGAAGTCCACGATCGCTCGCCAGCTGAAGAAGGGCATGGAGGACTACTCGAAGACCACCGAGGGCGCGCTGTTCACGTACTACTGGACGCTCCCGGGCGCGCTCAGCGAGCACGCGGGCGGCAGCGAGACGTTCCCCTCGCCGATGCACGACGAGCCGCTCCGGCTGATCCCGCGCGAGTGGCGCCAGGCGACGATCGACAAGCTCAAGCTCGGCAATGACGATCACAAGGTGAAGGCCGACGGCGACGTCAATCCGGCCTGCCGCCTGATCTTCAAGGAGCTGATGAAGCACTACGCGGGCAACTTCGAGAAGGTGATGGGCCACGTGCGCGTCAAGCGCCTCGTCCTCTCGGAGCAGGACCGCATCGGCATCGGCACGTTCCAGCCGAAGGACGAGAAGAACCAGGACTCCACCGAGCTCACCGGCGACATCAACTACCGGAAGATCGCCACGTTCGGCTCGGACTCCGATCCGCGCGCGTTCAACTTCGACGGCGAGTTCAACATCGCCAACCGCGGCATCCTCGAGTTCGTCGAGATCCTGAAGCTCGACGTCGCGTTCCTCTACGACCTGCTCGGCGCCACTCAGGAGCGCAAGATCAAGCCGAAGAAGTTCGCGCAGACGGACATCGACGAGGTGATCCTCGGCCACACCAACGAGGCCGAGTACAAGAAGCTCCTCAACAACGAGTTCATGGAGGCGCTCCGCGATCGCACGATCAAGGTCGACATCCCGTACATCACCAAGGTGTCCGAGGAGGTGAAGATCTACGCGAAGGACTTCACCAGCGAGCGCGTCGGCAAGCACGTCGCCCCGCACACGCTCTACGTCGCGGCGCTGTGGGCGGTGCTCACGCGTCTCGAGGATCCGAAGAAGCACTCCCTGTCGCTGCTCCAGAAGGCGAAGCTGTACGACGGCAAGACCTTGCCGGGCTTCACCCAGGACAACATCAAGGAGCTCCGCAAGGAGGCGCAGCGCGAGGGTCTCGATGGCATCTCGCCGCGCTACATCCAGGACAAGATCGCGAACGCGCTGGTCAGCGACAAGGCCGAGGGCGCGATCAACCCGTTCATGGTGCTGAACGAGCTCGAGAGCGGGCTGCGGAACCACTCGCTGATCAGCTCGGACGAGCAGCGCAAGCGGTTCGGCGAGATGCTGTCCGTCGTCAAGCAGGAGTACGAGGACATCGTCAAGAACGAGGTCCAGCGTGCGATCAGCGCCGACGAGGACATGATCGCGAAGCTGTGCGCCAACTACATCGACAACATCAAGGCGTACACGCAGAAGGAGAAGGTCAAGAACCCGTACACGGGTCAGGACGAGGAGCCGGACGAGCGGATGATGAGGTCGATCGAGGAGAAGATCGACATCCCGGAGAGCCGCAAGGAAGACTTCCGCCGCGAGATCATGAACTACATCGGCGCGCTCGCGATCGAGGGCCGGCAGTTCGACTACAAGACCAACGAGCGGCTCCACAAGGCGCTCGAGGCGAAGCTGTTCGAGGACCAGAAGGACTCGATCAAGCTGACCTCGCTGGTCTCGAGCGTGGTCGATCGCGACACGCAGGCGAAGATCGACGTGGTCAAGCAGCGGCTGATCAAGAACTTCGGCTATGACGAGGTCAGCGCGACGGATGTCCTCAACTTCGTCGCGTCGATCTTTGCGCGCGGAGACGTCAAGTCGTAGCGATGTCGGATCCGCTGGGCAAAGGTCCGGTGACGGTCGAGCTCAACCACACGCTGGCCGAGCTGCTCGCCCGGCTGTGTGTGGAGCTCGAGACCGACGATGCGGGCGGCGTGATGTCGCGCGCGCTCGGGCTGTTCGACCTGGCTCAACGGACGAAGCGTCAGGGCGGACGTCTGTGCTTCGTCAACGAGCGCGGCGAGATCGCCGACGTGGTGATCTGAGGAATCTCGGGGGATGAGATGAGCCAGAAGATCGATCTCGACCACGGCCGGTTCCGGCAGATCATCCGCGGGAAGATCAAGCAGAACCTCCGCAAGTACATCTCGCAGGGCGAGATGATCGCGAAGAAGGGAAAGGACAAGGTCTCGATCCCGGTCCCCTCCGTCGACATCCCGCACTTCAAGCATGGCGACAAGCAGCAGGGTGGCGTCGGGCAGGGGCAGGGCGAGGTCGGTGACGCGCTCGGACAGGACGGCGAGGAGCAGCCCGGCGCGGGGCAGGCCGGCGATCGTCCGGGCGATCACCTGCGCGACGTCGAGATCTCGCTGCAGGAGCTCGCCGAGATCATGGGCGAGGAGCTCGAGCTGCCGCGGATCCAGCCCAAGGGCACCGAGAAGATCGTCGCGTGGAAGGACAAGTACTCGGGGATCCGGACCACCGGCCCGGAGTCGCTCCGCCACTTCCGCCGCACGTACAAGCAGGCGATGCGGCGGCAGATCGCGATGGGTACCTACGATCCCAAGAACCCGGTGATCGTCCCGATCAAGGATGACAAGCGGTATCGCTCCTGGAAGAAGGAGCCGTTGCCGCAGTCGAACGCCGTCATCATCTACATGATGGACGTCTCGGGCTCGATGGGTGACGAGCAGAAGGAGATCGTCCGGATCGAGAGCTTCTGGATCGATACCTGGCTGACGTCGCAGTACCACGGCGTCGAGAGCCGCTTCATCATCCATGACGCGATGGCCAAGGAGGTCGATCGCGACACCTTCTTCCATACGCGCGAGTCGGGCGGCACGATGATCAGCTCGGCGTACAAGCTGTGCGCGAAGATGATCGAGGAGGAGTACCCCTCGACGCTGTGGAACATCTATCCGTTCCACTTCTCCGATGGTGACAACTGGTCGGTGGACGACACGCACACCTGCGTGGAGCTCCTGAAGAAGGACGTGCTGCCGCACGTGAATCTGTTCTCGTATGGGCAGGTCGAATCGCCGTACGGCTCGGGGCAGTTCATCAAGGATCTGACCGAGCACTTTGATGAGGACGAGCGCGTGGTGACGTCGGAGATCAAGGGCAAGGACGCGATCATGGACTCGATCAAAGAGTTCCTCGGGAAGGGTCGCTAGCCGATGTCGATCAAGCGGTTCCCGGCCTACCTGCGGGACATGCAGGAGGAGGTCGAAGGCTACGCGAAGGGCTTCGGCCTCGATTTCTTTCCGATCCTGTACGAGGTCCTCGACTACAAGACGATGAACGAGGTCGCCGCGTACGGCGGGTTCCCCACGCGGTACCCGCACTGGCGGTTCGGCATGGACTACGAGCAGCTCTCGAAGAGCTACGAGTGGGGCCTGTCGAAGATCTACGAGATGGTGATCAACACCAACCCCGCGTACGCGTACCTGCTCGAGGGGAACTCGCTCACCGATCAGAAGCTCGTGATGGCGCACGTCTGTGCGCACGTGGACTTCTTCAAGAACAACTACTTCTTCTCGAAGACCAACCGGAAGATGATCGATGGGATGGCGAACCACGCGGCGCGCGTGCGGCGTCACATGGGGCGGCAGGGCCAGGACGTGGTCGAGGACTACATCGACGTCTGCCTCTCGCTCGAGAACCTGATCGATCCGATGTCCGCGTACATCGCGCGGACGGCCAAGCCCAAGGCCGCGCTCCCCGACGAGATCTCCGACGACGACAGTGGTGCCGTCGGGAAGCTCCGCGCCAAGGGCTACATGGACTCGTTTATCAACCCGCCCGAGTACCTCGAGGCGCAGAAGAAGAAGAAGGACGAGGAGGCCAAGAAGGCCAAGCGCAGGTTCCCGGAGCATCCACAGCGGGACGTGCTCGCGTTCCTGATCGAGCACGCACCGCTCGATCACTGGCAGCGGGACGTGCTCGAGATCGTTCGCGACGAGGCGTACTACTTCGCGCCGCAGGCGATGACCAAGATCATGAACGAGGGCTGGGCCTCGTACTGGCACTCCAGGATCCTCACCGAGAAGGCGCTGACCGCCGCCGAGGTCGTGGACTACGCCGACGCCAACGCCGGCGTGCTGGCCACCTCGCCTGGCCGACTCAATCCGTACAAGCTCGGCGTGGAGCTGTTCCGCTCGATCGAGGACCGCTGGAACAAGGGGCAGTACGGCAAGGAGTGGGACGAGTGTGACTCGATGGAGCAGAAGCGGAACTGGGACCGGCGCACCGGGACGGGCCGCAGCCGGATCTTCGAGGTCCGCAAGCTTTACAACGACATCACGTTCATCGACGAGTTCTTCACGCTCGAGTTCTGCATCGAGCAGAAGTTCTATGCGTTCGGCTTCTCGGAGCGCAGCGGCAACTGGGAGATCATGAGCCGCGAGTTCAAGAAGGTGAAGGATCAGATGCTGAAGATGCTGACCAACCGTGGTCAGCCGGTGATCGTCGTCGAGGACGGCAACTTCGAGAACAAGAGCGAGCTGCTCCTGCGCCACATCCACGAGGGTGCGGATCTCGATGCCGGGCAGGCGCGCGACACGCTGCGGAACGCCAGCCGGGTGTGGACGCGGCCGGTCAACATCCTCACCAAGGTCGAGGGCAAGGGGAAGCTGCTCCGCTGCGAGGACGGCAACCTCAGCGAGCGGAGCGCGGAGTACTAGTCATGAGGCTCTGGGCGTGGGGACAGTCCGACCCCGGGCGGAAGCGCGAGCGCAACGAGGACAGCTACCTCGTCGACCCCGAGACCGGTGTCATGGCCGTGGCCGATGGCATGGGGGGACACCAGGGTGGCGCCACCGCGAGCCGGATGGCCGTGGAGCATCTCGGGCGTGAGCTCGCCCAGGCCCGCGGCAACTTCGAGAAGGCGCTGGCCACCCAGATCCAGGGCAGCATGCGGGTCACCGAGGAGATGGAGGCCGTCGAGCCCATGGACTCGGGCGCGGCGCCGACGATCCCCAAGTTCTTCCCGGTCTCGCCCACGCCGACGGTGGGCTTCGAACCCACGCTGCGCGCGAACGAGCTGCAGACGTTCTCTCCCGCGCTCGAGCTGATGCGCAACGTGGTCCGGCGCGCGAGCACCGAGATCTTCGAGGCAGCCTGGATCAAGCCCGAGCTGCGCGGGATGGGCACCACGCTGACGGCGGTGCTGGTCCACCAGGGGCGCGCGCACCTCGTACATGCGGGTGACTCGCGTTGCTACATGTTCCGCGACGGCCAGCTCCGGCAGCTGAGCGACGATCACTCGTGGATCGCCGAGCAGCTCCGCTCGGGCTCGATCAGCGAGGCCGAGGCCAAGAGCAGCAAGTTCCGCCACGTGATCACGAAGTCGATCGGCTTCGAGCGCGATATCGAGGCCGACACCAAGAGCGTGCCGGTGTCCGCGGGCGATTGCTTCGTCCTGTGCAGCGATGGCATGAGCAACTACGTCGAGCATGGCGAGCTCGAACGGATCGTCGCGATGACCTGGTATCGCAAGCTGCCGGCGACGCTGATCGAGCTCGCGAACAGTCGCGGTGGCGATGACAACATCACCGTCGTGGTCGGGCTCGTCGCGAACGCTCCGCCCTGAGCGCCCTGTGCTCAGCCGTGCGGCGCCATGCGTCGCGCCGTGACCAGGAACTGCACCACCGTCGCCTCGTCGCGAAAGCGGTCCGGGTCATGCCCGAGCCGCGCGACCAGGTCCGCGGTCACCTCGAGGTACGCCGAAGGGGACGTCCGGACCGCGCCGATCGGTCCCACGATCTCGAACCCTGCACCTTCGATCAACGCCCGCACGCCGGTGAGCGTGAAGAACCGCAGGTGCGTGCGATCGAGGATGCCTTCGTCGTCATAGCCGAACCGACCCTCGGCGAGCAGACCCAGCACGACGCTCTCGTGTCGGATGTTGGGGATGCTCGCGACCAGGAGTCCGCCCGGGACGAGGACGTTCGCGACCATCGCGAGCGTGTGCCACGGGTCGGCGAGGTGCTCGAGCACGTCGGCGCAGATCGCCACGTCGAAGGTCGCGGGCGAGAAGGGGAGCGCGTCGAGCCGGTCGAGGTCGGTGACGATCACCTCGTCCAGCCGCTGCCGGGCGCGGCCGGCGGCCTCCTCGTCGAGCTCGATCCCGACCACTTCGCGCGCGCCCTGCTGCTTGAGCAGCGCGCCGAGGGCGCCGCTTCCGCAGCCGAGGTCGAGGATCCGGGATCCGTGCGGGGGGATGCGCGCCGCGACCTCGGGGCGCTCGTGATCGTAGTAGCCGGGAGGAGCCTGGCGGCGCATCGCACGCGAGGATATGCGCCACCGGTACCGCGTGGGTGTCCGATCTCGTACGCTACCTCCGTGATGCGAACGGCTCTGTGGGCTCTGGTGGCGCTGCTCGGATGCGATCGCGGGCACCCGCGTGAGGGCACGCCCACGCCGTCGGCCCCGCCGCTGGCGCCGACCGCGACGGCCCCCGCCGCGGCGTGCTCGATCACGCCCATCCCGCTGCGCTACCCACCTCCCAAGCGCCTGGTCGCGATCGGCGATCTCCATGGTGATCTCGCCGCCACGCGCGCCGCCCTGCGCACCGCCGGGGCGATCGATGACAAGGACACGTGGATCGGCGGTGACCTCGTGATCGTCCAGACCGGCGACGTGCTCGATCGCGGGGACGACGAGCAGGCGATCTTCGATCTGCTGTTCTCGCTCGAGGCCCAGGCCAAGGCGGCCGGCGGCGCGGTGCTGCTCCTGATCGGCAACCACGAGTTGATGAACGCCGCCGGGGACTTTCGCTATGTCACGCGTGGAGGTGCCCACGATTTCGGCGATCACCGCGTGGCGGCCCTCGCACCGGGTGGTGTCTACGCGAAGAAGATCGCCACGCACAACGTGATCGCGATCGTCGGTGACACCGTGTTCGCACATGGCGGCGTGGTCGGCGAGTTCGCGACCCAGGTGGACGAGATCAACCGCAGTGCCCGGTGCTGGCTCGACGGTCAGGCGGGTGGGCCCGATGCGCAGCCGCCGGTGGTGGCCTCGGACGAGAGCCCGGTGTGGACGCGCGCGGCCGGCATGCCCACCGCGGACTGTGCCGCGCTCGCCGCGTCGCTGAAGACGCTCGGCGTCAAGCGCATGGTGGTGGGGCACACGGTTCAAGAGAAGGGCATCAACGCGATCTGCGACGACACCGTGTGGCGGATCGACGTCGGTCTCGCCAAGCTCTATGGCGGTCCGATCGAGGTGCTCGAGCTCACCTCGGATGCCGCGCCCAAGGTGCTGCGCGGCATGCGCCTGTGAAGCAGACCGGCGCGCCGCGTATCGCGGGGCACGTCAGCGCGCCTCGTAGCGGGCCGCTCAGTTGGCGTTGAGCTTGAACTCGACGCGCCGGTTCTTGGTCCGCGCCGCGTTGAGCTTGCCGCCCTTGAGCTTCGCGATCGGGGTCAGCGGCACGTCCGCGCCATAGCCCTTGGCGGTCAGCCGGCCGCCATCCACGCCCTTGCCCACGAGGTACGTCTTCACCGCATCGGCGCGCGCCTGCGAGAGCGCGACGTTGTCAGCGAACGCGCCGCCCTTGCCAGGCGGGACGTCGTCGGTGTGGCCCTGGATCTCGACCTTGAGGTCCGGGAACTCGGCGAACGCCTTGGCGGCGGAGTCGAGGACGCGGAGGGACTGCGGCAGGATGTCCGCCGAGCCGCTCTTGAAGTTCACGCCCTTCACCGAACCGGAGAACTTCTTGAGCGCCGCCGGGATCTGGTCGGGGCAACCGTCCTCGTCCTGGTAGCTGTTCTTGGTCTCGGGCTGATCGGGGCACTTGTCGTCGGCGTCGACGATGTCATCGCCGTCCCTGTCGACCGGGCCCATCTCGACCTCGGGCTCCGGCTCGGGAGCCGGCTTGACCTCGGCCACCGGCTTCGCGCCGGCCTTCATCGCCTCGGGACGCTCCTTGACGCGGAGGCTCTCCGGGCACACCGGGGCCACGTCGTCT
>JAYVRN010000156.1:0-7616 GCA_043776275.1 Myxococcales bacterium | reverse complement strand
CTGACCTCGTCGACATCGGGCGTCATCTGCCGGCCTCGTACGGCACCCAGTACTGGGATGCCTCGGCGATCACCGCCGCGCACGAGACCTCGCACGGCATCCACGCCCACCTCCGCAACTACGAGAACCACACCGGCGTGCGTGCGAATGCGTTCTACGTGCTGGGCAACAAGGCCGCGCTGGTCGCCGAGCCGGCGATCCGCAAGCAGGACATCAAGGCGCGAATCCCCGCGAACCTCCGGGGGCCGCGCTATCAGCTCTATCTCGTCGAGCAGACGGCCTGGGATGACACGCCGCTCTACGTGTTCGACGAGTGGAACGCGTACCTCAACGGCGCCGAGGTCGGGATCGATCAGGTCCAGCACGGGCTCTACACCGCCGGCTGGACCGATGCGGTGATGGGGCCGCTCGAGTTCTCCACGTATGCGATCGCCACGGCGAAGACCATCTCCGAGCTCGATCCCACGTACTTCGCCGCGAACCTCCAGTTCCGCCGGTTCACGGCCTGGAACCTCCAGCGCGCGATGGCGCTGTTCGGCCAGGGCCGCGCGATGACCCAGTTCACCTACGCGGATCAGGATGCGTATGCGGCCAAGCTCCGGAGTAGCCCGGAGGCGGAGGCGCTCCGGCAGTTCGCCCGCACGACCTGGGGCACTGTGTGGTGCCAGATCGTCCTCGGATTCTGAGCCTGCGCTACAGTCGCGGCGGTCATGGCAAACGGACTCCGCACCCTCGCGATCGATATCGGTGGCACCGGCCTCAAGGCGATGCTGCTCGGCCCCGACGGCAGCGCGCTCGGCGAGCGCCTGCGCGTGGACACACCACGCCCGGCGACACCGGATGCGCTGCTCGCGGAGCTGTTCAAGCTGATCGCGCCGGTCGCGGGCTACGATCGCGTCTCCGTGGGGTTCCCAGGGGTGGTCGTCGACGGCATCACGCGCACCGCGCCGAACCTCGATCCCGCGTGGAACGACTTCGATCTGGCCACGGCGATCACCACGCAGACCTCAAAGCCCGTGCGCGTCCTCAACGATGCGGGCGTGCAGGGCTACGGGATCATCGAGGGCAAGGGCCTCGAGATGGTGCTGACGTTTGGCACCGGCCTCGGCTGTGCCCTCTACCACGATGGGATCTACATCCCGAACCTCGAGCTCGCGCATCACCCCTTCGGGCGCGGCAAGGGCTCCTACGAGGACTACGTGGATGACAAGGCGCTCGACGACGTCGGCAAGAAGAAGTGGAACCGGCGCGTGCGTCGCGTGATCGATCAGGTCCTCCCGATCTGGAACCCGCGCATGCTCTATCTCGGCGGCGGCAACTCGAAGCACATCAAGGGCGAGCTGCCACCGAACGTGAAGCTCGCCGACAACATCGCCGGCCTCACCGGCGGCATCGCACTCTGGCACGACGAAAAGGACGCCTGAAATGACCACGCTCACCAAGCCCCGCCTCACCTACTTCGATGCTCCCGTCAGCCGCGGTGAAGAGTGTCGGCTCGCGCTCCATCTCGCCGGGATCGAGTTCGAGGACGTTCGCGTCAAGGGTCCGGACTGGCCGGCGGTCAAGGCCGCGGCGCCGTTCGGCTCCGTGCCGTTCCTCGAGTGGCCGGGGCAGCCCGTGCTCGCGCACTCGAACGCGATCCTCGTGCTGATCGGCCGGCGTCACGATCTCCACCCGAAGGATGACTTCGAGGCCGCGCGCCACGAGGAGCTGATGCAGTACGTGGAGGATCTCCGCCATCAGGTCTCGCCGACGCTCCGCATGGAGGACGCCGACAAGAAGCGCGTGCGCGAGGGCCTGGTGGCTAACTACCTGCCGAGCTGGGGCGCCAACGTCGAGAAGCACCTCGGTGATGGGCCGTTCGTCGCGGGCGCCAAGCTCCAGGTCGCGGATCTGAAGCTCCACATGACCGTGCGCTGGTTCATCGGCGGCAAGGTCGATCACATCCCCGCGACGATCTTCGACAACTATCGGAAGCTGATGCGCCTGCACGACGCCGTGCGCGATCACGCGGGCGTCAAGTCCTGGTACGCGAAGTCGTAGCGCTCGAGCCCAGGCTCAGAGCGCGTCGAGGCCGTACTCGCCCGCTGCCTCGGCGGCACGGGTACCGCGCGGCGGAGGCGGGGCGATCGACGCCCACAGCAGCGAGAGATCGAGCTCGATCGCATCGAACGGCTCGGCCCGGACCCGCGCGCCATCCCGGTACGTTCCGATCAGCAGCCATCCGCCTTCGTGGGCGCGCAGCACCTCGAGCGTTCGCAGCGCGGGGGAGACCAGCCAGGCGTGCTTGACGCCGGCACGGGCGTAGATCGGGAGCTTGTCCGCGCGATCGACGGCCGCGGTCGATTGCGAGAGCACTTCGCAGATCCAGTCCGGTGCGAGCGAGAAGAACGCCGCGTTCGGGACCTGCGGGAGCCGCTCGCGTCGCCAGCCGCCGAGGTCCGGCACCACGATCTCGGACACGATGTGCAGCTCCGGCTCGTCGAGGACCAACCATCCCCCGGGGCCGCCGTTGCCGAACTGGAACGGACCACCGAGCAGCACTCCGAGTGCCGAGCTCACGAGCGTGTGTGGTCCGCCGGGCCGCGGTGACAGGTGGAGCTCGCCACCGATCACCTCCGCGACCTCGCCGGCGGCTGCGTCGAGCACGTCCTGATAGGTCGCTGGCTTCTTGCCGGTGCCCGCCATGGAGTGCTCAGCGTAGCAAGGCACACCGACACCGTCGACGGCGATCGTGGGACACTGTCTGGCGATGCGGTCGATGCAGTACAGGCACCTCGCCGGGGCGTTGCTCGCGACCGCGGCGTGCAGCCGGGTGGTCGGCCTGCAGCCCAAGGCGCCGCCGACGATCGCCGCGCGCGATCGGGCGCCGGCGTTCGCGCTGCCTTCGCACGAGGGTCGCACCGTGGAGCTTGCGAGCACGCTCGCGGCGAGCGACGTGGTGCTCGTGTTCTATCGCGGCCACTGGTGACTGTGGTGCAAGCACCAGCTCGGCGAGCTGGCCCGTAACTCCGAAGCGCTCGCGGCGCGGCACGTTCAGGTGCTGGCGATCAGCACCGATCCGTCCGACGAATCGGCGAAGTTCGCGACCAAGTACGGGATCCGGTTCCCGCTGCTCGCCGATCTTGACGGCGCGGTGTCGAAGCAGTTCGTCGGGGTCAACTACGACGACACGACGATCCCGGGCATCGTGGTGGTCCGGCGCGACGGCACGATCGCGTTCCGCCAGGTCGCGAGCTCGAAAGATGACCGGCTCAGCAGCGCAGAGCTCCTCGCCACGCTCGATCGAACGCTCGGCACCCGCGGCCAGGGCGCGCGGCAAGGGTACGCGGTGTTCGAGCGCATCCAGCTCCACCTCGATGCCGGCGGCGGCGGGCGCCACGATCCGGCCGATGGCACGCACGCGATCCCCGTCGCCTCCTTCGGCGTCCTGGTCCCGCTGGCCCGCCAGCTGATGATCGGGCCGTGGCTGTCCACCGAGCTGACCTCGGTGACGGGCGTGGATCTCGCCGTGGTTGGGCGGCTCCCGCTGCTCCACGACAGCGGCGCGATCCAGATCACCACGACGATCGGCTGGAGCCCGACCGGTGATGCGTCGTGGAACGCGGGCGCGCGGATCGGCCCGTGGCTCGCGCTGACGCCGAGCTGGGCGCTCCACCTCGACCTCGGCGGCACCGTGCGAGGTCAGCGCGATCGCGACGTGTTCGGGACGCTCGGGCTCACGTACCTGCTCGGGCCTCGCTGACCGGCGCCGCGCCCACATAGCGCGAGGCGGGGCGGATCAGTCGCCCGGTGCGGCGCTGCTCGATCACGTGCGCGGACCAGCCCGCGATCCGGCTGACCGCGAAGGTCGCCGCGAACTGCTCGCGCGGGAGGCCGGCGGCATCGAGCAGCACGGCCGTGAAGAACTCCACGTTCGCCGCGAGGGGCCGATCGGGCTTGCGCTCGCGGAGGATCTTCGACGCGGCGATCTCCACGGCGCGCGCGAGCTCGAGGCGGCGTGAGGCGAGCGGCCGGACCGCAGTCTCGAGCACGGCGGCGCGCGGATCACGCACGCGATAGATCCGGTGCCCCATGCCCATGATCCGTCGGCCCGCGGCGAGCTCGGCGAGGATCCACGCCTCGGCGTTGGCGGGCGTCCCGATCGCATCGAGCATGTCGAGCACCGGGCCAGGCGCCCCGCCGTGGAGTGGGCCCTTGAGGGCGCCCACGCCGCCGACGATCGCGGAGATCAGATCGGAGCCGGTGGAGGTGATCACGCGCGCCGTGAACGTCGACGCGCTCATCCCGTGATCGATCACGGTGACGAGGTACGCGTCGAGCGCCTTCGCCGCCGCGGGCGACGGCGTGACCCCGGTGGTCATCCGGAGATAGTCGGCGGCGTGCGCCAGCGTGGGATCCGGCGCGATCGGTGCGAGGCCGGCGCGCGTGCGGCTCCACGCGGCGACCAGGACCGGTGCGGCCCCGATCGCGGCCAGCGCATCGCCGAGATCGTCGCCGGTCGGGCGCAGGTGGCCGAGCGCGGTGCGCAGGGCATCCATCGCCTCGGGCAGGGCGAGCGCATCGCCGAGGCGCGGGATCACCTCCCAGGCCGCGACCCGCCCGGCCCCCAGCGGGAGGGCGCCGACCTGGGCCCCTCCGGCGATCAACACCCGGTGGACGGCCTCCTCGAAGGTCACCTGCTCGGCGAGGCGCTCGACCTCGCTGCCGGCGATCACCAGGTAGCCGCGCTCCCCATCGACTTCGGAGATCGCGGTCTCCGCGACCACCACTCCCTCGAGTCCGTTGCTCGTCGTGTTTGTCATGGTCACCTCTCGATGCTTCTTGTAGGGTCATCGGTATGGTTGATCAACGTAGAATCGACGATCAACGTTGGGTCGATGCGCGGGCCGCGGCCAAGCACCTCGGGATCCAGGTGAGATCGCTGTACGCGTACGTCAGCCGCGGACAGATCCGCAGCGTGCCCGGCGAGCACGGGCGACCACGCCTGTACGCCCTCGGAGATCTGGAGCGTCTGCGGGTGCGCCGCGACGCGCGCGCGGGGCACGGCGCAGTGGCGGCGGGTGCGCTGCGCTGGGGCGAGCCGGTGCTCGATTCGGCGGTCACCGCGATCACCGCGCGCGGACCGGCCTACCGCGGGCGCCTCGCCGTCGAGCTCGCGGCCGAGGGCGTGCCGTTCGAGAACGTGGCGGAGCTGCTGTGGTCCGGCTACCTGCCGCCCGGCGTGGTGACCTGGCCGCGCGGCGCGATGCCCCACGCACAGCTCGCGAGGCTGATCGGTGCCGAGGCTCCACCGCTCGACGTGATGCCGTTGCTCGTGCAGGTGGCGGCGCTCGGCGATCCGGATCGCGGGGATCTCCGCCCCGATGCGATCGTGACGCGCGGGCGCCGGCTGATCCCGCTGCTCGCCGCGGCGCTCGCACCCGGCTTCGGCGCGGCCACGGTGACGCGCGCCCTCGGGGCGGGCAGCGTCGCGCGGATCGCGGCGCGGGCGCTCGGCGTGGACGAGGTCCACGCGCCCGTGATCGATCAGGTGCTCGTGCTGCTCGCGGATCACGAGCTCAATGCGTCGAGCTTCACGGCCCGGGTCACCGCCTCGACCGACGCTGACCCGTACGCGTGCGTGGCCGCGGCGCTCGCGACGCTGTCGGGGCCGAAGCATGGCAGCGCCTCGCTCGAGGTGGCGCAGTTCGCCGACGAGGTCGGCAGCCCGGAGGCTGCGAGGGCCGCGGTGCGCGCGTTGCGCAAGCAGGGCCACGTGCCGCCCGGCTTCGGGCATCCGCTGTACGCGACGGGCGATCCGCGCACGCCTCCGCTCCTCGAGGCGGCCGCACGGATCGGCCACGCGCGGCGCACGCGCACGCTGCTCGCGATCGTCGCCGCCACCACCGACGCGTTCCCGAGCGTCGACGTCGGGCTCGCCGCGCTGGTCGCCGCGCTCGGCGTGCCGGCCTCCGCGGGGCCCGGCCTGTTCGCCGTCGCGCGGAGCGCAGGATGGCTCGCGCATGCCCTCGAGCAGCGCGCGGCGGGCCATCTGCTGCGGCCGCGGGCGCGCTACGTCGGGGTCCCCACTGAGCCTGGCCGGTCGACTGTCCAGTGACCCGGCGGCCCGCCGGTAACCTCCTGGAACCATGCCGCCTTGGCCTGGTACCGACCGTGCAGCTTCCTGCCGGATGACGCGTTTCCCCGCCCGATCGGCAACTTGGCTCGCCACGGCCGCCACGGCCGCCCTGGTCCTCGGGACCACCGCGTGCGCGGGGGACGACTCCACGGACGAGGACGCCGAGGACGGGTTCGTCATCGAGGACGGCAAGGCCGACGACTTCCTCTCGGTCAAGGCGCGCGAGTTCATCGTCAGCGGGACGGCGCGCGTGGTGGTCGAGGAAGGGCAGGGCGAGGCCCGCGCCAAGAAGCTGATCATGCTGAAGCACGTCGCCACGACGTGGTTCCTGAACCAGTACCTGGTCGACAAGGAGACGGGACCACACGGAGACGTCAACGCCGACTACGGCGGGTTCGCCGCGATGGTGAAGGACGGCGCGTACCAGGATCTCAACCTGCGGCAGATCAACGGCACCACCTGGGAGTTCAAGTTCGAGCAGGTGATCGCCGGCAAGAAGAACCTGATGTCCAAGCTGCCGCTCGATGCGCACGGTGCGTTCTCGATCGAGGTGGGCAAGCCGACCAACGCCGAGATGGAGCACGACAAGGAATGGTACCGGAAGGCGCCGTGGGACGGCTGGAACCCCGCGACGGTGCCGGCCGCGCAGAAGGAGACGCTGACGCTCTCGGTCCGCGAGGAGAAGAAGACCACCGATGGCTGGTGGGACTACGCGCGGTTGTTCGAGGACGGCAAGCTCACCGTCGACGTGCACTTCGGCTACGACTACAACCCCGAGAAGGCACACCTCGTCGATTCCAAGGCGTTCTACAGCTGGCTCACGGGCCGTGGCTTCCGCTCGCCGGTCGCGACCTGGGACAAGTACTCGCGTACCAGCGGCCCGCTGACCAAGACGATCGACGCGAACGGCAAGAACGTGAAGATCGAGGTCCGGATCTTCTATCCGCGCCCCGGCACGAGCACGGATCCGGAGACCGACGCGGGCGGCAAGCAGCTCGAGCGCGACATGTTCGGCTCGCTCGCGGATCGCGACGTGATCGTCTACTCGGGCCACTCGGGCTCGCTCTATGGCTTCGCGCTCTCGAACTGGGACAAGACGGACGAGGGGGATGTCGATGACGTCGAGCTCGCGACGGCGCAGCTCGCCCGCGACAAGTACCAGATCGTGTTCGCCGAGGGTTGCAACACGTACATGCTCGGCAACTCGTTGATGCAGAACCCGAACAAGGCGGGGAAGAACATCGACGTGATCACGACGACGTCGTTCTCGGTCTCGTACTCGCCGGTGCAGGACTTCCTGGGCCGCATGCTCGAGCTCGATTCGCAGGGCCGGCTTCGCCCACGCACGATGAGCCAGACCATCGAGGATCTCGATCTCTACTCCGTCGGCGAGCCCTCGCCCACGATGTACGGCATCCACGGCATCAACGACAATCCGAAGCTCCACCCGTTCGCCAACCCCGAGAACGCGTGCAAGTCCTGCTCGTCCAACGCG
>JAYVRN010000155.1:0-29359 GCA_043776275.1 Myxococcales bacterium | reverse complement strand
CGCGCAGGGTCACCACGTTCCTCGTCAAGTCCGGCCTCGTGGAGCCCGCCCCGATGCCCGCTGTGATCACCCAGCGCCATGCCGAAGGCCGCACCTATCTCGATGATCTCGCGACGAAGCTCGGCGACACGCCGTGCACCACCACGCCACTGACCGCCGAGGACACGACCCGCGCCACCGCGTGGATCCGCAAGCAGGATGCGAAAGCAGCCGACATCAAGATCGCGCCCGCCACCTGCGGACCCTACGTGTGGGTCGGGTGGTCTCCGCAGACCAACGATGGCAAGCGCCGCGAGGTCATGCTCGGCCGCGACGGCACGCGGATCCTCGGGTTCACGTTCGACCAGGACATGCCGCCGCAGCAAATGCTCGAGCACGCGGAGAGCTGGTTCACCCACGGCGGGACCATCGTCGGAATCGCGATGGGCGCTCAGAACCTGTGGGTCATCGCCGACGGCAAGGTCGTGGCGCAGACCAAGGGAGACAAGCTCGGCTTCTATGCCTATGACGACCGCTGGAGCGAGACGAGTGGCGATGTCTTCATCGATGGTGGCGTGTTGTGGCATGCGACACCGACCGGCCGCGAGCGCCTCGATCTCGCGCTCGTGCGCGACCACGAGGCGCGCCGCGCGGCGATCGCCCTCGTCTCGCAATCGCCGCCGACCGGCAGCCCGAAGTACATCGCCGCGCTGCAGCTCCTCGGCGCAGACAAGTCGCTGGTCGCCGAGGTCAAGAAGCTTCCGTAGCGCCAACCCGGGTCATCGAGACGGTCGAAACCGGAGCTGTGCCGTCACGATGCCGAGCTCGTCGGCTGGAGGCTTGCCGGACTCGGGCTCGATGACGAGGTCAGCGCCGACCTGCCTGGGTCGCGTCTTCCAGGCACCACCATCGGTCGCCAGGGGATCGCTGCAGCCGCGGCTGGGCGCGGTGCGGCAGACCGTGAACCGCTCGGGCTCGCTGGGGTCGCTCGTACGATAGCGGACCACCAGCATCGGATCGGGGAGGTTCACCACGAACGTCTCGAACACCTCGACGCTGAAGAAGTAGTTGCGCGGTGCATCGTCGGGCGGCTGCGGGCTCGGGATCGCGAGCCCGGTCCACCAGCGGCCGTCGGTCGCGACCGCGATCGAGCAAGAGAACGTCCCATGCCCCTCGATCGCGGTGTGGTTGGTCTGGAGGCAGGTCACGCCGGCGTCGGTCCACGGCGCCTTTGCGACCTTGAGTCCGAACTCCGTCGGTTCGCAGGTGGGGGTCTCGTAGTTGGTGCTGTCGAGGTGCGACTTCAGCGGCTCCACCAGCTGTGCCGCACAGAGCGCGGCGAGGCTGTCCTCGGTACCCGTCGTCGGATCGCCGACCTCGATCGTGGGCGACACCGGCGACGCGGGAGGGGTCCACCCGCGAGGCGGCGTGCCCCAGACCTCGAGCTCGGAGACAGCGGTCTCGCGCCACGCCTTCTTCGAGCCGGGGACGATCTCCTGAACCACGATCCGCAGCGTCCGCTCCGGCGTCTTCACGGCGAGCGTCTGCAGGTCGCGGCGCTCTGGATCCAGGACGAAGGTCGCGATCGCCGCAGGCCCAGTCCCCCACACCGCCACCGTCTTGATCCGCGGATTCATCGTGAAGTAGTCCTCGGACTTCGGACCCTTCCCGGTGTGACCCACGGTCATCCTGAGCTCGGCGATCGTCGCCAGCTCCGGCACCGTGACCTCGATCCACGCGCCAACGAGCTCACCGGTCGCCGAGTTCCACGCGGTGGACAGATCGTGATCAACCAGGTGCGCGGGCCTGATCGTCGGGTTCGCGACCCGCGACGACACGCGCACGGTCGACGGCACCGCGTGGAGCAGCTCGACGAGCGCGGCGGGCGCAGGCGCATCGAGCCCGGCGTCGACAGGCGCCGCTGAGCCGATCCCGGATGCCGTCGTCGTGGGCGCTGACACACGCGGGGTCCCGGTCGCGCCACCTGCAGGCGCGGGCGCCGCATCCTTGTGGCAGGCGAGCCCAACGACCAACGCCACAGCGATCCACCGTCGGTCCATGCCCCGATGCTACAGGAGGCTCACCCGCAGGACGGCCACTCCGCACCTCGCTCTCGACGAGCTGGCGATCAGGTCTTCTCGCGCCAGAGCTTCGGCTCCCAGAGCTCGACCTTGTTGCCCTCGGGATCCGTGACCCATGCGAACCGTCCGTTCTCGTGCGTCTCGGGCTCCTTGACGTCGGTCGCCCCGCCCTCGCGCACCTGCGCCAGGATCCCGTCGAGATCGTCGACGCGATAGTTGATCATCTGGGGGCCGTCGAACCACTTCGAGTCGCTCGCCGCGAGATGCCACACGGTGACACCGCGATCCTCAGCGGTGTCGTCGGGCCATTTTGAGGATCGCTCCACCGAAGTCCTCGACCACGAGCCCGAGGTACTTCGCGTACCAGGCTGCGAGCGCCTTGGGATCGCGTGCCTTGAAGAACACTCGCATCGCCGGCATCGGCGGAGCCATGGGTCGGATCTAGCGCGTTCGTGCGATCCAGGACACGCAAAAGGTCCGCGGATGTGGACCGCCCCCACTCGCGCCTGTATGAAGCGCCGATGCAACCGAGGGTCACCCGTGGTGCAGTCGTAGCCACGCTCGTCGGCAACACGCTCGAGTTCTACGACTTCATCGCGTACTCGTTCTTCGCCGTGTACATCGGCAAGGCCTTCTTCCCCACCGACAGCGCGTTCGCGAGTCTGTTGCTTTCGGTGGCCACGTTCGGCATCGGCTTCCTGACGCGCCCGCTCGGCGCGGTCTGGATCGGCGCGTATGCCGACCGCGTCGGCCGCAAGCCGGCGCTCCTGCTCACGATCGCCCTCATGAGCGTCGGAACGATCGGGCTCGTGGCCACACCGTCGTACGCCTCGATCGGGCTCGCGGCGCCGATCATCCTGATGGTCTCGCGGCTCGTCCAGGGTCTTGCGCTCGGCGGCGAGGTCGGCCCGGCCAACGCGGTCCTGATCGAGTGCGCGCCACCCGGGCAGCGCGCCCTCTACATGAGCCTCCAGAGCGCGAGCCAGGGCATCGCGACCATGGCGAGCGGCGTCGTCGGCCTCATCATCGCGAGCGCGCTCACCGAGGACCAGCTGGCGAGCTGGGGCTGGCGGCTCCCCTTCGCCGCCGGGCTCGTGCTGATCCCCGTGGGCCTCTACATGCGGCGCGCGCTCCCCGAGACGCTCCCCGAGCCGAAGCACGCCACGGCGGGCGCCGCGCTGCGCGCCGTGTGGACCGATCACCGCCGCGAGGTCCTGTTCCTCGTGCTCGTCACCGCGAGCAGCACGATCACGACCTACGTGCTCACCTACATGACCACGTTCGCGACCAAGACGCTGGGGATGTCGGCGTTCGCGGGCATGGTGGCGCCGATCGCGATGGGCGTGATGATCGTGATCATGGCGCCGATCGCCGGCCTGATCGTCGAGAGGTTCGGCCGGCGCGGGACGTTGATCGTGTCGCGCGTTTTGACCATCGCGCTCGCCGTCCCGGCGTTCCTCTATCTCATCCACGAACGGACGATCTTCTCGCTTGTGGCGTCCGTCGTGTCGCTCACGGTCGTATCCATGCCGGCCACCGTCGTGAACCTCACCGTGATGGCCGAGGTCTTCCCGCCCGAGTCGCGGGGGGCGGGCATCGCACTCACCTATGCCACCGCGGTGACGGTGTTCGGCGCCACCACGCAGTTCGTGATCACGTGGCTCCTCGATGTCACCGGCAGCCCCCTCGCGCCGGCCTACTACGCCATGGCCGCGGCCGCGATGAGCGTCCTCGCCGCGCTGAGCCTGTTCGCGGGCATCGCGCGACGAGCCAGCGCCACTTAGAGCGTGAGGACGTCCCCGCAGCAACGAGGAGTTCGAGCTCCTGGTGTCCCCGCGTTCGAGTAGCGAGTTCCGCGCGGAGGTCGAGCGCTCGATACGCGCACCGCCGGTGCGTCAGAGCCCGATCACGCCGCCGATCCGCACGAAGCCTTCCACGGAAGGATCGACGCGCGAGACGGATCGCGTGACCTGCATCCCCGGACCGTCATCGGTGGTCTCGGAGCCGCGCTCGTACCCGACCGAGAAGCCGAGGCTCACCGACGCGAACACGTGCCCGCCGATCAGCACGCTCCAGCCTCCGAGGGCACGGCACGCGATCGTCTTGGTCTGGGTGGTAACGACCCTCATGGACTCGTACCCCGGCCCCACGCTGATGTCGTTGTCGCGACCGAGCGCGCCGAGATCGACGAAGGCGCCCGACCACAGCCGCCGCGGAAAGTACATCCATGACAGCCCGACGTCGGTGAAGTGTCCGAGCCGAGCCGGGCCGTCACCGTCATCCTGACCGAGCGTCAGCGCGCCCTGGGTGGCATCGTCGAAGTCGGTCCAGTTCTCGTAGCGAGCGACGTTGAGCCGGATCGCCTGATGCGTGTCGAACCCGACATATACCGATGCAGCGAGCGCATCGGCGTCGCGCCAGCTCAGCGGGGAGTTCACGGCGATGGCGAGCGCCGGGCGCTCCGCGGCCGCCGTACCGGCGAGGGCCCCGCCGATCGTGATCGCGAGGAGGAGCGTGTTCGTGGTGTTCGTGCGCATCGCGCCGGGCTTTGCAAACAGCGTGCACCTCGCGTCGCCCGCGGGTGCCCTCCCTCGCGGCGCTCGCCGTCCGCTTGTGGGGCGCTGCGACGCGGATGGCTCTATCTACCGGGTCAAAGGTCGGGCCAGAACCAGCCCCCGGCGAGGGTGACGTCGTCAGGAACCTGACGGTGTCGTCACGACTCCACCGTCGCGCCATCGGCGTGCCCGACCGGATCCGCGTGCATCAACACCCGGGTGGCGCCGCCGACGATGGTTCGGATCTTCGCTCGCAGGTCGATGAACAGATCGTGGAGCTCGACCACCGTCATCTCGGTCCGCACCACGACGTGAAAGTCGACGTGGGGGATCTTGCCGGCGCGCGTCTTGAAGTCATGGAACGACGCGATCTCGGTGCACACACCGAGCAGCGCACGGACCTTCTCGACGGTGTCCTTGTCGAGGCTCTTGTCCATCACGACGCCGAACCCCTCGGCGACGATGTGCAGGCTGGAGATCACCATGTACAGCGCGATCCCGACGGAGATCACGGTGTCGATGATCGGCTCGTGCGTCAGCCACACCAGCGACAGCGCGACCAGCACACCGATGTTCACGTAGACATCCGTCGTGTAGTGCAAGGCATCGGCCTTGATCACGAGGCTCCCCGTGTCACGCGCCACGCGGCGCAGGTGGAGCACCGTGGCGATCGTCAGTGCGAGCAGCGGGATCATGACGACGATGCCGAGCAGGCTGTCGTGGCTGACCTCGCCGATCATCGCCTTGTGGATCGCCTCGTAGATGATGAAGCAGCCGGCGCTGAAGATGAACCCGCCCTCGAACATCGCGCCGAGGCCCTCGACCTTGGCGTGGCCGTAGTTGTGGTCCTCATCGGCTTCGCGATCCGCGAGGCGCACGACGAACAGATTGACGACCGACACCATCAGGTCGCCGCCCGAGTCCACGGCGGACGAGATGATCGTCATCGATCCCGTGATGATGCCGATCACCGTCTTGGTGACGACGCCGATCACCGAGCAGCCGATCGCGATCCAGATCGCGCGGATCTCACGGCTCGCCATGGGCGGATCTAACCACTCCTGTCGAGGATCGGTGGGCTGCGCTCCAGGATTCCGCCAAGATCGCCCAAGCGGCCCTTCACCAACCCAATCAGCCCGAGGCCGTGCTCGAGCTCTGCACCGCGCAAGGCATCGCCTACCTGCCCTACTACCCGCTGGCGGTTGGCAACGTCGGGCAGCAGAAGCCGGCGCTGGCCGCGATCGCCGCGAAGCACGGCGCCTCTCCCGCGCAGATCGCACTGGCCTGGCTGCTCCCGCGGTCTCCGGTGATGCTCCCGATCCCGGGTTCGGGCTCGATCGGGCACCTCGAGGAGAACTGGGAGGCACGCCGGATCTCGCTCTCTCCCCAGGAGATCGAGGCGATCGGCAAGCAGGACTGACTGCGTGGCCTTGGGTCCGGTTTGTTTCGGTGGTCTGGGCGAAGATGTGCCATGGGATCGCTCAAGGACCAGCTCCTCGCGAAGGGCCTCGCGACCAAGCCCGAGGCCAAGACCTCGGCGCGCGGCCAGGCCACGGCCCCTGGCCCCGCGCCGATCGATCCCGCCGCGGCTCGCCGCAAGCAGGAAGAAGAGGCGGCCGCCGCGGCGC
This sequence comes from Myxococcales bacterium, assembly GCA_043776275.1. Lineage (GTDB taxonomy): Bacteria > Myxococcota_A > Polyangia > Haliangiales > Haliangiaceae > JABFXX01. The sequence continues at coordinate 23,116 of JAYVRN010000155.1, read as the reverse complement.
ATGCAGCCGGCAGCCAGAGCTATCCCGGCGCGCGGATCGTCACGCTCGCCGACGCCCGGGCGCTGTTCGAGCCTCACGCCTACGAGCTGCGTAACCTCAGCGGCGAGGTCGATGGGCTGGTCGACATCGAGACCCTGCTGCTCCCGAGCGTCCAGGTGATCGACGGCGACGTCACCCTCGACGAGCTCCGGACGCGACAGGAGGGCTCGAACCTGTACGTCCTGGGCAACCTCACGATCACCAGCCGGCTGCTCCAGCCGTTTCGCTCGAATGCCATCGTGGTGTTCGGCTCGCTCCGCACCCACCACATCGTCACCGGCGCGCAGCTCCTCGTGTTCGGGGACCTCGACGTCACCGGCGTGATGTACGGCAACTGCACGAACTATTCGACGAACGTCCTCGGCACAGCACGGGTGGCCACGCTCGCGAGCTGCAAGGAGCACATGTTCTCGTTCTGGGGCGCGCGCACGATCGGCGAGCTCGTTCGCCGTCACACCCCTCCGAACTTCGAGATCTATGCGCGGGCCAAGGGGATCAAGACCGGACGCCTGTTCGATCCCGCGATCGCCGACCCGTACGACGAGGCCTCGATCGCCGCCGCCCTGCACGCCCGGGACGACATCTTCGTCGATCCGTAGCGGCGCCCGTCGTGCGAGGGTGCCGCGTGCGAGACCTCGTCGATATCGGCATCAACCTCACCCACCGCTCGTTCGATCGCGATCGCGAGGCCGTCATCACCCGGGCCACCGGCGCGGGCGTCACGACGCTCGTCATCACGGGCACGAGCGCGTACGACAGCGAACGCGCCGCCGCCCTCGCACGCGCGCGCCCGGCGACGTGCTTCGCTACCGCGGGCGTCCATCCGCACCACGCCAAGGATTGCGACGCTGGCACCATCGCCGCGCTGCGCGCCCTCGCCGCGGATCCGAACGTCGTGGCGATCGGCGAGTGCGGCCTGGACTTCAACCGCGACTTCTCGCCGCGAGACGTGCAGGAGCGGTGGTTCGAGGCCCAGCTCGAGCTCGCCGCGGAGGTCGCCCTGCCCGTGTTCCTGCACGAGCGCGACGCCTCCGAGCGGATGCTCGCGATCCTCGGCAAGCACCGGCCGAACCTCGTCGGCGGCGTGGTCCACTGCTTCACGGGCACGGCCGCCACGGTGGAGCGCTACCTCGCGCTCGACCTTCACATCGGCATCACGGGATGGATCTGCGACGAGCGACGCGGCGCCAGCCTGGTCGACGCCGCGAAGCTGGTCCCTCTCGCTCGCATGATGATCGAGACCGACGCGCCGTTCCTGCTCCCGCGCACGCTTCCCCACGGCTCCGCGAAGGAGCGGCGAAACGAGCCCGCGTTCCTGCCCGAGGTCGTCAAGGCGCTCGCCCGCACCACCGGGCGCGACGAGCTGGAGATCGCGACCGAGACCACGCGCACCGCCCGCCAGTTCTTCGGCCTGGCTCGGCCTGCCGCCGGGCCGCCGCGGGACCGCCGATGATTCGGCGGAGGTACCCGCGTATCTTGCCGCGTTCGATGGGGCGGCCCCCGCCGGGTGCTATGAAGGCCCAAGCATGAGCAGTTACTCCGAGCTCTCCGTCCATCGCTGGATGTTGCGTGACTTTACGCGCAACGAAGCGTATCGGCTTGCCCTCGCCCATGCCGTCAAGCCTGGCGATGTCGTGCTCGACGTCGGTGCCGGGACCGGAATCCTCAGCATCTTCGCCGCCGCCGCAGGCGCCCGCACCGTCTATGCCGTCGAGCGCACCGGCATCGCTGAGGTCGCTCGCAAGATCATCGACGCCAACGGATACTCCGAGTGCATCAAGGTCCTGCAGTCCGATCTCGAGGACGTGTCCCTTCCAGAGAAGGTCGACGTCATCGTCAGCGAATGGATGGGCGGGTTCGGCGTCGACGAGAACATCCTCGCCCCGCTCGTGATGGCGCGCGATCGCTGGCTCAAGCCGGGGGGTAAGATGGTGCCCGGCCGGGTGACCGCGATGATGGCCCCCGCCCACCTGCCCGAGTTCGACGAGGCGATCGCGCACTGGCGCTCGCGGCCCCATGGCGTCGACCTGAGCGTGATCGCTGGGCTGACCACCCAGGAGACGTTCCACACGCAGACGCCCCCCGAGTCACTCGTGGCGCCGCCGCAGGTGATGTGGAGCCACGATCCGCTCGTCTGCTCCCTCGAGGAAGCGGATCAGCCGTTCATCTCGAAGCTCACGTTCGAGGCCACGCATCCGACGATGATCTCCGGCCTGCTCACGTGGTTCGTCGCCGACATGGGCGACGGCAATACGCTCACGAACGCGGTGGGCGATCCGGATACACACTGGGGTCGCTCGCTGTTTCCGCTCGATCGGCCGATCGATCTCGCGGCCGGGACGAAGGTCCACGTCGAGTTGCGATGCGATCCGTCGCTGCCGGGCAACTGCGAGTTCGGCTGGACCGTGAAGGTCGCCGATCGCCCCCTGGAGGCGCACGAGACACGGCGCCACCGCCGGGACCGGGCACGTCCAGACCTCCTCGCCTGACCCTGTTGCTCGCCGCCGTGGCTGAGCGCTCCCTGGAGCGCGGCCTCGCGGCTCGGACGGGCTGCGTTACACTCGGTGCGATGGCGATCGTCTGCCTGGGGTGCGAGCACGATCCAGGCGCCGGCGCGCTCGTCGGTGCCGCGTGCCTCGCCTGCGGGGCACGGCTCGTCGTGGTCTCGGACGGGGACCCGCTGATCGGCACCGACATCGATGGCCGCTTCACCGTGCTCGCGGTGCTCGGCACCGGTGGGATGGGCGTGGTCTACCGCGCCGAGCAGCGATCGATCGGCCGCGAGATCGCGCTCAAGTTGATCGATCGCCGGGTCGAGCAGGACCTCGGGGCGGTCAAGCGGTTCTTCCGGGAGGCGAAGCTGGCGAGCCAGCTCGCGCACCCGAACACCGTCGCGATCATCGATTTCGGTCAGAGCCAGGACGGCCGGCTCTACATCGCGATGGAGCTCGTTCAAGGACGAACGCTGCTGGAGGAGGTCACCGACGTGGGCGCGCTCCCGCTCGCGCGCGTGATCACGATCGGCCTGCAGCTGTGCGAGGCACTCGAGGTCGCGCACGGGCTCTCGATCGTGCACCGCGATCTCAAGCTCGAGAACGTGATGCTCGCCCCGGGCGGACGCGACCACATCAAGATTCTCGACTTCGGCCTCGCGAGGCTCGTCACCGAGCCGACGTCGCAAGCGACCGCGAGCGGCCTGATCTCCGGCACGCCCCGCTACATGCCACCAGAGGTCGTGCTCGACGGCGCTCAGCCAGCTCCCTCGCAGGACATGTACGCCGTCGGCGTCATGCTGGCGGAGCTCGCGACCGGGCAGCCGCTGTGGACCGCGCCGACGCTCGTCGGGCTGTTCACGCAGAAGCTCGACGGGACCGACATCCTGGGCGGTGTGCCAGCGCCACTGAGGCCGATCGTGGCCGCCCTGCTCGATGCCGATCCGAAGGCACGCCCAGCGGCCGGAGACCTCCGCGCGACGCTGCGTCGGCTCGAGCTCCCCGAACAGCTGCGCCCCGCCCCCAAGGGCACCCAGGTCCCTGCGTTCGCCCTGGCTCCGACCACCGAGCTCGAGTTTCCCGAGATCAACAGCGGCAACCTGGTCGCGCTCGACGAGCTCGAGCTCGAGCGGGTGAGACCTGCGAACGAGCCGGCCAGCGCGTCCCCCCGTGCTCCCGCCCACGCCACACAGGTCCGAGAGGCGGAGCCGGTGTTCGAGCCCGAGCCAGATCAGGTGGTCAAGCTGGACCTGGATCCCGTCTGGATGGCCGAGCGCTCGCGGAAGCAGCAGCCGCCGCCCCCACCGCGTGGCCTGAGCCGCCGGCTGATCGCCGCCATGGTGATCGTCTGCATCGGCCTGGCGGCGACGATCTACGTCGTGCTGCCGACCGCCGCGCCGTCGGAAGCGGACCGCGCGGTGCCTCCGCCGAAGGTCGAGCCGGTGACGCGCGCCGAGCCCGGGCGCAGCGGATCTGGATCCGGAACTGGATCCGCATCAGCGGTGGGTTCCGCAGCGCCGGTGGCTCCACCCCCGAAGGCCCGCCTGGGGCGCACCGTGGCGATCGAGATCGTCGGGAAGAAGGGAGCCACCGTCGCGATCGGCGGGCGTGCCGCCGGGACCACGCCGGAGACGCTTTACATCACCCGTGGCAAGAAGCCGATCACGGTGACGGTCACCACCGATGGTGTGGAGGTGACGCAGCGGATCGTGCCTGACCGAGATCAGAAGATCTCGTTCCCCGCGCCATGACCCGAAGCTACTTGCTGACCTCGATCTGCCACTGCTGCGACACGCGACGGGCCGAGACCTTCGTGCCGTCCTTCGCCTTGAAGTTGAAGAACAGATCCGTGGCCGTGGACTTCGAGTCCTTCTTTGCAGGACCGAGCTTGGCCTCGAGCATGGCGAACACCGCGTCACCCGCGGCCTCGTTGTCGGTGTGGTGCAGCACCACGCGATACGCGTGCGTCGTGGTCGCCTTGTCCCAGCTCTCGAGCTGGACCTCCATCTCCTCCCGCCCCCAGTCCGACATCGGGAACACGAGCGCCGGCAGCGTGCCGTGCGGATTGAAGTGCTCTGGATCCTCCTTCTCGATCGCCGCTGGCGCGCCGCCCGGCATGCTCTTGGTCGCGACCGAGATCACCCCTGGCTTGTCGGCGGCGAGCAGCTCGGCGACCGGGAAGTAGCGGCTGACCGCCAGGCTGAAGCTCTCCTCGCTGAGCCGCATCTCGGCCCGAAGCTTGGCCGCGGGATCGAAGTAGAAGCGCTGCTTCGCACCGGTCGAGTCGGTCAGCTCGGTGGCCTTGCCGAACTTGGCGTCCAGGAACTGCGTCGCGGCCGCGATCACGTCGGGTGAGCCGCCGGTCTGGAACGCCAGCACCACCTGCTCGACCTTGCCCATGCGGCCGAAATAGATCGTGTCCCCATACGGCGTTCCTTCGTCGACGAACCTCGGAAGCGCGAGGCAGAGCCGCAGCTGACGCTTCTTGTCGTACCAGAGACCGTTCCAGTCGGCCCGATACTCCTCGATCGACTTCTTGATTGCCGCGCCTTCACGGGAGAAGTCACACAGCTTGCCGCCCCATGCGGCGGCCAGCTCGTCCACGGTCGCACCGAGCAGCGGCTTTCCTGCGGCGAACGCGAGCTCGAAGCCCTTCGGCCCGAGGAGCGACTCGAGGGAATCGTAGCGCGAGAACGCCACGCGCTTGCCCTTGGCATAGTCCGGGAGCCACGCGCGGGTGCCGGTCTTGGGATCGAACCAGAACGGCACGCCCTTCTTGCTCTTGATCGGCTGCCCCCACTGCTTCGTCAGGACGGGCTCGAGGTCGCCATTGGCGGCGACCGTGATCTTCTCCAGCTTCTTCTCCTCGCGCGAGTAGTCGAGGTCATACGAGACCCCGTCGAACTTCTTCGACGACAGATACGTCGTATCGGTACCGATCGCCTTCGCCACCTCCGGCTGCGCCGCACCGAACGCAGCCTTCGCCACTTCTTCTGGCAGCGTCACGGTGGTCCCGGAGAACAGCGTCGAGATGTCGGTGACCTTGTCGGCCTTCGCGCTCTTCTTCTCGCGGTCTCCCTCCTCCTTCTTCGAGCCGCAGGCAGCGAGGATCAGGAAGGGGATGACGAAGTACACGAGGTTGCGACGAGCCATATCCCGCTGCGTAACATCAGCGCGGGCGGCAGAGCAACCGCGGCGCCTCAGTCGCGGCCGAGCGCGAACAACGAGACGCCGCCGATCAGCACGAGCGGAACGCCGAACACCGCCTTGCACCCGGCGAACTCACACGTCGCCACGCCATAGATGAGACCCGCGGCGGCGGCCACGCCGAGCCCGATGACGACACCCGCCGTCAGCATCGAACCGCTGCGATCCTCGTGGGCCACCGGGGCTCCACGCTGGGACGGGGCGTGATCGCTGACGATGAACCGCTGCTCGAGGAGCAGAGCGAGCGTGCAATCCACCTCGCTCGCCGGATCGCCGCCGTGACAGTTCTCGATCACCTGCTCGACGAGGAAGGTCTGCCCTTCGGAGCCGGTCGTGAGCACCTGGCCTTTGCGGACCGGGACCGAGCCGACCACGGCCTGCCCCGTGGTCTGGAGCACCTGGACCTGTGCGTAGAGCTGGGCGCCGCTGATCGTCGGCCGGGCCGCGTGCGCGCACGCTGAGGCGAGCACAGTCAGCGCGAGCGCGACAGTCAGATGCTGCCTGGATCGATCGTTCCGTACAGAGGAGCTCACCCACCGAGGATAGCGCACGGAGCGCGGCCACCGGGCGAGCCGCGTGCGCTGCGCCTTGATACAACTCCCCGATGCTGCGCAATCGCTCGATCCCATCCTCGCAGGTCATCCCGGTCCTCACCTACCCCGACGTCCGCGTCGCGGTGGACTGGCTGCGGAAGGTGTTCGGCGTGACCGAGCATGTCTGGATCGGACCGAACCATCGGGCCCAGCTGATGTTCGGAACCGGCGGGATCATCGCGGCGGACGCGACCCGGGACCGTGCGGCCCCCGTGCACGGTGCTGGCGAGACGCACTCGGTGATGGTCCGCGTCGACGATGCGCGTGCACACTGCGAGCACGCACGCGCGCAGGGCGCCGAGATCCTGATGGAGCCCACGGACTTCGAGTATGGCGAACGCCAGTACACCACCCGCGATCTCGCGGGCCATCGCTGGACGTTCTCGCAGACTGTCCACGATGCCGAGCCCGAGAGCTGGGGCGGCGTGACGGTGACGCCCTACCCGGCCTGAAGCCGGTGCGGCTCAGAACCGCGACCAGGCGCCGGCTGCCTGCGGGGTCCCGCCCACGGCGGTGTAGCGCGGCGCCCACCAGCGTGTGTGCTGCGCCGCATCGGTGGAGCCATAGCCGGATTCGTTCCAGACGTAGAATGCGGTGAACGTCGGGGCGGCGTCGTAGAGCACGGCGACGAACGGCGCACCGGGCTCCGACACCGGCTTGGCGGTGAAGCGCCACTCCCACATCTGGCGCGGGTGATCGACATGCACCAGCGGATTCCCGGGGATCAGGTGGTAGTCACCGGGCGGCAACGTGACCCGGCCGCCGCGCTCGACGACGTACTCGTACTCGACGCCGGTCTTCCACGCATAGGGCCCGACGTGCTGGCCCACGGGCGGATTCTGGATCTTGTCGAGATCGACGAGATCGTTCTCCTCGTCGTAGTCTGCGGTGCCGCCACCGCGATCGACGAGCCCCCCCCAGTTGATCTGATGCGTGCGCGTGCCGTTCGGACCGTCGACGTCCTGCACACCGCCGTGTGCCCAGGTCGCGTTGTCGAAATCGACCTGCAGCGCGAAGAAGCCGAGGCCTGCGCCCGCGGTCCGATCGATCACCACACGGACACTCGCGGAGACCAGGTTCTTCGGTGTCTCGAACGCGATGTGCGTCTGCTGATCTCGCTCACCACCACCGATGCCGAACAGCGCCGGTGGGCGGGCCGGCGCTGCGGGTGGAGGGGCCGGCGCCGCGGGCTGCGGGTTCACGGGTTGACAGCCGGCGAACGCGAACAGCCAGATCATCTCGATCAGGTTCATACGTCTCGTTGCTCTCCTTGATCGAAGGACGGGGACCATTGGTGACCTATTCACACCACACCGCGATCGAGCTGCGCCAGGATTCACGCACAGTTCCTGCACGTTGCATCGACGCGCCGGCGCGCGGATCAAATGTGCGCATTTCGGCGACCTGCCGCGTTCCAGGGGCATGCGCACCCTCGTCGTGTTCCTCCTCGTCTCTCTCGCGGCTTGCCAGGACGGCGGCACCGGCGATCCAGGAGCCACGCCCGATGGTGGAGCGCGCTCGAACGATGCCACGCCCCCTCACCCCGACGGCACCGCCTGCACACCGACCACGTGCGCCGCGCATGGCGCCGAGTGCGGCACACTCGCCGATGGTTGCGGCCAGGAGCTCGACTGCGGGTACTGCGTGTTCGCGAGCGATCGCTGCGAGACCAACGCGTGCGTGTGCCAGCCCTCCTGCTACATGCGCGACTGCGGCGATGATGGGTGCGGCGGCAGCTGCGGATCGTGCGGCGCCAACGAGTCCTGCTCGTCGTACGGCCGCTGCGTGTATGACGGTGCCGGCTCCACACCACCGCCGACGTGGGTCTGCAACGCCAGCTACTGGGACGCCGGCGACGGCTGCGACTGCAACTGCGGCGCGCTCGATCCGGACTGCGCGGGCGCCGGCCAGCAGCTGCACGGCTGCACCGGCCTCGACCACCCCACCTGCGGTGCGCAGGGGCTGTGTACCGGCGGCGGCGCGTGTCACGCCGTCCCCGGCAGCGCCTACCTGACGCACTTCATGGTGATCCAGACGCCACCGGCGATGTTCGGCGGCACCGTGGTCTCGGGACGCTACGAGGCCACCGAGATGCGCAGCTACAACCCGCCCGGCGGTGTCTCGGGCTACGGCGGCGGCGACGCGGTGGCGATCGAGATCTCGGGGACGACGTGGAAGCGCATGCGGCGCCCGGTGGGTGGCTTCGCTGCGGTGGACGAGACCTTCACCGCGACCACTTCGGGCACCACGGTCACGCTCGCGCGCACCTGCCCCTCGGTGATCACCGAGACGTTCACGTTCACGGCGTCGTCGACGCAGCTCGTGCTGTCGAAGGCGAGCTCGAGCGGGACCAAGGTCATCACGTTCACGAGGCGCTGGTAGCGCAGCCCCCGTGTGGTCGACGATCTACTGCGCGGTCCAGCCGCCGTCGACGTTCCACGACGCACCGCGCACCTGATCGGCCGCGCTGCTGCACAGGAACACCGCCACCGAGGCGAGCTGGTCCGTGCTGACGAAGTCACCCGATGGCTGCTTCTCGCTGACGAGCGCCGAGCGCGCATCGTCGGTCCCGAGGCCATCGCGGGTGGCGCGCGCCTCGACCTGACGCTGGACCAGCGGGGTCTCGACCCATCCCGGGCACAGCGCGTTGCAGGTGATCCCGGTCCGCGCGGTCTCGAGCGCCGTCACCTTGGTCAGGCCGATCAGCCCGTGCTTCGCCGCGACGTATGCGGCCTTGTGGGTCGAGGCCACGAGGCCGTGGACCGACGCCACGTTGATGATGCGGCCCCAGTTCGACGCGCGCATGTGGGGGATCGCGAGGCGAGTGGTGTGGAACGCGGCCGAGAGGTTGATCGAGAGGATCGCGTCCCACTTGTCGACGGGGAAGTCCTCCACGCTCGCCACGTGCTGGATCCCTGCGTTGTTGATCAGGATGTCGATGCCGCCGAACTCGACCTCGGCGAACCGCATCAGGGCCTCGATCTCGGACGGCTTGCCGAGGTCCGCGCCGTGATAGGCGACCCGGCAGGAACCCGCTGCGGCCCGCTGCACCTGGGCGCGCGCGACCTCGGGCTCCCCGAAGCCGTTGAGGATCACGGAGCAGCCCATCCGCGCGAGGGCCTCCGCGATGCCGAGACCGATCCCACTGGTGGAGCCGGTGACGAGGGCGGTCTTGCCGTCGAGCTCGGTCGTTGGCCCGCTCGTGACCGTGGTGCGCGTGCTCATGCGCTGGCTCCGTTCCGTGCGCGAATGAAGGCGTCGACGCGGGGATAGATCTGCTCGCGCCAGCGATGGCCCGAGAAGATGCCGTAGTGCCCGCAGCCCTCTGCCACGAGGCGCTCCCGGGCAGCCTCGGGCAGCCCCGTGCAGAGCTCGTGCGCCGCCGAGGTCTGGCCGGGACCGGAGATGTCGTCGTGCTCGCCCTCGATCGTGAACAGCGCCGTGCGCGTGATCGCGGCCGGGCGAACGAGCTCGCCGTCGATCTCCCAGGTGCCGCGCGCGAGGGCCATGTCCTGGAACACCGTCCGCACGGTGTCGAGGTAGTACGCCGCGTCCATGTCGAGCACGGCGTTGTAGTCATCGTAGAACTTCTCGTGAGCGGCGATCGCTTCGGTATCGCCGCGCATCTGGTCGAGCCAGTACGACCGATGGGCCTGTGCGTGCCGCATCGGGTTCATCTGGACGAACGCCGAGAGCTGGAGGAAGCCGGGGTACACCGCACGACCACGGCCAGCGAAGCCCTCGGGGACGCGATGGATCAGATGACGCTCGAACCACGCGAGCGGATGCTCGGTCGCGAAGCGGTTGACCACCGTCGGGCTTCGGCTGGCGTCGACCGGACCGCCCATCAGCGTCAGCGTCAGCGGCGTGGGCAGACCGGCCGCGGCATCGAGCGCCACCGCCGCGAGGGTCGGCACCGTGGGCTGACACACCGCCACGACGTGGAGCTCGCGCGCATCGAGCTCCTGCAGGAAGCCACGGAGGTACGTCACGTAGTCTGCGAGGTGGAACGGCCCCGCCTCGATCGGCACCTCACGCGCGTCGATCCAGTCGGTGACATAGACGTCGTGCGCCTGGAGCAGCGTCTGGATCGTGTCGCGGAGCAGCGTCGGGTGATGCCCCGAGAGGGGTGCGCACACCAGGACCCGAGGATCCCCTGCGAGCTCCGCTACCCGCGTCGGATCCGTGGCCTCGCGGCGGAACCGGACGAGCCGGCAGAACGGCCGTGTGGAGATCACCTCCTCGTGGACCGCGACCTCCGCACCGTGCGCGACGACCCGCTCGATCGCGAATGCCGGCCGCGGATACGGCCGCGTCAGCCGGTGGAACAGGGCGTGGTTCGCGCGGACGATCGCGGCCGGCGGGAACGTCGTTTGGCCGAGCAGATCGACCGCGAACTTCGCGAGCTCCGCGGCGGGGCGGAGCCAGGCACGTTGTAGCTCGAGGGCGGAGTACAGCACGTTGCCAATATGCTGCATCGCACAAGAAACAACAACGGAAACCTATAACTTATTAATCTACGAACAGTTACCAGACTCGGGAATGCTGCGCGTGCGGCATCGCAGGGCCTCGGGATCGCCCTTCGCGCGGGGCGCCCCCATGTAGACTCGAAGGATGCGCCGCCGACCCTCGCGCCGAGACTTCCTCCGGCAGAGCGCCGCCGCGGTCGCCGGGCTCGGCCTCGCGGCATGCGGGGACAACCTGACGCCGAGCGCTGGCGTGGGCCTCGGACTCGGTGTGATCGGCGTGGGCCTCCAGGGCGCGGGGGCTCACTTGATGGGACTCCTGAACAGCGGCGTCCGCGTGGTGGCGGTGGCCGATGTCGATCAGGTGATGCTCGAGGCCGCGCTCGCGATGAGCTCGGGTCTCGTCGGCTTCCGCGACTACCGCGAGCTCCTCGCGCGTCCAGACATCGATGCGGTGGTGATCGCGACCCCCGATCACTGGCACGCGAAGCAAGCGATCGATGCCGCGAACGTGGGCAAGCACGTCTACTGCGAGAAGCCTCTGACCCTGACGATCGCCGAGGGGCGCCGCATCGTCGAGGCTGCGCAGGCGAACGGCATCGCATTCCAGACCGGCAGCCAACAGCACTCTGGCTACCAGTTCCAGATGGCCTGCGAGATCGTCCGCAACGGACGGATCGGACAGCTCACCTCGATCGAGACCGCGGTCTGGCCAGGCCAGTTCCAGGTCCCGCTCGCCGTGGCACCACAGCCCACGACGCTCGACTGGGACCTGTGGCTTGGCTCAGCGCCCGAGGTGCCCTACCACCAGCTGCGCGCGAGCCGATCGTTTCGCTACTTTCGAGACTACGGCGGCGGCGCGATCACCGATTTCGGCGCGCACAACCTCGACATCGCGCAGTGGGGAGCGGGGTTCGAGCTGTCCGGACCGACCAGCGTCCGCGGCACCGCGGTGTATCCGCCCGGAAACACGTTCGAGACCCCCACCACGTTCGACGTCACCTATACGTACGCGAACGGCGTCACGCTCCACCTCACCCCCACCGACGAGATCTGGTGGACGGAGTTCTTCGGCACCGAGGGCAGCGTGCGGGTCGACTGGGACGGTGTCACCGCGAGCCGGCCCGAGATCCTCGACTATCAGCTCGGCTCGGGTCCCATCGTGATCTCGACCAAGGTGGGCCACTTCGAGAACTGGTTCGAAGCGATCGCGAACGGCACGCTTCCGATCTGTCACGCCGAGATCGGACATCGCGCCGCCACCGTCTGTCACCTCGCCAACATCGCGATCGATCTCGGTCGCGAGCTGACCTGGGATCCGGGCGCCGAGTTGTTCGTCGGAGATCCCGAGGCGAACACACGGATCTCGCGGCCCCGGCGCGCGCCGTGGGCGCTGTGACCTCGGCGATCAGTTCGTCCACAAGGTCGCGTTGCTCGCGCTGCGCACGCGGAGCTTTCCGGCGTTCGTGATCTCGAGCGTCGCGCCCGGGTTGCCGTGGGTACGCGAGTTCCAGACCGCGGTCTGACCGTGATAGACGACCAGGTTGCCGTCGGTCTGCATCCACAACGTCGGCGTGGCGCCGAACGTCCGCGAGTTCCACACCGCACCGGTGGGAGTGACGTTCGCCGTCGGATAGAGCACGAGGTTGCCGTCGCCCTGCATCACGAGGATGAACCGGCCATCGCACGAAGCGCGCATCGTGTTGTCGCCGAGGCCCTCGCCTGGCGCGAGCGTGCCGCAGCCCGGCGTCGACGGCGGCGGGGGCGGCAGGGTGGTCGGCTGCGACGGTGCGCCACCACACGCGGTCGGTGCAGTCGCCTTCAGGAGCTGCAGCGGATCGATGTCGTCCTTGTACGCGCCGGGCGAGGCGTTGAAGTGGAGGTGCACGCCGCCCGTCCCGGAGTTGCCCATCGTCCCGACCTGCTGGCCGGCCATCACCATGTCGCCGGTCTTCACCGCGAACGATTCGAGGTGACCGTAGAAGTAGCTCCAGCCGCAGGCGTCCTGGATCTTCACCTCGTTCGAGCCGTTGACCGAATCGACCTTCGCGTAGACCACGCGCCCCGGCGCAACGGCGCGGAGCACCGCACCGCGATGCGCGAACACGTCGATGCCGTGGTGAAAGCCGCTGCTGCCACCTGGGCCGTAGTCCGAGTTCGCACGCGAGCCGTCGCACGAGACCGGGCAGCCGCCGGCGCCACCGCACGCAGCGTCGTAGCCGATGTTGTGGGCTCCCTCGACCGGGAACACGCTCATCAGCGCGGGACAGCTGGCCGCCGGAGCGCCATAGGCGATCGCGCCTTCGTTCTCGCTCGGGTCTTCGCTGAAGTCGCCGAAGTCCGAGGTGATGCAACCAACCAGGGAGGTCGAGACGGTGAGCGCCGCGGTGAGGATGAGCTTCATGTCCCCCGCTACGCTGTGGTTTTCGACGAGGTTACAGCCCCACGGGTGGGGACTTTTGTGGGGTGCGCACCCCCAGGCTGTCGCCTCAGCGCAAGATGACTACGAGCACGATGACCACCAGGATCACCGCGGCCCCTACCATCGCGAACAGCTTGATCCGACGCCGCTTGGCTTCCTCCGGATCGGGCAGGAACGTCGCGCCAGGGGCTGCCGCTGCGGGCGCCGGGGCGCGCTGTGCGGGTGCCCGCTGCCCGTTCTCACCGATCAGGGCGACCAGCGGCTCGTCGCCAAAGGAGATCAGCGGCATCGCTCCGATCTGCGTGGGCTCGGGGCCGAGATCCGGATCGAACTGATTGGCGGGTGGAGGTGGTGGCTCCGGCGCACGCTCGGGCGCGACCGGCGCGGCCTGCCTCGCGAGCGGCGCTGGAGGATCTGGCGGGACCCACGCGGCCGGGCTCGGAGCGGGCATGCTCGGTGCCGACGCGCGCGCAGCCGCCGAGAGCGGTGGCGGCGGATCTGGCGCGACCCACGGCGTGGACGGGCGAGCGGGCTCGACGGGCGCAGGTGCGACTGACGGAGGCGCGACCGACGGCCGGGATGCACGTGCCGCCGCGACCGAGGCGGGCGCGACCGACGGGCGAGACGCGCGCGGCGCTTCGAGCGGCGCTGGCGCGACCGAAGGGCGAGCCGCGGGCGGCCCTGCGACCGGCGCAGGCGCGATTGGAGGCGGCCCGAAGCGATCCACAGGCTCCGGATCGCGTCGGGGGGGCGGCGGCAGCGAATCGAGGAGCTCTGCGTTGAACGGCTGGACGCGGGTCTCGAGGTTTGGGTCATCGGCCCACAGGCCCGGATCACCCGGTGGCGCTGCGGGCGCGATCTCGACCGGCGGAGGCTGCGGCGACGCCATCTGCGGCGCGAACTGCTGCGGCGGCGGCATCTGCGGCGGCGGCATCTGCGGAGACATCTGCGGAGACATCTGCGGCGCGAGCATCTCGCGCCATGCCTGGTGGAGCTCGGGCGTCACGCCGAGGCCGAGCTGCTGTACCGCCGCCTGGATCGCGTCGCGAAGCAGCGCCGCGTGCTGCCACCGATACGAAGGCTCGCGCGCGAGCGCTCCGAGCACGATCCCGTCGATCTCCGGCGCGACGTACGGGTTCTGTGTCGACGGCGGTGGGATCGCCAGACCGCAGATCCGCGCGACCGTCTCGCGATCATCGTTGGTCGCGAACAGCGGGCGGTTGGTCAGCATCTCGTAGGCGATGACGCCCACCGCGAACAGATCCGCGCGCGGATCGAGCACTCTGTAGGTGACGAACTCCGGTGCCATGTAGGCGACAGCGCCCTGCGGCGCAGTGCTCCCGAGCAGGCGCACAACGCCATTCTCCGAGACCACGATGTACGCGGGCTGAACGTCCCGGTGGACGATCCCGAGCGGGCGGCCCTCGGGATCCCGGAGGTTGTGCGCATAGTCGAGCGAGGCGCAGACCTGGCGCAGGATCTCGAGCGTGATCGGGACGGGAAGCGGCTGTCCCACGCGCATGCGATGCGCGAGGATCTCCGCCAGGCTCTTGTCCGGACTCACGGCCGCTCTCGGACCACATGGTAGTCGAGTCCAGCGGAGCGTGCGAATGTGCGCCCCGTTTGTCCGTGCCAGCGTCCGCTCGGATCGAACCAGGGCCGGGCCGAAGCGGCCAGAGCCCCCTCCCCCCGCGGTAGGATGCCGCATGCACCGATCGAGGATCCTCGTCGCCCTCGCCCTCGCCGTCGTTGCGTGTTCGTCCAAGGACGACAAGCCCCGCCCCAGCAACGACCTCGCGGACATCAAGAGCGAAGCGGCTGTCGAGTGGGCGCGCAAGGAGCTGCCCGACATCGACGCGCGGCTCGCGAGCAGCGACCCCGGCCGGGCCTCCTCGACCTGCGCGGTGATCAAGCCCGACATGGCGAAGATCAAGAAGGCGGATCCGGAGCTCGCCGCCATCCTTGAGCGCAAGTGCGGGCGCGACCTCGCGGTGCGATCGATGACGATCGCGGTGGAGCGCGCTGAGAAGGATCATTGGGACTGCTCGAGCATTCCGGTCTACGAGAAGTCGATCACCGCGGCCGGCGCGGGGAGCGATCCGGAGGTCATCAAGCTGCGCGAGCGCGTCGCGGTGGCGTGCGCAAAGAAGTGACCCGACCGCGTCGACGAGTGCGTTGACCCCACGCGCGGGTGGGCCTCATGATCGAGCAGGCGACGGCGCGTCATCCGGCGATCTCGTTCCGCGTCGGAGATATGTTCGCCCTGCCCTACGCCGACGCCAGCCTCGCTGGCGTCATCGGGTTCTATGCGATCGTGCACATGCCAACGGACGAGCTGCACGCACCGTGTCGAGAGCTCCATCGTGTGGTGACGCCGGGCGGCCTGCTCGCCCTCGCGTTCCACGCCGGCACCGAGCACACACACGTCGACGAGCTCTGGGGTATTCCGACCGCGCTCGAGTTCTGGTTCCACCCGGCCGAGGCCGTCGCCGCGATCCTCGAGGACGTGGGCTTCACGATCGAAGCGCGTCTCGATCGCAGGCCGTACCCCGACGTCGAGTATCCGAGCCATCGAACGTACTTGCTCGCACGTCGCCGTGGTCCGTGAAAGTCAGCGTGTCGGCTCGGCCGCCCACGCGCCCTTGACGTCGAGCTCCAGGCCCCGCGCGCGCAGCGGCGCCGGCAGCCCGCCCCCGAGTGCGGCATCGATGGCCTCGGCGAGCTCGGCGGCGGTGACGAACCGCGCCGCCGGATCCTTCGCGAGGCCGATCGCGAGGGCGAGATCGAGATCGCGCGGGAACGTTCCGAGTGCCGTCGGGCGCCGCGGGGCCGTATGGACCACGCGATACAGCGTGTCGGCGAGCGCTCCCGTCCGGAACAGCGGATGGCCGGTCAGCGCGCGGTAGGCGACGGCCGCGAGCGAGTACAGATCGCTCCGATGATCGACGGTGTCTCCGCGCGCTTGCTCGGGCGCCATGTACGCTGGCGTGCCGACCACGTGCCCCGCGGTCAGGGTGTCGCTGGTCGCCGAGACCCGTGACACACCGAAATCGAGGATCTTCCAGGTGGCGCCGGCGAGGAACAGGTTCTGCGGCTTGAGGTCCCGGTGGATCACCCCCATCGCGGCCGCCGCCGTGATCCCCGCGCCGACCTGGCGCAGGAGCTCGACCACGCGCTCGCGATCAAGCGTGCGCCGCGAGCGCAAGATCGCCGCGAGATCTCGCCCGCGCAGGCGCTCCATCACGAGGTGCGGCAGCGGATGCTCGCCGATCGCGATCACGCGGACCACGTTCGGCGAGTCGATGGCCGCGGCGGTCTGGAGCTCACGCAAGAACCGCTGCACGTGCTGCGTATTTCCGAGCGACGCCTGCGACAGCATCTTGACCGCGACGGGGCGATCGTCGCGGGTGTCGACGGCCTGATAGACCTCACCCATCGCGCCACGCCCGATGATGTCGCCGAGCTGGAACGTCCCGATCAGCTGATCGGTGAACCGCCCCTTGCCGCTTCCGAGGGCCCGTCGTAGCTCGGCGCGCGCCTCCTCGAGAAGCGCCTCGCGCTGGCTGACGGCCCGCACGGCCTTCTCGAGCTCCGAGAGCGCCTCGAGCGACGAGCTTCGCGTGGCGCGAGAGACCACATAGGTCCCCGCGAGGACCAGCTGGATCAGGCCCTGGCACATCAGCTGGATCGCGCTCGGGAGATACTTGGCGTGGATGAACCCCGGATCGTCGATGGTCCCCGCGATCACGAGTACGCCCACCAAGCCTTGCACCCCGGCGCAGGTCAGATAGGTGGCGAGAGCCGTCCCACGATTGCTGCCGAGGCCGGTGACGAAGATGCCGAGCACCAGCAAGATCGCGACGGGCGAGAACGGACCGAAGAACGGGACCGCGCTGCACACCGCGATCACCGGGATGTACCAGCCGAGGACCGTGCCGTAGCCCTGGTGGAACGTGGCAGGCGTACGCGTGCGGTGCAGCAGGTACACGAGGCCGAGCGCCGCCACGCCGATCCCGGCGAGGAAGATCCGGGTCACCGCCACACCACCCGGGAGCTGCGGCACGACCAGTGCGCCACCGATCGCGATCACGAGCCCGACGAGACAGAAGTTGCGGGTGCGGAGGATCTCGGAGTGATCGAGCGCCGCGCGCGGCGAGCTGACGAGCGTGGTGCCGATCGAGGTCTGCGACGCGCTCGCCGTGCCGCCGCCGAGCGATCCGGCCGTCCCGAGTGGCGCGAGCGTCAGTGGCTCGCTCGAAGCATTCGCCTCCTCCTCGTCCGCGACGTCGTCCGCGATGTCGGCCGCAAGCCCGTCCCGCACATCGTGCCGCTCCTCGGTCGAGCGAGCCGTCCGCGCGGGCCGCTCGACCACCGTGTCGGAGCCGGCGCCGGGCCGCGCGATCGTCGGCACGCTCGCGTCGTCGCCGTCGGCGTCGGGGCCCTCCACCATCCCCCCAAGGATACCGCGCTCGGAACCGCGAGCACGAGCGAGCGGGCTACGACTCGCGGACGAGGTACATCGCGACCAGCGCCTGGTCGTCGGCCCACGGCGCCGCCGCCTCGTGCCGGAGCAGCCGATAGGTCCCCACCCCGACGTCGACGATCAACCCGCCGTGGCCGTCGCCATAGCCATCGCCGAACGCGACGACGCCGCCCGCTGGCATCGCTGCTGCGAGGTCACGCGCCGCGCCCACCTTCTTGAGCCACAGGTACACCGCGGCGAGCTTGCCCGACGCCAACTCGAGCTCGCCGACCTGGGTCGCCTGCTCGACACCGGCCGGGCCGACGACCTCGGCGAACAGGGCCTCCACCGCATCCGCATGGTCGCCGTGGTTGGCGGGCTCGATCCACCACGCACGCGCAGGAGCCGCGAGCACCAGCGTCCCATCGTCGAGGCGGTAGGCATCGATCCGCCCGGAGGTGCCCTCGAGCTCGAAGGCGAAGCCGCTGCTCGCTCCGACGTCGATCGCGGTCATCTCCTCGCCTTTGCTGAGGCCGCGCATGATCTCCGCCGGGTGCCCGGTGAACTGCGCCTTGGTCGCGGCTGGCTTGGTCGGGACCCAGTCGGCAGCGGTGCGCGCGTCGAACAACGCGATGGTGAGCGATGCGTTCAGCGAGGCGATGGTGCCGATCGGCTCGCGGGTGGTCATGCGCGCGACTAGACCCGAAGTCTTCGGGCCGTACAATGTGTGGTGCGGCGCATCGCTTCTGGTCAGCCCTCGGTCGCCGCGAGGATCTCGGTCGCGTTCCAGTGCGGCGCATCGATCGCGAGCTCGCGCAGCAGCGCCTCGAACGTGGCCACCGATCGCGGCGCCGCGGTCTCGCGCCAGTCGCTCGAGAGGGCGAGCCGGCTGCGAAGTGCGGCGGTGAACACGTCGATCCAGGTCGGCGGGCTGAACGTGAAGTTGAGCGAGAGCGCGTCGTCCGTGGCGTGCGTGGAGTGCCACACGCCGCGCGGCACGAACAGGAGCGAGCCCGGTCGCAGCACGATCTCGGAGCGCTCTGCGGGCAGCTCGTGGGGCATCGGGAGGCGCGCATACGACTGGAGCTCGGCGTCCACCGCCTGCCCCATCGTGTGGCGCGTCATCGGCCGCACCACGTGCGCGTTGGGAGCGAGCCACCAGGTCTTGGTGCCGTGGAGCTGAAGCACGAAGTTCACGTTCTGATCGAAGTGCGGTGCGGTGCCCTTCCCCGCCGGCGTGGCGTAGATCAGGCAACGCTGCTGGGTCAGCGCCGAGAGCCCGATGTCGGTGCGGATCGCGTCGAGCCACGGCACGAGCAGCGGTGCGTACCGCTGCGCCTCGTTGAACAGGAGCCCCATGCCGCTCGCGAACAGCTTGCGTGCATCGTGCGGTGACGCCGTGATCGCGCTCGCCTCGTCGGCGATGTCCGGAAGGTGCGCCTCGACCAGATCGGGCCACGCGCCGAGCAAGGCGTCGAGCGACGCCAGGAACGGGACTGCGAACAGCTCCGTGAGCGAATCCCTGAGGCCGTGGACGACGAACGGCTCGTTGCGCAGATAGCTCGCGCCGAGCTCCGAGATCGGGTGCGGGTGGATCAGGGCGGCGAGGCCGGGCGTCATGGGCGGACGGTGTCACGTCCCGCGCGGTGGCAACCGACAGAACCGCTCGGTTCGTGCGCCCACGCTCGCTCGGACGGCACGCCCTCCGCCAACAGACCGAGATTGTTCGAGCGTGGCGTGGGCTCCATCGTGCAAAGGCGTGGGCCGGGCTCAAGAGGTGCCCGGAATCATGACGATCGAACAAACGACCCAGCGAGCCCTGCTCGCGATGTTTCTCGGTGCGGCCCTGCTCGGCGGATGCGCCTCCAGCCGGCCACCGACCGAGAAGATGGAGTCCTCCGCGGCATCGATCCGCGGCGCCGAGCAAGCGGGCGCCGAGGATGTGCCGCGCGCGGCGCTGTATCTCCAGCTCGCCAACGAGCAATCGGCGAAGGCCAAGGCGCTGATCGCCGCGGGCGGCAAGGACAACATGCGCGCCGCCGCGAACTTGCTCATGCGCGCCTCCGCCGACGGCGACCTCGCCATCGCGCTCGCGGACGACGACAAGGATCGCCTCGCCGCCGAGCACGCGCTCGCCGAGATCCACACCTTCGAACAGCAGACACGTTAGCCCAGGAGCTCTCCATGACCCAACGAAACCTTCTCGCCAGCGTGCTCGCCACGCTCGCGCTCGGCGCATGTTCCACCTCTCCGTCTCGCGAGCTCGTCGATGCGCGACGCGCGTACGACCACGCGAGCCACGGCCCGGCCGTCCAGGCCGTCCCCGCCGATGTCCACAAGGCGCGGGTCTCCCTCGATCGCGCCGAGGCGGCGTACTCCAACGGCGCCTCTGATCAGCGCGATCTCGCGTACGTCGCCGAGCGCAAGGCCGAGCTCGCGGATGTCCTCGCGATGCGCGCCGCGCACGCCGCCGAACGCGCGCACGCCGAGGCCAACCTCGCGAGCGCGAAGGACGCCAACCACCTCCAGACCAAGGAGGAGCTCGAGCGCACCAAGTCCAACCTCGCGAGCTCCGAGCAGAACGCTGCGAATCAGGCACAGCGCGCCGCCGAGTCCGATTCGCATGCCGCGGCCGCGGATCAGCGCGCCGCCGAGTCCGATCGCCGCATGAAGGCGATGCAGCTCGAGCTGGCGAAGTGGGCCGCCGTGAAGGAAGAGCCCCGCGGTGTGGTGATCACCCTCTCGGGCAGCGTGCTGTTCGCCTCGAACAAGGCGGCGCTGCTACCAGAGGCGAAGACGCGGCTGGGTCAGGTGACGGCCGCCCTCCTCGAGACGAAGGAGCGCCACCTCAGCGTCGAGGGCTACACGGACTCGCAGGGCACCGATGCCTTCAACCTCGATCTCTCGCAGCGCCGCGCCGATGCGGTGCGTACGTACCTCGTCGCGAACGGCTACCCCGCGGATCTGATCGTCGCTCACGGCGCCGGCAAGAGCATGCCGATCGCGGACAACGCCTCGGCCGAGGGCCGGGCCAACAACCGCCGCGTCGAGATCATCATCGGACCGGTGCTCCCCGGCATGACGATGCGATAGCGCGCTACCGCGGCTCGCTCACGGGCTGACCGCTCCGCGCGTGGCGCATGGCGGTGATCGCGCGATACGCGTTCAGGCGCGCGCGGTTGATCCCGCCGAGCGGCCGTTGCGTCGCGAGGGCGTGCCACGGCGTGTACGTCAGGTTCTCGCAGGTCGCCACCTGGCTCGGCGTATCGAACTGCTGGCTGGGGATCACGAGCGTCGCGACCTTGACGAACGGCGACTTCACCTCGCTCCACTCGACGGTCGCATCCTCGATCGGCATCGCCCGCGCATCGGTCTGCGGCTGCACCATGAACTCGAAGCAGGCGCCACCGGTGTTCAGCGAGCGGACCAGTGCGTCGTGCAGGTAGTCCGCAGGGGCATCCGCAGGGATCGAAGGCTCGGGCGGGGCCTGACACGGGCGCGCGCTGTACTTCACGGCCTGATTGCCGAGCAGGTACGGCGTGGTGCTCCAGTAACGGGCGTCGAGCGGGTTCGCCGTCTTGTGGCTGACCATCGAGAGCAGCGTGGTCAGGCCGCGAAGCTCCCAATCGGCGATGTTGAGGCTCAAGAAGAACGTGATGATCGAGAACTGATTCGAGCTATTCGCCCGTTCCACGAACTCGGCGTACTTCATGACGTTGCGGACCATCAGCGTTGGATGGTTGATGAGCAAGAAGTCCTGCGTGGCACCCGTGTCATCGACGAGTGCCTTCGCGCCGGGAACGCCGATGACCTTGATCGCAAGGCCCCGGACGTCCTTGTCGTTGTCGCTCTTGAGCGTGGAGTCTCCGTTGGAGAACCGCACGATGGTGCGGAACTCGCCCGCCGTTGCGAACACCCCGGACCGGAGCGCTGCGGGAACGTTGCCATCCACCCGGAACGTCGCCTGGACGCAGCCGTGGGCCTTGGCGTGCTGTCCGCGTGGCATCGCGCCGGTGACGTAGCGCTTGAGCATCATCGTGCTGATCGCTCTCATCGTCTGATCGATCGCCGCGGCCTCGTGCGCGGGTGGATACTCCTCGGCCAGCTTCGGGCCGTAGCCGTGCTCGATCGCATAGCCGCGGAGCTTGGAGAACGTGAGTGGTCCCACCCACGAGAGATCGTCGAGCTGGGTCAGGCTGGTGATCGGCTTGGGTGCATCCGCGATCGACTGCGCCGGCCAGCGAGAGAGGCCGATCTCGTCGTGCAGGGCGCCGTAGTCGGAGCGATTGACGAGGCGGAGCACGGCCTCGGAATCCCAGGAGTTGTCCTCCACGAACCACACCGAATCAGCCTTGGTGTCTTCGCTGACGATCGGCTCCTGCTCCGCATCCTCGGCACTCTCGGTCTCGGTACAGCCGGCGGCCGCGAGCAGGAGTGCGACCGTGGCGATGTGGACGGCCCTGTTCATTGCCACCCCCAACACGCAAGGTGAGTGCCATCACAAGTGACCGAGATGTCGAGGGCGCGTCGGGAGGTCACTGGCCACCGGCAACTCGCGTGGCCACCCGCGTGGCGTGCGAGACTCCGCCCCGCATGACGGAGCCCGCCGATCGGATCGACACGGACCTGCCCGCCCACAGTCCAGTGTCCACGCTGGCGACCTTCGCGCAGGCGCCCAGCACGCATCCGCCCCGGGTGCTCATCCTCTATGGATCGCTGCGCGAGAAGAGCTTCAGCCGCTACCTGAGCGAAGAGTGCGGCCGCGTGCTCACGGCGTTCGGGGCCGAGGTGCGCACCTACGATCCCCACGGCCTACCGGTCTTCGATCGTCAGGCCTTCGAGCTCGCCAAGGTCCAAGAGCTCCGCGAGCTCAGCGTGTGGTCGGAGGCGCAGGTGTGGGTCTCCCCCGAGCAACACGGCGCGATGACCGCAGCCTTCAAGAACCAGATCGATTGGCTCCCGCTCAGTGATGGCGCGGTCCGCCCCACCCAGGGCCGCACGCTCGCGGTGCTGCAGGTCAGCGGCGGGAGCCAGTCGTTCAACGCCGTGAATCAGCTCCGCGTGCTCGGGCGCTGGATGCGCATGGTCACGATCCCGAACCAATCCTCGGTGCCCAAGGCGTTCCAGGAGTTCGATTCCGATGGGCGGATGAAGCCGTCGAGCTACCGCGATCGCGTGGTCGACGTGATGGAGGAGCTGTTTCGCTTCACGCTGCTGCTGCGAGACAACGTGGCCGTGCTCAACACCCGCTACAGCGAGGACAAGGAGCGGCGCACGCTCGGCGCGCTCAAGCCGGGGCTCGGCGTCGCCGCCAAGGAGTGAGCCAGCACCGCGGCTTAGCTTACCGCCACGCCAAGCAGCCGACCGATCCCGGCGGTCACCGCCATCGCGAGCGCGCCGCCGAACGCCACCCGGAGCGAAGCTCGCATCACCGG
>JAYVRN010000154.1:0-2338 GCA_043776275.1 Myxococcales bacterium | reverse complement strand
GGTGCGCATCACGGGGCGGATCTTCTTGAACTGCAGCTCGCTCCCCGCCTCGAGCGCGAGGATCGCGGTCGCCGTGCTGCTGACGACCTTGAGCGAGCCGCTCATCGAGTCGGTGACGAGGCCCATCACATGGGGGCCCGCGATCACGCCTGCGATGATGTAGCCGGTGAGCTTGGGCAGCCCGAACCGGTTAACGATCTTCGCGGTGAAGTACGCCGCGAGGAGCAGGAACCCAAACGCGAGCTCGGTGCCCGCGAGCGCAACGTCCGTCGAGAACGTGCGCGCGGCCTGCATCAGGCCCACCACGGCGAGGAGCAAGAGGACGGGGATCACGGCGTGCCGTCCTTGTCACCGTCGGCAGCTTTGTCGTCGTGGCCCTCATTCGTCGCACGCGAGGGCGCGCGCACGGGCATCGAGGGCTCGTCGCGATAGATCGGCCCGTCGATTCCGCCCGAGGGGCCGTCGTCGAGCTCGTCGATCGGGGCGGAGTGGTCGAGCTCGTCGATCGGGACCGGGGCGGCGCGATCCTCGCGCATCGTGGCCTGGACGAGCAGCTCGGTGACCAGCGAGCCACCGATCACGGCGGTCACGACCCATGCCAGGCCGGCGTCGGTGTAGAGACTGCCGACGCTGATCACCAGCGCGATCGAGAGCCCCGACATCGGCTGGACGAGCTGTCGATTGTCCGCGAACCCTGCGGGGAGCAGCGCGCCGACCACGGTCTTCGACGCGAGCACGCCCGTGTACTTGCCGACCACGCGGCCGATCACGAAGAGCGGCACCAGCGCCCAGCCGCGCCAGTCCCAGAAGTCCCACACCGCACCCGCGATGATCAGGAACAGGAGGTGCACCGGTCGTTCGAGGTGATTGAGGATCCGGAAGATGCTCTCCCGCTGCTCGTTCGGGAAGTTCGTGACGAGGACGCCGGCGAGGAAGCAGATCACGATCGGCGAGAGGTGCAGATACACGGCGAGCCCGGACGCGAACGCCACGGCGCCGAGGACGACCGCGAGGAACTCGGCGTTTGATTGGGGGACCCGGACCATCGCGAAGATCAGGATGCCGATCGCCACGCCGAGACCGAGCGAGACGAACACCCACGCCGTGTTCGGGATCTGCCAGCTGCCCACGCTCGAGTCGCGGAAGTACGCGGTGATGAACAACAGGCCGATCACGCCCACCAGCTCGTCGAGCTGACCGAGGAGGATGTCGACGCCGCGTCCCTCGTGCCAGGTGCGGTTCGCGAACCCGCGGAACTTGCGCGGCGCGGTCATCGCAGCGGCGGCGCCGAGCAAGATCACATCGCGCCACACCGCCGGATCGCGCCACGACAGGCCGAACGCGAGCATCACGCCGCCACAGCCCGCCGCGGTGATCCCGAACGGACCGAGCGCTTCGACGAGGATCAGATAGGCCGTGCCCTTGGGGACGCGATCGAGGACGCGGATGTCGAGTTGCGCGCCGATGATGAAGCCGAGCCACCCGAGGCCGAAGTGCAGCACGGGCCGCAGCCGCTGGAGGACGTCTCCGTTGAGGATGCCGATCGACGGCAGGCTCGCGATCAGGCCGAGCGCGACGAACGGGAACCCCGCGGTGATCAGGCCGCTGATCCCCAGGCGCTCCTGGAACCGCACGACCTTGCGATGACCGCCGAGGTACGCCAGGACGACCAGCACGATCAGCCCGCCGATGACCTTGATCGCGATCAGCGAGCTCTCCTTGGTGGTCTCCGTGTTCGGTGCGTGACCGTTGATCGCAGCCCCGGAGCTCGCGGCGTGCGTGGCTGCGGCCGAGCCGGTTGCGGAGCCCACGTCCGTTGATGAGCCCGCGCCCGTGGCTGAGCCCGCGCCCGTTGCTGAGCCCGCGCCGGCGGCCGAGCCCGCGGCTTGCGTGGCTGCGGCCGAGCCCGTCGCGGAGCCCGAGCCCGAGGCTTGCGTGGCTGCGGCCGATCCCGTCGCGGAGCCCGCGCTCGCGGCCGAGCCTGTGGCGTGCGTCGCTGCGGCCGAGCCCGTTGCTGAACCCGCACTCGTTGCTGCCGCATTCGCTGCAGAACCGGAGCCCGCCTTGGGCGCCAACGCCGATGCCGATGCCGACCCGGACCCCCACCCCGACCCCAACCCCGATGCCGAGCCCGATGCCGAGCCCGATGCCGAGCCGACCGCTGCCGGCTGCGCCGCGGCGATCGCGAACCCGCACACGATTGCGAGCGCGATGGCGGCCAGGCGCACCATCGATCGCGTGATCACGGTGGCGCTCCGACCAGGTTGTCGAACGCGTCGGTGAACGCGTGGTCGGGCGAGCACTTGCTCATCGTCGGTGATTCGACGATCGCCTTGGC
>JAYVRN010000153.1:0-7621 GCA_043776275.1 Myxococcales bacterium | reverse complement strand
AGGCGTTCGCCTCTGCGTCCAAGGGCGCCAAGTCGGCGCGCACCGAAGATGTGCTCGAGACCATCAGGATCCGCCAGGCCTCGGCGGTCCGTGCGCTGCGAGAGCGCCGCGGCCTGCCGCGCTGGATCGCGGTGATCGACGGCGACAACGAGCTCGTCGTCGACCTCGACAACCCGCTCATGGTCGATAGCTTCGTTCACCTGATCAAGGAGCGCGAGGTCACCACGGTCTGCGAGCTGTTCCCCGATCCCGAACACCTGTGCGTGCGCGGTGACGGCGGCGCGTTCGTCCACGAGCTGCAGGTGCCGCTGTATCGCGAGACCGCGCTGCCCACGATCCCTCGTGGAGTGCCGCGAGCCAAGGAGAACTCCAGGCGCTTCGCCCCCGGATCTCCGTGGCTCTACCTCAAGGTCTACTGCGGGCCATCGACGGCCGATCTGGTCCTGCGCGAGGCCGTGGCCCCGCTGGTGCGAGAGGTGCTCGCCGCCGGGTACGCACGGAGCTGGTTCTTCCTCCGGTATGCAGATCCCGCGGCGCACCTGCGGATCCGGTTCTCCGGGGATCCGGCGCGCCTCCTGGCGGAGGTGCTGCCGCGCGCTCACGCCGCGTTCGCGCCGATGCTCGCCAGTGGGATCCTCTGGCGGATCCAGGTCGACAGCTACGACCGCGAGGTCGAGCGCTACGGCGGGCCCTCCGGGATCGAGCTGGCGGAGCGCGTGTTCGCCGCGGACAGTGATGCGGTCCTCGCGATCGTCGAGACGGGTACGGGCGACGCTGCCCTCGAAGCCGCCTGGCGTCTGGCCCTGCGAGGGATCGATCAGCTGCTCGCAGATCTCGGATGCACCGCGGAGGACAAGCTGCGCATCGTCACTCGGCTCCGGGAGGACTTCGGTCACGAACACGGGTTGGACACCACGGGGCAACGCCGCCTCGGCGAGAAGTTCCGCAAGCACCGTGTGGAGATCGCCGAGCTGCTAGGCGCCGTGGCACCGGCGAGCGAGAGCGATGACCACCCGCTGGCACCTGGGCTCGTCGCCTTCGCGCGGCGCTCGCAGGCGATCGCGCCGCTGGCGACGGAGCTCCAGGCGCTCGCGCAACGAGGTGGGTTGACCTCTACGATCAACGATCTCGCGGCGAGCTTCGTGCACATGCACGTCAATCGGCTCCTGACCTCGTCGCATCGCCAGCAAGAGCTCGTGCTCTACGATCTCCTCCGCCGTCACTACGATGGGCTGCGTGCGCGCACGGGCCTGCGCGCGGACGGTCCCAACCCCGAGTGACGACGCTGGCTCCGGCGCCCGTTGCTCACAGATCGGCGTATCATGGAGCGAGTGAACCGCGTCGACTCTCGCTATGAGCTCCTCACGCACGTCGCCACCGGCGGGATGGGCAAGGTCTACGAGGCTCGCGACCACGAGAGTGGGGCGCGGGTCGCGCTCAAGCTGCTCCACGAGACCGATCCCGAGACGGTGCAGCGCTTCGCGCGGGAGGCGTCGATCCTCGCCGGGCTCGATCACCCGGCGATCGTGCGCTACGTCGGACAGGGCGTGACCGCGGAGGGCGCGCCCTACCTGGCGATGGAGTGGGTCGACGGCGAGACGCTCCACGAGCGGATGCAGCGTCAACCCTTGAGCGTCCTCGAGACGGTGGAGCTCGGAGGTCGCCTGGTCGATGCCCTCGCGCACGCACACGTGCGCGGTGTGGTGCATCGCGACATGAAGCCGAGCAACATCCTGTTGCGTGACTCGCAGCTCGGCCAGGCGATCGTCGTCGATTTCGGGATCGCACGCGCGGCCGGCGGGGACCGCAGCTTGACGGCGACGGGCTCGCTCGTCGGGACGCCATCCTACATGGCGCCCGAGCAGGCTCGTGGCGATCGAGAGCTTGGCGCGTCGACGGACGTCTACGGTCTGGGATGCGTGCTCTACGAGTGCCTCACTGGATCCAAGGCGTTCGAAGGCCGTCATGCGCTCGCGCTGATCGCGAAGGTCGTACTGTGGGAGCCGCCGTCCCCGCGCTCCATGATCCCCCGCCTGCCGGAGGCGCTCGATCGCTTGATCATGCGCATGCTCGCGAAGCATCGGGATGCCCGTCCCACCGACGAGGAGCTGGCCCAGACGCTCGCCGGGCTCGATCGCGCCGAGCTGAGATCGGTGGAGCCGTCCGGGACCGCTCCGCAACCTCCTGCGGCGCCGGAGGCCACCGCGCGCCTGGTGTCGCGGCCCGGGATGTCGCTGGTCATCGCAACCACGGCCGCGGGCGCGGATGGAAGTGCCATCGACGTCGACGTGAGCGTGCGCACCCAACGTGCGACCGCGCTCGCGAGCGTACCGGATGCGCAGCACGCGCGCGTCGAGGTGTTGCGGGATGGCTCGGTCGTCGTCGTGATCCAGGATCGCGACGACGAGAAGCGAGGCGCGCGGCTCGCGCTCGCATGCGCACGCGCACTTCAGCGCAACGATCCCTCGCTGATCACGGCCGTGACCACGGGCGATCTGGGCTCACGCGACCTGCTCGACACCACGATCGCGGGGCTCGCGAAGGAGGCGATCGCCCGGACGTTCGCGAACGTCCGGAGCTCGGGCCGCCCACCCGGGGCGATCCGGCTCGATGCCGCGACCGAGCGCCTGCTGGACGAGCCGATCCTCCGGGTCGACGGGATCGGGTACGTCCCGGGGAAGATCGGATGAGCCGTGGTCCCCAGGAGTGACGTGAGGGAGCTCAAGGTCTGGGTCGCAGACGCGAATCGCCTCGACGAGGCTGCGTACTGTGCGGCACATCCATATCCGTTGCTCGTGCATGCGACCACCGGGTATCAGCTGCGGCCGATCACGCGGACCGTGATGATGACGATGGATCAAGCGGTGCTCGATGTCGCGAGGCGCCCCGCCCAACCGCCTTCGGCGCTCGATGACTACGTCGCGTTTGCCGTCCGCGGCACGCGCGGGGTTCCGGGGTTCCAGGTGACGATCGGATGCGCCGAGGAGTCCGACATCGTGATCAACGATGTCACCGTGTCCAAGCTCCACGCGACCTTGATGCAGGATCGCCGCGGGCACTGGTACATCCAGGACGCTGGCTCCACGACCGGAACCCACGTCAACGATCAGGACCCGAGTGAGACCCAGATCCTGGTCTCCGGGGATCGGGTGAGCCTCGGCATGGTGGATCTCGTGTTCTACCTGCCGAGCCAGGCGTATCAGTTGATCCGCCGCCTGGTGTGACGCTCAGTTACAAGCCGCGCCCGCCTGCTTGAGGCCGTCCGTCGCGGCCTTGCAGACGGGGACGAGCGTGGCCTTTCGATCGGCCGGGATGCTCGCCCACCCGCGCGACATCTGCTCGTAGGCATCCTTCAGGGCATCGCGCGTGGCCTGCGGGAGCTTGTCGCACTTCGCGATCGCCGCGACCGCGGCCTTGTACTCGTCGCACTCGACGGGGAGCTCGCTGCCCGGCGCCGCGGCCTTGTCGCCGCTCGCGCTACCGCTGCCAACGGCCGCCTTGTCATCGCCACCCTTGCCCTTGCACGCGGAGCCGAGCAAGCAGGCGGTCGAGAGGAGGACGAGCGTCAGGTTGTTCATCCGGGCGTCTTAGCACGCCTCAGGTGGTCGCTGGTTCGGCCACGGCGAGCGCGACCGCCTGACCGCGCTTTCCGATCAGGCGGTACCGGGTCGCGATCGAGCGGTAGTCGCGCGGCGCCGTCGGATCGTCGTCGACCTCGCGGGTCAACGTGCCGACGACGTGGATCGTCGCGCCCGCCGGGATATAGCGGACCCGCGACGAGTGGCCGCGCACCGCGCCGTTGGGCCGGAGGTCCCGGTTCGCATCGTGACTCGGCGCGGTCACCAGGTAGACCTCGCGCGCGTTGACGCGCACCACGGTGTCCCCGACCGTGACGTCGAGCTCCACGGACACCACCTCACCATGCACGATCCGCCAGCCCATGTTGGCATCGCGCTCGCCGTCGTGGGCGTGGACGACCAGCTCGTACGCGACGCACGGGATCCCGAGGCCGGGCACCAGCGGCAGCTTGGCCGACGAGCTCGCGATGCCCGTGATCCGGCCGTACGCGCCCTCGGCGAATGCAGCCGCCGGGAGCTCGGGCGCGGTGCGATAGGCGCGCTCGACGTTGCCGCCCATCCGATTGAGCGTGGCGAACAGCGAGACCCCGGCAGCGCCGAACGTGGCGATGGCGGTGATCAGCCAGAACATGCCGACACTATGACGCAGGTCACCGCCGCTGGCAGCCTCAGTGCGCCAGCTGTCGCTCCTCACCGCCGCCGAGCACGCCGAACAGGAGGCGTCCGTTCTGTAGCGTCGTATCGCGCAGCGTGATCGCCAGGGCCTGCCCGAGGGTGTCCACGGGCGAGATCACCAGGCGATCGCGCACGTCCTGCGGCAGATCGTCGAGATCGGCCTCGTTGTCGCGTGGGATCACGATGTGCGTGATCCCTGCCCGAACGGCGCCGAGCACCTTCTCCTTGAGGCCACCGATCGGCAGCACGCGACCCGAGAGCGTGATCTCGCCGGTCACCGCCACGTCGTGACGTGCCGGTCGGCCCGACAGCGCGGACACCATCGCGGTGGCCATCGCGATCCCCGCCGAGGGACCATCCTTCGGGATCGCTCCGGCCGGCACGTGGACGTGGATGTCGCGTTCGAACACGCGATCGTCGATCGACAACCAGTCCGCGTTCGCGCGAGCGAACGTCCACGCCGCGCGCGCCGATTCCTTCATCACGTCTCCGAGCTGGCCCGTGAGGATCAGGTCGCCCTTGCCGCGCATCGGCGCCGCCTCGACGAACATGAAGTCGCCACCCGCGGGCGTGTAGTACATGCCGGTCGCCATCCCGATCTGATCGACACGATTGGCCTTCTCGGGGTGCACGCGCGGCCGACCGAGCAGCGGCCGCACATCGGCGCGGTCGAGGGTGGAGCGCTCGATCTCGCGCGCCGCGATCTTGCGCGTCACCTTGCGCGCCAGCCGACCGAGCTCGCGCTCGAGCTGCCGCACCCCCGCCTCGCGGGTGTAGCCCGTGATCACCTCGCGGATCGCGTCATCGGTCAGCGTCAGCTGATCGGGGACCAGCCCGTTGTCCACGGTCTGGCGCGGCACGAGGTAGTGCTTCGCGATGTTCAGCTTCTCGACCTCGGTGTAGCCACTGAAGTCCACGACCTCCATGCGATCGAGCAGGGGACCCGGGATGTTCTGCAGGAAGTTCGCGGTGGCGATGAACAGCACCTCCGAGAGATCGAACGGCACCCCGAGATAGTGATCGGTGAACGAATCGTTCTGTGCCGGGTCGAGGACCTCGAGCAGTGCGCTCGCCGGATCGCCCTGGTGGGAGGCGCCGAGCTTGTCGATCTCGTCGAGCAGGAACACGGGGTTCTTGCTGCCGGCCTGCTTCATGCCCTGCAGCACGCGGCCCGGGAGCGCACCGATGTACGTACGCCGGTGACCGCGGATGTCCGCCTCGTCGCGTGCTCCACCGAGGGAGATGCGGACGTACTTGCGCCCCATCGCCCGCGCGATCGACTTCGCGATCGAGGTCTTGCCCACGCCCGGCGGTCCCGCGAACAGGAGGATCCGGCCCTTGTTGGCCTTGCCCTCGTTGGCCTTCGACATCTGGTAGACCGAGAGGAACTCGAGCACGCGATCCTTCACGTCGCCGAGCCCGAAGTGGTCCTCCGCGAGGATCTTCGCCGCCTCCTGGACATCGAGGTGCTCCTCGGTGCGCCCCCCCCACGGCAGCTCCACGATGGTCTCGAGGTACGTGCGGATCACCTGCGACTCCATCGATTCACGGCCGATCCGTGCGAGTCGCGACCACTCGCGCGTGACTTCCTTGCGAGCGTCCGCCGGCAGCGGCAATGCATCGAGCTTGGTCTTGAGCTCCTTCATCGCAAGGTCATCGCCCTCGCCGCCGTCGCCGAGCTCCTTCTGGATCGCGCGCATCTGCTCGCGGAGGTACGCCTCGCGCTGGCGCCCGCCGAGCTCCTCCTTGACCTTCGACTGGATGTCCTCCTGCGCCGACATCACATCGAGCTGGCGCTGGACCAGGATCAGCACACGGCGCAGCCGGTCCTCGATCGCCAGCGCCTCGAGCAGCGGCTGACGCTCGCCGACCGGGGCCTCGAGGTAGCCGGCCACGAGGTCCGCCAGCCGGCCGGGATCCGTGATCTTCTCGAGCATCTGCTCCACGGCCTCGTCGGAGACGCCGCGCTTGCCCGCGAGCTCCGCCGCGCGGTCGCGCACCTCGCGGTGAAGCGCCACGAAGCTCGGATCCTTGGCATCGAGGGGCTGTTGCTCGGCGGCCGGCGAGACCGTCGCCACCAGATAGCCATCCTGTGGGGTGACCCTCAACGCGATGCCGCGCTCCAGGCCTTCGAGGACCAGGCGCACGCCGCCGAGGCCGCGCTGCACCGAGGACACGCTCGCGATCGTCCCGAACGTGTAGAGCCCCTCGGGCAGGACCTCATCCTTGTCTTCGCGCTGGGCGACCACGAACACGCGATGCTCTGGGTCCCGCAGCGCGGCCTCGATCGCCCGCAGTGTCGGGGGGCGAGCTGCCGCAATGGGGAGGCTCACGCCGGGGAACAGCACGCCGCTCCGCATGGGGAGGATCGGGAGGGTCTTGGACATGGTGTTCCTTGTCGTGGACACCATGGACCGCGGCCGCAACCCGCCCGAACGACTGGCGTCTCAGCGCACGAAGCGCGACGGGTCCTTGTCGACCTCGTCGAGGAACTGCGTCACACCGAGGGGACTGGCCTTCAGCGCCGCGCGGAACTTCTGTGCACGCCCGGTGAGCTTCCGTGCCACGTAGAGCGCGTAGAGGTCCCGGGGCTCGGACGAGCTGAACCACTGCATCTGCTCGAGCGCGTCGAGCGAGGCGTCGACCTTGCCGCTTGCGAGCTCCGTGGCGGGACGCGAGGTGACATAGGCAAACAGCAGCTTCCAGCTGTCGCCGGCCGGGATCGCACCGCCCCACCAATCGGTGGGCTGCTCGTGCTTCATGATGATCTCGGCGAGCAAGCTCAGGTACGAGCTCGCATCGCGGCGCGCGAGCGCGTTGACGAACAGCGAGCGATAGTTGCTGGTGAGCCCCTGCTTCAACGTCGGCGCGGCCTGATCGAGCGGGAACGACAGCAGGCTCATCGCCGCGTGCTCGTGGACCTCGCGCACGGGATCAGCCAGCAACGGCGCGAGGAGTGGCAACAGCTTCGGATCCTGCGAGAAGCCGATCGCGAGCGCGGCCGCGGACCGCAGCTCCGGCGCCCGATCGGAAGCGCCCTTCGTGATCGGCGAGTGATCGGTGCGCGCGGCGCTGATCAGCGTGGCCGCGCTGCGAATCTTGGGATCCGGATCGCGGCTCCAGGCGAGGACCTTGGCCGCGGGGATGCTCGCCACGCGGCCGAGCGCTCGGATCGCGCGCGCCCTCAGCTCGGGCGTGGCCCCGGTGTCCGCGACGGCGAGCAGGGCCGCGGCAGCGAGCTCGGCGGCGGCGGGCGAGGTCATCGTGCGCGGTCCGAGGCCGGAGATCGTCCCCTTGCCGAGGCCCGCGAGCCAGTACCCCGCGTCCTCGTCGCGATAGTAGGGGCTGTCACCACCGAACACGTCGAT
>JAYVRN010000152.1:0-2340 GCA_043776275.1 Myxococcales bacterium | reverse complement strand
GCTACAAGCGCAATCGCGCGAGCTTCTCTGATCTTCTCGGCGGTGAGCTCGGTGCGCAGCGCCTCGGCGGCGGCGTGCGCCTCGGCGGCACGCAGACGATGTACGAGCAGGGCTCGATCACGCAGACCGGCAACAACATGGACCTCGCGATCAGTGGCGGCGGGATGTTCGTGGTCAAGGGCAACCACGGTGGTCACGACGGCCAGTACTACACGCGCGACGGACGGTTCCAGCTCGACAACAAGGGCTACGTCGTCGACCAACATGGCATGCGGCTCCAGGGCTATGCGGTCACCAACGGCCAGCGGACGACCAGCGTGGGTGACCTCGCGCTCGGCGCTCGCCAGAGCCCGCCGGTGCCGACGACTAAGGCCGGGATGACGCTGAACCTCGATGCCAACGCGGTGGCGCCGGCCGCCTGGGATCCAGCGAATCCGAACACCACGTCCAACTACGCGACCTCAACCACGGTCTATGACTCGCTGGGCGCTGCGCACCACGTGGACACGTACTTCCGCAGCACGGGCGGTGGGCAGTGGGAGTGGCACGCGATGGTGGATGGTGGCGAGCTCACGGGCGGCACCGCCGGCACTCCGACGGAGATCGGCAGCGGCACGATGACCTTCGATGCGAGCGGCAAGCTGGCGGCGCAGACCATGATCGCCTCGAGCGCGAGCTTCCTCAACGCGCAGCCGAACCAGGCGATCGCGTTCAACTTCGGTGACGACCTGGCGAGCGGAGGCACCGGCCTCGCGGGCACCACGTCGTTCGCGGGTGCGAGCAGCGTGTCGGGCGTCGATGTCGATGGCCATGGCTCGGGCAACCTCGTCGACCTCTCGATCAGCGACGACGGCAAGATCACCGGGATCTACGACAACGGTGACAAGCTCGAGATCGCGCAGGTCGGCCTCGCGACGTTCGCGAGCCAGGAGGGCCTCGAGCGCGTGGGTGATGGCCTGATGTCGGCGACCGCCGCGTCGGGCCAGGCGCTGATCGACATCGCCGGCACGGGCGCCCGCGGATCGCTGGTCTCGGGTGCCCTCGAGGCTTCGAACGTGGACCTCGGCACGGAGCTGGTGACGCTGATCGCGTATCAGCGCGCGTTCCAGGCGAACGCGAAGACGGTGACGACGGCCGACGAGATGATGAACGACGTCAACAACCTCAAGCGGTAGATCGTCGACCGTCAGGTCCTGACCGCGCCCAGGCGCGATGTCCCCCGAGCGGGTGCCGGCGGGAGAACGCGGCCGCTCGGGGCGGCCTGCGTTTCGGCGCGGACAGCCTCGCTGGGGAAGGCTCGAGAGTTGGCGCTGACGCCAATGCCGCCGACACCATCGCCATCAGGCCCAGCGATCTCAGGTGGTTGGCGCGGCACCTCGGTTGCAACTCTCGAGCGACGTGAGCGACGCGCTACTCGATCCCGAAGAGATGGAGGCCATCCAGGCCGCCATCCGCGAGAGCGCACCGCCTCGCCGTGGTCCCGGGTCCGTCGACCACGAGCCGACCCGGCTCGCGCTGATCGCCGATGATCGGATGGCCGACGCGGCTCGCCCGGTGTTGATCGGACTCGCGAACCGCGCCGTGCGCTTCGCGCAGAAGGCGCTCAAGAGTCATTTGCCCGGCGTGTGGCAGCTCGACGTGGTCGGGGCCGAGGTGGTGGATGGCGCCAGCGCGAAGGACGAGCTGCGCGGCGGCTGGATCGCGGGTCTCCGCTCCGGCGATGCCGAGATGCTCGTCGCGGCACACGGGGCCGTGATCGATGTCGCCGCAGCGCGCCGCTGCGGTGCCCCCGTCACGATGACCTCGGATCCAAACCGCGCGCCTTCCAATGTCTCGCTGCGGTTGTTCCAGCCCGCGGGCCGCGCCCTGCTCGATGCCTGGAGCGCCTCCTGGAAAGAGGTGTTCTCGGCCGACATGGCAGCGTCCGCGGATCTCGGGATCGTCTCGCGGCTGATCGAGGCGCGCTCGGTGGTGCGCCTCGTCCTCACGTTCTCCGGAGCGATGAGCGGCCGGGTCTCCGTCTACGTGCGGCCCGAGGTGCTCGTGCAGCGCCCGGTCGCGCTCGCCGCGTTCAAGGCGGATGCGCTGCGGATCGCCGGTGCTCTCGCGAACGTGCCGGTCGAGGTCGTCGTCGAGCTCGGCACCCTGCGGCTCCGCCTTCGCGAGCTGCGGAAGATCACTCCGGGGCAGACCTACACGCTCCAGGGCTTCTTCGATTCGCGTGTCCCCGTCTACTGCGGGGGCGTGCTCAAGGCGTGGGCTCGCCCCATCGTGTGCCGCGGCGTACTCGCCGTGCAGATCGAAGCCGTCGTGCACGGCCAAGGAATGAAGTCATGAGTG
>JAYVRN010000151.1:0-7627 GCA_043776275.1 Myxococcales bacterium | reverse complement strand
GCATCGGTGAACGAGCCGTCGGATCCTTCGATGCCGCCGATCTCGAGGTAGACCACGGCGAACGCGAGGTTGAACACGAAGAAGGCGATCGCGATCAGCCCGAGCGCGGCCGACCACGGAAGGTGCAGGAACGTGTGGTACGCGTCGCGGAGGAACTGTCGTTCGTCGCCGATCACATAGAACGTGGAGCCCTGCTGATGCACCTTGCGGGCGCCTGCGGGTAGCGCGGATGGCGGCATGGGGGGATGTTATGGCAGGGTGCGGCCATGAGCGAGGATGTCACCATGGCGCAGCTGGTCGAGCTGCTGCCGCCGCGGATCTGGTATCTGACCTCGAACGGCACGGACATGTGGTGCCGGCGGCCGTATGGCTTCCTGTTCTCCGATGGTCAGGCCGCGGAGACGTTCGCCAAGGCGATGGGCACCGACGAGGCGCTGTTCGCGATCGGGCTCGATGCCGGTGCGCTGCTCTCCGAGGACATGCTCTCCGGCCTCCGCAACACCGCCGTGACCCGGTTGTTCATCGATCCTTCGATCGATCCCGCGAACGGCGATGTCCACGGCAAGATCCTCCGGCTCTCGCCGCTGAGCTGACCGAACGGATCAGAGGGCTCAGAGGGCTCAGAGGGCTCAGAGGGTGCCGAGCAGCGCAACGAGCCGGGGCACGTAGTCCTGGTGGTCTTGCTGGTATGCGGCGATCAGGTCGGTGAGCTCCCGGGTCCAGCGGAACCCACGCTCGAGCTCCTTCGCGAGCGCTGCATCGGCCGCGGCCGCGCCCTTGCGATCGCGCAGGTAGCGCACGGTCGTTGCGCGGACCACGGCCTCGTTCAGGAAGATCTGCCACGTCCCGTAGGCCTGGGCGGTCATCTCGCGCTCGACCTTGGCGAACAGCTTGCCGGCGGGCGCGGCGAGCTCGGCCTCGTGCTGCGCGAGCTCGGGGTTGATGTACGAGTGCGCCATCTCGTGGACCAGGAGCCACACCAGATCGTCGTTGATCACGGGGAGGCCGGTCGGGGTGTCGACGCCGATCAGCTGATACATCTCGAGCGTCCCGTCGGCCGTGGTCGCGCGCACGCCGAAGTTGTAGGTCCCGGTCATCGGTGACGGGATCACCGTGTAGTGCGCGTGCGCGCGCTTGCCGAACACGGCATCGAACCACTCGAGCGGCTTCTCGGCATCCACCGCGCCACGCAGCGCAGCCTCGATCTGCGTGTAGTGCGCGCGGTGTGCGGCGATGAACTCGTCGAGCTTGGTGTCCCGCGCGAAGTCGCGGAGCAGCGCGGCGTACGCGGCCACATCGATGCCGGTCCAGCGCGCATCGATCCGCGGGATCTCCTCGGCGTTGAACAGCTGGAGCTGATCATCGAGGTGGACGCCGAGGATCATCGGCGCGTCGTAGCCGATGCCATGCTGCGTGCGCAGCTCGCGCGCCATGACCACGGCGGGGTGCTGGACGAACGACCGGAACGCCTGCACCACCTCGGTCCGGTACGGGTTGGCCTGGCCGAGCGTGTACTCCTTGAAGCCCGCGAGGGCGCACACGATCGAGATCAGCTCCACGCGCCGATCGACGTGAACGTTCGACGCAGCGGGGGCAGGCGCGGGATCGGGCGCGGGCTTGCTGCTGGTGCCACAGCCGGCGAGGACGATGGCGATCACGAGCGCGCGCACGCTACGAGAGTAGCGCGAGCAGGTCATCGCGGGTGATCGCCGCGGCGCCACCAGCCTCGGACAGCGCGGCATCGGCGAGCCTGCGCTTGCGCGCCTGGAGCTCGAGGATCCGCTCCTCCACGGTGTCGCGCGCGACCATCCGGTAGACCATCACGGGCTTGTCCTGCCCGATGCGGTGGGCGCGATCCGCGGCCTGATCCTCGACCGCGGGGTTCCACCACGGATCGACGAGGAACACGTGATCGGCCGCCGTCAGGTTGAGACCGGTGCCGCCGGCCTTGAGCGACAGCAGCATGACCGGCGGGCCGTCGTCGGCCTGGAACGCATTGACCACGCTGGCGCGATCGACGGTGGAGCCATCGAGCCGCACGAACTTGATGCCGTTGGCGGTGAGGTGCGGCTCGATCAGGTCGAGTAGCGAGGTCCACTGCGAGAACACGAGGGCGCGGTGGCCATCGGCGGCCGCGTCCAGCAGCGCCTCGAGCAGACGCTCGAGCTTGGACGAGTTCTCCGGCGGCGCGCCCTTCCGGATGGTCTGGGGCAGGAGGCCGGTATGGCAGGCGGCCTGGCGCAGCCGGAGCAGCGCCTCGAGAGCGGCCATCACGCCGCCGCCGGCCTGCAGCATCGCCACGATCTCGCGCTGCGTCGCGGCGCGGATCGCATCGTAGGTCAGCCGCTCGTTGTCATCGAGCTCGACGTACATCACGGCCTCGGTGCGCGGCGGGAGCTCGCGCGCGACCTCGGACTTCATGCGGCGCAGCACGAACGGCCTGATCCGGTCGCGGAGCCGGGCCGCGGTGCCGGCGTCGCCGTTCGAGATCGGCTCGGACCAGCGATCCGCGAAGTCCGCGCGCCCGCCGAGGAGGCCGGGGTTCGTGAAGTGGAGCTGGCTCCACAGCTCGTCGAGACGGTTCTCGATCGGCGTGCCGGAGAGCGTGACCCGCCAGTTCGCCTTGAGCTTGTAGGCCGCGCGCGCGACCTGGCTGTCGGGGTTCTTGATCGTCTGCGATTCGTCGAGGATCACGATGTCCCACGTCAGGCTTCCGAACACGTCGATGTCGTTGCGGAGGATCGGATAGCTCGTGAGGACGATGTCCGCGGAGGTGTCGAGCGCGCGGCGCGCGCCGTGATAGGTGCTGACGGCGAGATCGGGCCGGAACTTCTGCGCCTCGGCGAGCCAGTTGAACAGCACGCTGGTCGGCGAGACCACGAGCGTCTTGCTCTTGCCCTTGCTGGGCAGGGCGGCGAGCGCCTGGATCGTCTTGCCGAGACCCATGTCGTCGGCGAGTACGCAGCCGAGGCCCGCGCTGCGACAGAAGGCGAGCCAGTCGAGGCCGCGCTGCTGATACGGGCGGAGCTCACCCACGAAGCCGACGGTGGGAGCGACCTCGGGGATCCCGCGGAAGCCATCGAGCAGCGGTTTGAGCCGCTCGAGCTCGGGGGGCGGGGGCTCGTCGAGATCGGCCGCGAGCTTCGCGAGATCGGGCAGCGCGTACATCGGGACCTTGCGGTCATCTCCACGCGACGCGAGCAGATCGGCGACGCGCTCGCCGTGCTTGTCGAACCACGACATCGGGACGCGCCCCCAGCCACCACCCTCGAGCGGCACCAGATCCACGCCCGCTTGCCACGCGCGCAGCGCCGCGGCGACCGAGGCGGTACGACCGCTCCCGCCGAGCTCGACATCGAGGCGGCTGCCGTCGATCGAGATCGAGGCCTCGAGCAGCACGGCCTTCGTCGAGTTCGCGGCCTTGGCATCGGTGCGGAACCACGCGGCCAGCGAGTTGTGCATCGCGAACGCCTCGCGGCCGGCGAGCTCCACGCGACGGCCGGGGACCAGATTGAGCTCGTCGCGCAGGCGGTGCGTCAGCCGGCGCTCGGCATCCTGATCGCGGACGGGCAGGGCGCCGCCGATGTGCACGAGCGTGCTGCCATCGACGCGCGCGCGCGGCGGATCGCCGTAGACCAGCGTGGGGAACACGAGGAGGCGATCGCCGTCCTGCTCCACGTCGAACGACATCCGCGGCTGTTCGCGCGCGCCCATCTGTGGCAGCGACGTGGCGCGCACATCGACATCGATCCGCGCCGCGAGCGCCGGGAGGGTGCGGCCGATCAGCTCGGCGAACGCGGAGCGCGGCACATCGAACACCTGCGGGAGCTTCTCGAGCCGCGCGCCCGTGAGATCCACCGCACCCACGGGCCGCAGCACGTTGTCGCTCGTCCGGACCACGCCGAGGGCCACCACCTCGCGCACGGCGCGGTCCGCCTCGATCCGCACCCGCACGCCGCCTCGCTCGTCCTCGACGATCGCGCGCGGCATCACGGGATCTCCGCTGGTGGTGACCGGCTCGTCCTTCCACATCACGTCGCGCGCATCCGCGAGCACGGCGAGCAAGCGATCGAGGCGCTCGCCGCTGAGCGGGCCCTTGCGGGTGGTGAGCAGCCGATCCGCCGTGAGGTCCGCGTCGATCGTCGCGATGTGCGAGGCCTTGCCCGTGCCGATCAGCGACATCAGCGAACCTTCGAGCGGCTCGGTCCGATCTGCGCGCACGAGCAGGCGCCGCACGAGCACCCCACCCGGATCGGGCAACAGCTGGTACCGGAGCTGCGCGCCTGCCAGGGACGATCGCGGCAGCTCGCCCGCCGACTGCTCGGCTGCGAGGATCGCGGCCACCACGTGGGAGCACGCCGGCTCCTTGCTCGTGCACGAGCACTCCCACTCGTTGTGGCTGGTGTTGAGGACCACCTCGAACGGGGTGGGCCGAGCGGGGACCCGGACCTCCAGGGTGATCTCCTCGCCACGGTGCGAGCGGCCCCCCACGCGCCCATCGCGGGCCAGGGTCACCCCCTGCGTCCAGGTGCGCTCCGTCGCGGCGGCACGGATCGCATCACGGAGGTTGGACAGCACGGGGATTGGCTCCTTAGCACGGCTAGGCCCGCGAGACCAAAGGCATGGTACGGTCCACGCGTGGCTGGGGACCCCGTCGACGAG
Source organism: Myxococcales bacterium (assembly GCA_043776275.1). Taxonomy (GTDB): domain Bacteria; phylum Myxococcota_A; class Polyangia; order Haliangiales; family Haliangiaceae; genus JABFXX01. The sequence goes on along the minus strand of JAYVRN010000151.1, from coordinate 2,965 downwards.
GCCGAGCTCGACGTCGAGCTGGTGGCGAGGATGGCCGCCGGCGACCGGCCGGCGATGACCCAGCTGTACCAGCGGCATGCCTCGGTTCTCCTCGGGCTGGCGGTCCGGATCGTCCGGGATCGCCGCGAGGCGGAGGACCTCCTACACGACGTGTTTCTCGAGGCCTGGCGGGCGGCAAAGACCTTCGATCCAAAGCGCGGCCGTGTTCGTACCTGGTTGGCCATCCGTATGCGCTCTCGAGCTCTCGACCTGCAAAAGTCCGCGCGTGTGTCCCGCAACTCCGGAGATGCCGCACTGGAGACGCTCGTCGATGATTCGGTGACCGCCAGCCCCGACCATGCCCGCGTTCGCGCGGCGCTCGCGGGGCTCGGGGCTGATCAGCGCAAGGTCCTCGAGCTCGCGTACTTCGAAGGCCTGTCGTGCACCGAGATCGCCGCCAAGATCGCGATCCCGGTGGGGACCGTGAAGTCCCGGCTCGCCGCCGGGCTCGATCGCCTGCGCACCGAGATCGGCCTCGGCTCTGGAGTGGCATCATGACCGCCGACATCACCGCCGACATCCACGCCCTCCTGCCCCTGTACGCCCTCGGTGTCCTCGAGGCCGATGAGGCCGGCGTGGTCGAGCGCGCACTCGCTACCGATCCCGCGCTGGTCGCGGAGCTGGCTGGCTACCAGGACGCAGCGGAGGGCCTGGCGCTCCCGCTGACGCCATCGCCCGAGGTCCACGCGCGCCTGATGGCGTCGCTCGGCGGTGGGCGGTTCGAGAAGTTCTCCAATCGGATGGCCTCGTTGTTCGACGTCACGGTCGATCGTGCGCGGGAGCTGCTCGGGCTGATCGAGCGGCCTGCGTCGTGGGAGGCCGCGGCCCCGGGCCTGGGCCTCGTCCACTTCGACGGCGGCCCGGCCTACGCCGCCGCGGACTGTGGGTTCGTGCGGTTGGCCCCTCACGCAGCGTTCCCGCTCCACACCCACGCGGGTGAGGAGGTGTCGCTCATCCTCGCAGGTACGTTGACGGATCGCAGGAGCGGCCGCTCATACGGGGCTGGAGATGAGGTGCTGGCGTCGCAGGACAGCGAGCACGACGTGGTCGCTGGGGCGGAAGAGGTGATGTACGCCGCACGCGCCATGAATGGCCTCGTCGTCGCGGGAGCACCCGCGCGGCCCCCGAAGTCCGATCGCAACACCTGAGCTGCTGCTCGCGAGGCTGCAGCTGTGACGGGTGTATGATGAACCCATGAGCAGCGACGACGGCATGCGGGTGGTGGGGACCATCCGCAGCATCGAGCTGCACACGACGACCACACGGTTTCAGAACGTGACGTCGCGTCAGGTCGCGAAGATCCAGCTCGACATCGAGCGCGCGCAGGACGAAGAGGGTGAAGATCTCGACGTGGTGAACCTCGCGGACCTGCACTTCCAGGGGCCGGCCGAGCTGGTGCCACGGTTTCACGAGGGCGATCGCGTCTCGATCGTGACGAGCGCGGAGTCGAGCCTGCACATCACCAGCATCCGTCCCGCGCCGCTCAGCTAGGAGCGCGCTCGAGACACCGATCGCGATCAGGTCAGCGACCTCTCGTGATGCGTCACGGCGCAGCAGGCGCTGGCGGCGGCGGCACCGCAGGCGTCTCGCGCTCGAGCGGACCGGCCACGAGCGAGAGCGAGACCCCACACAGGTGCAGCTCGTCGCCGCAGTTCGCGCGCGCGCAGATGTCCTGCTTGCAGCCATTCGTGGCAAGGCACTCGAGCAGCGTCCGGCTCGTGAAGTACGCCTGCTGCGACGCGCGCCAGTCGCACCCCGCAGTGCAGCCGAGCTCTGACGCGGGGCAACGCTGGTAGCAGGCGATCGTCGCGGAGCAGGTGGCGGTGCCCTTGCCGTATCCACCGAGCGCCGCGAACGTCTGGACGCCACTCGGCTCCCGCTCGGGCTCGGAGGCATGCGCGCACGCGCTCACCGCCACGAGGACCGCGACGACGAACACGGTGGCGGCGCCGCGGACCATCCCTCCAAGGATACCTCAGCCACGCAACGGATCGATCACCGGCCCCGATCACCGCCCCGATCACCGTCCCCGATCACCGTCCCGATCCTCCGGTCGCTCACCAGCTGCGCAGCACGCCGACGACCGCGATCCCGACGAACAGGACGAGCGCGAGCCGCGGGACCACGCGCAGCGCCGGGTGATCGGGTCGGATCTTCGCGGTCAGCCGCCCGAGCAGCGTGAACCATCCGGCCGATCCGACGCCGACGCCGACGCCGAGCACGATCGCTTCGGTGGTCTCCGCGCCGGGCCACAGCGACGCCGCGACCGCCGCCCACGCGGCGAGCGCACCCGGGTTCGGCAGCGTGAGCGCGAGGCCCGCGGCGAATCCGCGCCCGAGTCCTGCGCCGGTGACGGGCGTGGCCTCGCGGTGGCGCCGCCAGGCGATCGCGGCATAGCCGAGGATCGCGATCGCCGCGACGATCGTCATCGCGCGAATCCACTCGGGGTGCGCGGCGACCACGCGGCCGATGCCAAGAAACGCGAGCGCGGCGTGGACCAGGTCCGCCGTCGCTCCACCCACCGCGAGGCCCGTGGCGTATCCACGGCGCCGCGCCACGGCAGCGTCGACGATCGCGACGTTGACCACACCGAGCGGCATCCCGGTGATCGCGCCGAGCCCGATCCCGAGCATCGCGGCGCCAAACACGCTCACCAGACGATGTCGATCGGATCGGCGTCCTGGCCGCCGAGGATCGTCGCGTCGAACTCCTTCTTCTGATTCTTCTTCGGGCCGATCGCCTTGATCTTCTTGGGCCCGGGCGCGAGCGGGAGGCGGGTCATCGGCGTCTCGCCGATGTTCTTGCCGTCGACGAAGATCGTCGTCTTCTGGTTCGCGGTGATCGTCAGGTAGCCCCACCGCGAGATCGCGAGGATGTCGTCCTTCGAGATCCCCGCATCGGGGGGCGTGGGCGGCGCGTGCTTGAC
>JAYVRN010000150.1:0-2341 GCA_043776275.1 Myxococcales bacterium | reverse complement strand
GGTTCATCACGATCAGCATCGCGGCGACCCAGCCGTAGCCGTTGCCGATCACTCCACTCGGGCGGAGCTTCCGAAACTCGGCGTGCTCGGGCCGATCTTCGAGAGAGAGCTTATAGAAGCTGTAGCCGCGGTACGCGAGCCCGACCGTGATCGCGATCAGGATCAACGCCAGCAGGACTGCCAGGAACGAGATGCGGCGACGAGGTGGAGCGGACATCGAGCGTGGACCCATCGCTCAGTGCGACGGATCGGATCCCTGGCTCACCTTACTGCAACTCGTCGCGGATGCGCGAGCTAGCGACGACGATCCGATCGCGATCGGTGATGGGTGATCGTTGCACGTGTACCAAGCCGGGACACCCGATCCGTCGCGACGATCCGCGAGCACGGTGTCACGGCGATTCGCGATGTACGCGTGCCTCTCCGGTTCTCGCTCATCGTCCCTGTGGGATCCGGTTACGATGCGCATCGTTCACACACCGGTGAGGTCGCGGTTTCGCAGCCTTGCGCGCGGCGCGCGGCGTGCACTCGGGTGCATTCGATGCACCACTCCCTAGCTTGCCTCGCAATCCTTGCGCCTTTCGCTGGCTGCGCGACGACCAACGATGTCGCCGTCGAGCTCGCACCGGATCTGATCTCGTCGATCGACGGGACCCTGACCGTCCACGCGCTCGCCCTCTCGGATCGAGATCCCGTCGGCGGTGACAAGATCGACATCACCGTCGCCTACACCGATCGGAACGGCACCGCGCATCCGATCGATCCGCTGACCGGCTCGATCGACGACAACGGCGCCTTCGAGGGCGCGTTCACCGGCCTCAAATGGGATGGCACCGGCACGGTCACCGCGGTGGTCCACGGCGGCGATGGCGACGTGACCGGCACGGCCACGTTCGCGGTCCTCGATCGTTCGCCGCCGGTCATCACGATCGTGCAACCCACGGCGATCCGCGTCAACCAGGACGCGACGATCACGGTCCACGTCACCGACGAGATCGGGATCAGCCAGGTCAGCTTCGAGGCCAACTTCTCGGGCAACGGCGGCAACGGCAACGGCAACCGGCAGCGGTCGACCGTGGTCTCGGCCGGCCTCCTCGACGCGAACCTGACCTTCGACATCCGCGCGCAGGACACCCAGGTCGGCGCGACGCTCACGCTCTACGCGCTCGGCTCCGACCTCTCCGGCAACCAGGCCGCGGCCAAGCCCGTCACCATCACCGTGACGCCGTGAAGGGCTTCTCCGTCGCGCTCCTCGCGCTGGCGGCGGGCCACGCGATCGCAGATCCGAGCACCGCGACCACGCCGACCGCGAGCGGCGGTATGGCGTCCGCGGGCCCTTCGGTAACGAGCCACGTCGGCGATTCCCGCACCGCTGCTCCGCACGGACTCGCGATCGGGATCGAGGTCGGGGAGCCCACGTCGGCGACCATCGGATGGTTCACGGGCAAGCTCGCGCTGCTCGGGGCGCTCGGCACCGGGACCTACGAGGGTCCGGGCATCGAGGCTCACGCCGATGTCCAGCTCGAGATCCGCCGTCTTGGCCCGAACATGCCGCTGCGGATCGGCGGCGGGGCGCGGCTGTATCACCACGGCTATCACCAGTCATCGATCGACGAGACACCCGACACCCACCTGGGGCTGCGGGCTTCGGCGAGCATCGCGCTCGAACGCAGACAGCTCCAGCTGTACGCCGAGGTCGCGCCTGGGATCGATGTTGTCCGCAGCTCGAGCTGCAACCTATCGAGCGGAGCCCGGAGCGTCTGCCCGCACGCCCAAGAGGCCCCGGTGTTCCTTCAGCTCGCGGTAGGCGCGCGCTGGTTCTTCTCCAAATAGCTTCACCTACGGAGTCCACGATGCACCTCGTTCGCCTATCGCTGGCGCTGGCCGCGCTATCTGCCTGCGCGAGCCCCGATCGCGTGATCGTGGAGCTCTCGCCCGACGTGATCTCGTCCCTGACCGCCACCACCGACGTCGCCGCGCTGGTCGCGGGTGACAACGGTGCCCCGCTCGCGGACGAGGCGGTGCGGATGTCGGTCATCTACACTGACCGCAACGGCGTCGTCCACGACGTGCCGGGCATCGATGGACACACCGACACGGCCGGCGTGTTCCACACCACGCTCGAGGAGCTGAAGTGGGACGGGGCGGGGACCGTGACCATCGAGGCCTCGGCTGGCGTCGTCGGAACGGCGACGTTCTCCGTGCTCGACCGGACCCCACCGAAGGTGGAGATCCTGCCGCCGACGAGTGACAAGAAGGTCGGTGCCGGGCTCCCACTCGACGTTCAGGTCAAGGTCACCGACGAGATCGGCGTCAGCCGCGTCACCATCGACGGCACCGG
>JAYVRN010000149.1:0-7644 GCA_043776275.1 Myxococcales bacterium | reverse complement strand
GATAGACCTTGAGCTCGGCATCGGCGAGCTCGGCCGCGAGCCGCTGGCCGAAGCGCAGCGGCGTGACCTCGTCGTTCTCGCCCCACAGCAGCAGCACGGGGCGCGTGAACTCGCGGAGCGCCTCGTGCAGCTTGCCGAAGTGGTGCTGGCGCGCTGCGGCGAGCGCGGCTGCCGTGGTGCCCGGCCGATCGAGCTCCGTCTCGACGTGATCGACGCGCGCCTGGGTGACCCAGCGATCGTCGTAGTAGGCGAGGGGGACCCGGTCCTCCATGCGCTCCGTGTAGTACAGGCCGAACAGCGCCTCGCCGAGACCCGGCTTCTCCGCCCAGCGAAAGAAGCTCGGGACCTGATCGTCGTAGACGTAGGCATCGTAGAGCGCCACGCGCCGGACCCGATCCTGGTGTCCGGTCGCCATCTCGAGCGCGACGGACGAGCCCCACGAGTGGCCGACGATCGCCACATCGTCGACGCCGAGCTTGTCGAGCACGGCCCACGCGAGCTTGGCCTGCGCGGCCGGGCTGTAGTCGCCCTCGGGCCGGCTGGTCCAACCGAAGCCCTTGAGATCGATCGCGATCACGCGGTGGCCGACGGCGAGCGACGGGATCACCGAGAGCCAGCTATCGCTCGATGCGGAGAACCCGTGGATCAACACGACGGCGGGGCCGGAGCCGGCCTCGCGGTAGCGGACGTGGATGCCGTCGACATCGACGAACGTCGCATCGGCGGGCGCACCGGGGAGGGCGCCGCTGTGGAACCGCGGGCAGCCCGCGAGAGGGAGCACGACAAGCGCGGCGAGCGCGATCGCGAGCTTCACGGGACGATCCTCTTGACCTCCGCCGGGTCAGAAAACTCGGCGGACGTCTCGAAGTCCTGCGATGCGACCGTGGCCACCGAGCCGTAGCACTCGGCGGTCCAGGCGAACTGGCGCTTGGTGAGCAGCGTGGAGAACCCCGAGGTGCGCGTGAGATCGGTGGCGGTGCGCAGCACCGGGAACTCCCCGTACGGGGTCTTCATCGTGCCGACCTGATCGACCAGCGATACGTACTTCTCGGAGTAGGTGACGAGCGTGCCCTGGGCAGTGCCCGACACGGTGCTGGTCGACATCCACGAGCCCCCGGCCGCGAGCGGCAGCGCGAGGACCTTCACCGCCGGATCGTACGCCAGCTGGGTGCGGAACGTGCCCGCCGCCGGCGACACCACGCCGAGCAGCGTGAGCGAAGCCGCATCGACGTGAAACACCCCGAGCAGATCAGACGACGCCGACAGCGGCGCCGCATACGTGGCGGTGGGGAAGCTCGTGGCCCACCACTCGCCGGTGGGTGCGAGGAGCGTGAGTGGCTTGTCCGTATCGTTCGCGAGCTGCGCGGTGAGGTCCCAGCTCCGCATGCCGGAGCCAGCCGACCCGGCCGCGGTCCCCGTGGTGTCAAACGTGGGATTGGTGGCGATCCGGAACCGCGCCATCTTGCCGGCGATCAGCGGCAGCTCGGACACCGTGATCATCCCATCGTGGTTCGGCGTACACAGGCCGTTGGACCCATCGCCCGGGGCGTCGTCACCAACCGCGGCATCGACGTCCGCGGCGCCGCAGGTGCCATCCGCCTTGCAGAAGTGCGAGGGGCACTCGAGGTCGGTCGTGCACGGGGTCCCGCCACTCTCACCGCAGGCACCGCAGACCGTCACGATCATGCTGCAGAGCAACATGAACCGGCCGGCTTGAGGGCTGAACATGGCGGCACGCTACGACCGTGCTGTGGGGCTGTCAACAGCTCTTTTGCGACGCAGCAAAAATCTCGCTTGCGATGCAACAACGGCGCTTGTACGGTGCGGGCGTGGCGGCCCCTGTCCTGGTCAAGAAGTACGGCAACCGCCGGCTATACGACACCGGGGACAGCAAGTACGTGACGCTCGACGAGCTCGCCGCGAAGATCCGCGCGGGCCACGACATCCGCGTCGTCGATGCCAACACGAACGAGGATCTGACCCAGGCGACGTTGACGCAGCTGGTGCTCGAGACCGGCCATGCGTCGCGGTTCCTGCCGGTCCAGCTGCTGCTCCAGATGATCCGGCTCTCGGATGACTCCCTCGCGGAGTTCTTCAGCCGCTACGTCACCGGCGCGCTCGATCTGTACCTGCAGGCCAAGCGCGGGGTGCAGACGCTGTCGTCGTACAACCCGCTGACGCAGATCCCCGCGGCCGCCACCGATGCGCTGGCGCGGATGTGGATGAGCAACCCGTTCGGCGGTGCCGGCGGGTTCCCGCAGCCGTTCGGCGGCTATCCGCAGCAGCAACAGCCCAGTCAGGGCTTCGCGCCGGCGCCGCCACCCGGCTATTCGCCAACTCCGCCGGCACCCCCGGGGCATCCCGACGACATGGGCGAGCCGAGCGGCAACGCAGATCGCAACAGCGACGTGGCGATGATGCGGCGCGAGCTCGACGAGCTGAAGCAGGCGATCCGGGACGGCCTCGGAGCGAAGCCCGCCAAGCCGCCGCGCAAGAAGAAGCCGGTCTGAACGCGTCTCCGAACTCGATCAGGGTGATCGTCGCCGATGACGTGATCGAACCCGGGTCATCGATCACGGTCACGTCCTCGGCATCGTTGTAGCTCGGTCTAGCTCGACGCGCGGACCAGCGTGAGCTTCACGCCGGTGGCCTCGCATTTCTCGCCGGGGTGGTTCGACGAGCCCACGGCATAGCTGCCGGTCCCGGTCCCGGTGCCTCCAGCGAACGTGATCGTCGCGCGCACCGGCGGGGACTTGATCTCGAACTGGCACTGCGACGTCGACGCGATGACGAGCTTCGTCGGCCAGTAAACGCCGAGCTGGCCGTTCTCGATCTCGAGCTTCATCTGATCGAGGAGGTTCTTCGGGACGGCCTCGAGCATCGAGCGACAGAACACCTCGTCCTGACCGACGACGGTGAGCTTCGCCGAGGACAGATCGAACGCGACGTCATAGACCCCGGGCGGCATGCACGCGGCGCCGCCGGGCTCGTAGAGCTGGGTCGCCGGCGTGGTGCCTCGTGCGGCCGGATCGGCGTGGGGCACCGCGGGCCCGGCGTCGGGGGCGTCGCCCTCGGCGAGCTTGGGGTACGTGCGCTGCCCCGAGGTCTTGTGACATCCAAGGACCGTGGTCGTGACCACGGTCAGCGTCAGCGCGAGGCGATGCATCCCCGGAAGCGTAGCGCGATCAGTCGACCCAATCCTTCTTGATCGACTTGCTCGCGAACACGAACAGGATCGACGACACGACGTAGAAGCCGAGGCCCGTGTAGATGGCGTAGCGCAGGGATTCGTCGCCGTACGTGGGGCGGAGCGCATCGGAGACCGCGCCGAAGTAGTAGTAGCCGACCGCGATCCCGAGGAGGTTGTTGACGAGGAGGAACATCGCGGACGCCGTGGTCCGCATGTGGGCAGGCACGAGGTGCTGGACGGCCGTCAGGATCGGGCCGAGCCACATCAGGTTCAGCGCGGTGGGTACCAGGAACAGCGGGAACGCGACGTAGAGCGACGAGCTGTTGACCGCGAGGAAGAAGCACGGCATCGCGATCATGAAGGCGATCGCTGGGATCAACGGATACGCGGAGCGGTTTTTCGCGCCGAACTTGTCTGCCACCACACCGCCGCCGAGAATGCCGAAGCACCCACCGAAGAACGTGATGGCCCCGTAGAACCAGGACGTGTCGGTGAGCGTCAGGTGCATGCTGCGCGTGAAGAACTGCGGCAGCCAGAACGCGATGCCATAGCCACAGATCGAGGACGCCGCGGCGCCGAACGCCATCAGCCAGAACGTCCGCTTGCGAACGACCACACGGAACACGTCGAGGAACGCGGGCGGGGCGACCTTGGCCACGGGCTTCCCGGTGGCATCGAGCCCACCGCGGGCCGGATCCTTGACGGTGGCGCGCAGGAGCGGTGCGAGGAGGAGGCCGGCGCTGCCGACGATCAGGAACGCGTAGCGCCAGTTGATGTGAGCGGCGATCAGGCCGCCGAACAGGATGCCGCAGCCGCTGCCGATCGGGATGCCGAGCGAATACACCGAGAGGGCGCGAGCGCGCTGCTCCTTCGGGAAGTAGTCGCCGATCAACGAGTACGAGGGCGCCACGCCGCCGGCCTCACCGATCCCGACGCCGACGCGCGCCAGGAACAGCTGCCAGAAGTTGGTGGCGAGACCACACACCGCCGTGAACGCGCTCCACACGCCGAGGGCGTACGCGATGATCCGGCGGCGGCTCGAGCGATCAGCGAGCCACGCGATCGGGATGCCGAGCGTGGAGTAGAGGATGGCGAACGCGAGGCCACCCATCAGGCCGAGCTGACCATCGGTGAGGTGGAGCTCGGCCTTGATCGGCCCGGCGAGGATCCCGAGGATCTGCCGGTCGAGGAAGTTCATCGTGTAGACGATCACGAGGATCCCGAGCACGTAGTAGCGGTACGCGCGTGACGGAGCTGGCTGGTTCATCGTCCCTACCTCGAGGCTAAGCGACACACCGGGCGCCTTCGTCATGGCCGATCGGATAACGCACGCTCATACTGCGATGCAATAGAGAAATATTGCATTCACACAATCGATGTCGCGGAATCAGCCACTTGGGGATGGTTCGAGTCTTCTGGAAATGCTGCGTTGCAACAAAATCTCATTGACAGGGGGCCACCTGGTCCTTAGGGTGGCGCTCAGAAAGGAACTTCCCAATGGCCACCACCCCCGAGACCAAGACCCCCTCCGCAGCTCCCTCCGCTCCCCAGTTCGCATCGTTCGATCCGATGGCGATGTGGCAGCAGGGCCAGGCAGCCTTCACCAAGATGATGAACGACTCGCTCGCCCGCTGGCAGGCGTTCGGCGACCAGTACGCGTCGATCGAGTCGCAGGTCACCACCCATGCGCAGGCCGCCGTCACCAACTGGGCGCAGCTCGCCAAGGACGCGATCTCGTACGGCACGCAGCTATCCGCCGAGGCGCGCAAGCTGACGGCCGAGACCGCGAAGAAGATGGGCGTCGGAGCCTGATTCGCGACGACTCAGCTCGCGAACAGATCGTGCATCGTGACCAGCTCGTAGCCCGCACCGTGGAGCGCGGAGACGATCCGGGGCAGGGCGTTGAGCGTCCACTGCTGACCCTCGTGGAACAGCAGCACGTCGCCGCCGGAGACCTTGTCTGGCGAGCAGCGCTCCGCGAGCACGGCGGGGTCACGCTCGCCGTAGTCCTCGGAGTCGATCGACCACAGCGCCACCGTGTAGCGCGCGGCGAGCAGCGAGACGATCGACGCCGTGTCGAGTGAGCCGTGCGGCGGGCGCACCCAGGGCCGCCCGCTGATCTGACCGCCGAGGGCCTCCTCGGTCTGCGCGCACTGCTGGAGCAGCTGCTTGCGGGTGAGCTCGGTGAACCGGGTGTGATCGTAGCCGTGGCTCGCGATCTGGTGGCCGCGGCGCAGGTAGTCCCGCACGTCGTCGGGGCGGTTCTTCGCGGCCTCGCCGAGGAGGAAGAACGTCGCCGGCACGCCGAGGTCGTCGAGCACGTCGAGGTACTGGCTCGTCATGTCGTCGGGGCCATCGTCGAACGTCAAGGCGACGCGCTTGCTGGCGGCGGGGCCTCGGCGCAGCAGGCCTGGAACGCGGTCGAACATGACCTGCTTGATCCGGGCGCGCAGCGAAGTAGCCATCCCATCCTGGGTACAAGGTTTCGCCGACCGCGACAAGGCGGAGACCGCTTGTGTTAGGCGCCCTCACCTACATGCGGGCGGCGCTGCACACCGTGCGGGCGAGCACGGTCCGGTCGGTGTTCACACTTTGCAATGGATTATTCGTGGCGGTCCCACGGTCTCTCCTGTGCCGTTCGTCTCGAAAGGTTGTCATGCGAGCCCCCGTGGTGGTCCTGTTCCTGGCTGCGCTGTCCGCTCCCGCCGCCGCGGCCGCGAGCCCGCGCATGGTGTTCCTCGAGCGGGGTGGTGCGGTCGTCGACCGCAACGGCGGCCAAGTTACGATCCCCCGGTTCGGGGGCGGCGACCGGGTGTGGGCCGCTACGGTGGCGTGTGTGAAGGAGCGGTTCGCGCCGTTCCAGCTCGAGATCGTCGAGCGTCGCCCGGCCGCGGGTGAGTTCATCACCGCGGTGGTCGGCGGCAAGGCCTCGCTGCTCGGCTTGAACAACGCGACCACGAACGGCGTCGGACCGTATGACGGCCGCGTACAGCCCAACGCGACGGTGCACGTGTTCTCGCAGGTCGGCACCGGCGAGCGCGATGTCGCGAACCTGTGCGCGGTGACGCTCCACGAGGTGGGCCACGCGCTCGGGCTCGACCACGAGTACAAGTGCGGCGATGTGATGAGCTACTTCAACGATCAGTGCGGTCCGCAGCAGTTCCTCGACGTCGAGGCGCCCTGCGGTGAGGACTCCGAGCGCGGATGTGGGAGCGGCAAGCCAACCCAGAACAGCTACCGACGTCTCGCGCAGCTGGTGGGCCTCAAGCCGGGCGCCGAGCCGCCGCCGGAGCCGGCGTCGACGGAGGAGCCCGCCGACGACAGCGACGATGCCACCGCGGAGGACTCGGAAGGCGACTCGGAGGATGACGTCGATGCAGCGGTCGAGGGTGCTGACCCCGCGGCCACGCCGGCGTTCGAGGACTCGGCCGACGATCAGGGCGAGGACATCGCCGAGGACGATGGTGTCGCCTCTGACGAGGGGGAGGCCGTCTCCGGCGATGCTGACTCCGAGGACGATGCCGATTCCGAGGACGAGGTCGTCGTACCCGCCGAACCGCGCCACACCTGCGGGGAGCACCGCGGCGCGAGGTAAGGTGGGGCGTGCTCCGCCTCGTCCGCCCCGGGCCCGATCGCGTCGTCCGCTTCCTCGCCGCGCAGCGCACGCTCGCGCTGACCTATGACGGTGTGGGATCCACCGAGGGTGGGGAGCCGCCGGTGGGGTTCGATCACGATCACAATCGCCAGCTGCTCGGCCACGGCGCGCAGACGTTCGAGCACGCGAAGGCCGCGATCCGCGGCTGGCGCATGTTCCCGGCGCCGTGGACCGCGATCGAGCCCGACACCACGCCGATCGCGAAGGACGAGGTGGTGGCGGTCCACGTTCGCATCCTCGGCTTGTGGTGGTGCAACGCGGCGCGCATCGTCTACACGGTCGACCTGCCGCGTCGGTTCGGGTTCGCGTACGGCACGCTGCCGGCACACGCCGAGCGCGGCGAGGAGCGGTTCTCCGTGGAGTGGCTGCCCGACGACAGCGTCTGGTACGATCTGCGCGCCTTCTCGCGGCCGCGGCACCTGCTCGCGCGGCTCGCGTTTCCGCTGACCCGTGCGTACCAGCGGAGGTTCGCCCGTGCCTCGAAGGCCGCGATGGAGCGCGCGGCTCGCCCGGGCGGCTACTGACAGATATCGAGAGCGAAGTCGCCGCAGAACACGCCGGTGCATGGCGCGCCGCACTGGCCGCCCGTGCAATCCGAGTCGCTCCAGCACGCCTTCCCGGTCGCGCAGCTGCCGCACTCGCTGCCGCAATCGACGTCGGTCTCGAACCCGTCGCGCACGCCATCGAAGCACGTCGGTGCGGCGCACGTGCCGTTGCATGCGTGGCTCTCACAGTCGGCGGCGGACGTACACGAACCGCCCGTGGAACACGGGGCGCACGAACCGCCGCAGTCGAGATC
>JAYVRN010000148.1:0-7691 GCA_043776275.1 Myxococcales bacterium | reverse complement strand
ACGATCGTGGAGCGTCTCGAAGCCGGCAAGCCCGGCGTGACGACTAGCCAGCTAGACGCAATTGCCGCCGTCCTCGGCCTCGACTCGCAAGCGCTTCGTCGTGGTGAGGAAGTCGCTCGTCCTGCGCCAAGCGTGTTCCTTCGTCACAACGGGATGCAGGACTTCCGCGACGAGGACCTCGGTCTTCTTGACCGCGCTATCGAACAAGCGCGTGACCTGAAATCGCTCGGGGTGACCCTCGGTGAGATCGACGCGCAATGGATTGGTACATCGTTCAAGCGTTCTACCGCGCCACACGACACAAGCGATGCGGCCGCAAAGCACGGCTATCAGCTCGCGAACGAACTGCGGAAGCGGCTTAACCTGGCCACCGAGCCCCTGCAGGATCTCCGTGCGCTGACCGAAGAACGCCTTTCGATCGCAGTCGTTCTTCTGCGGTTGTCGATCCGCGGGGCGTGTGCAGTCAAAGCGGGCGACGCCGCCGCCATCGTGCTGAGCAGTGGATCGTTCCAGGCCCCTGCCCGGTCGCGAGGCGCAATCGCGCATGAACTCTGCCACATGCTGCACGACCCCGACAAAGAAGGGGTTCATATCGTGCTGGATCTGGACAGCGACAGAGGAACGCATGCGAACGAGCAACGTGCCCGCGCCTTTGCTGCGGAACTCTTGCTTCCGCGTGCGGGTCTCAACGGCCTCTTCGGAGTGCCGCGCCAGATTCAAGAGGAAGACGCTGCGAAGCAGTTCGTGGTTTCCGCAATGAATCATTTCGGAGCATCATGGCAGATCACCGCGAATCACCTGTGCAACCGTGAGTTCGTTCACCGCAGTCTGCGCGAGTGGCTTGAGGCGCTCGAGGCGCATTCTCTCCCCTCGGCTTGGGCTGCGCCGCTTCCTCAAGTGAACGCTCCAAGCCTTCTCATGTCGCAGCGTGCGCAACGGGCACACGAGCAAGGCTTGATCACTGACGGGGAAGTTCGGGAGATCCTGGGGATCGACGTTCTTGATCGGTTGCCCTGGGATGATGTGCGTTGACGTACCTCCTCGATAACAACGTTGTTTCGTACTTCTTCAACTCGCGATGCGAAGCCGACTTGATGACCGCCGCCGCCCGCTGCCCAATGGCAATCGCAGACGAAGTGGTAGTGGAGGCGAAGCGGAACTCAGGCGATGGTGGGCGATTCAAGGCGTGGTTCGCGACTGGCAACATCACCAGCCTCGAGATCCTCGTTGGCTCTGACGTTGATCTCGCTTACCAGAGCCTCAAGTCTTCCAACTCAGATCGGGGCAAGGGAGAACGAGCTAGCATCGCGCTGGCAGCCCACGATCCGTCGCTCGTGTTTGTCGCCAACGACAAGAACGCGATGTGGATCGCGCTTGCCGAGCTTCATTCACCTGGCGAACGGATGATTGGAATTCCTGTGTTCCTGCGCAGGCTCAAGGAGCAGGCGAGTCTCGCTGCGGACGCCATCGATGCTGTCATGACAACGTGGAATGGTCGACGTCCCACTTGGTGGGCGCCATGGCGAGCCGGATTGACGAAGCCAACTGCTCGCGGCGATTGAACCCTGCTTCAGTCGTCGCCATCGCCTGTGCACGTGCACCGGATGTCGCGACGACAACGCCGGCCGCGCGCGATGAGGACCACCGCGCGGCCGGTTCATGCATGTCCAGATTCCTCGCCGGGTCCACCCATTCCGATCCCCGACAGCCGCGATGGCCCGGCGCTTCACGCGCCCGCGTCCGTGCTGTTGTTGGCGCTGCTCCAGTCACACGTTGCGCCGGCGTGAGCACGAGGTCCGGAATCTCGGCGTGGCTCACGATCACCTGACGGTTGAGCGAGCTCGCAGCTACGTGAGTTGAAACGGTTCCCCTTCCGCACTTAGTCGGTCGGTCGGTAGCTCTCGACGATGCTGACGCGCAAGCGATCGATCACGGATTGCCCCTCCCGCGACTTCATTTGGATCGTGTGCTGCCCCGGTGCGAGCGAGATCGCCGACGGAGTCAGGTTCTCGGGACAGGTCGCGCCGAGCTGGAGCGCCGCCCACCGCCACTGAGGCCCGAGGTTGCACTGCCCCGTGGGGAACAGGAGATCCGAGCCTCCGTCGAGAGACATCGTCAGCGAGTCGCTCCCACCATCGAGAGCGAAGGTTCGACCCCAGATGAAATAGTCGCCGCTGGTGGTGAGCGTCACGGTGCAGGTGACACTCCCCGGCCCCGTCGCTCCGTTCGGATTCGTGTCGATCACGTATTGCCCCGCCGACGCGGACGGATCGGTGACGATCGAGAAGGCTGGCGTGATCACGCAATCCTCCGCTTCGAGGTCGGCGACGACCGGAGCGATCGCGATGTCGACCCCGAGGTCCATCGGCGGGGCATCGACAGGCGAAGCTGCAACGGCATCGAAGGCCAGCCGGCCACACCCGCAGCCGAGCAGCGCTCCGAGCGCGCACCAGGTGCGTGCCGGCGGGAACTGCGGACCAAGCACCTTCGCAGCATAGACCGCCGGTCGGCGCGGTGCTCGGTAGCCACTCCAACGAAGTCGCAGGGTTCGCGATCGCAAGTAGCGTAAGTTGAAACCGTCCCCTTACAGCTGGTGCATGTCCGAGCACAGGCCGGCCGGGCCGCTCTGCGCGTCGTAGTCCACCGGGTTGACCCAGCCGTGGCCGTCGCACTGGTACCAGGTGTTGTCCGAGGACGCCTCGACGCACGAGCGGGGGGCGACCTTGCGGCCGAGGGTGGCGGAGTCGCACCAGCCGAAGGCGGCGGCGCAGCCCGAGGACGAGGTGCGTCCGACCCAGGCGCCCGCGGAGCACGAGTACCACTTCTGATCGCTCGCGGACTGCACGCAGGTGCCCTCGGTGACCTCGCGGTTGAGGGTCTGCGAGACGCAGCCATTGACCGGGGGGGGCGGCGGCGGATTGGAGACCACGGCCGCGCCGGCGAAGGCGACGAGGGCGTTGAGGTCGCCGTTGAACTTGTTCATGTCGACGTTGCCGGTGATGCCATTCACGTGACCCGAGTCGGTGTGCTGCCAGAACGTCCAGCGCATCCACGGTGCGGGGAGGTTCGGGCACTGCGAGGAGTACGCGGCGATCCACAGGGGGTTGCCGGCGAACGAGGTCGGGCCGCCGACTTCATCGCGCCAGAAGTACATGCCGGTGTAGACGATCGGCTCGACGCCGAGCGCGGTCTTCACGCGATCCACCCATTGCCGCACGCGCGCGGCCACGGTGGCCGGGGCGAGCCCACCATCGGCCTCGACGTCGATCACCGGCGGGAGGTCTCCGGGCTGATAGGTCCCGAGGGCGGCGATCATCAGATCGGCCTGCGCGTTCACGTTCTGGCTCGGGCGGAAGAACTGATAGGCACCGCGGATCACGCCCGCGGTCTTCGTGTTCGCCCAGTTCTGGACGAACTTGGGATCGCGGAACGTCGTGCCGTCGGAGACCCGCAGGAACGCGAACTTCACGCCGGCGGCCTTCGCCTTCGCCCAGTCGACGGTGCCCTGGTAGTACGAGACGTCGACGCCCATCGTCGTGGTGCCCTGCGCACACACGCGCGCCTCGATGACGGTGGTGTCCGCACTCGGATCATCGACGAGGGCGACCCCGCCAGCACCCGCCTTCGAGTCCGGATCCGGATCCGTCCCGACAGTGCAGCCCGTGAACAGCGAGAGAACGATGAGCGCGCGGAACGTCATGAGGCACCCCCGAGGTGGCGATGCTGGCTTCAGCAAGTGACGTGCCCTCGTGGCGACTCGAGTTGCCGGTGCACACTGAGGCGGCGTCGGCGATCCAGCTCACCATTCTCGTGCACAGCTCGCGCATCAAACGATCCTGGTTGTGCATCGACATCAGCCGAGATGTGCGCCGGTCACGCACGGTATCGGTGGGTGTCGATACCGCAACCGAGCGTGTGCATTGCCACCGACCGAGGGCAGCTGGATCGCTGGCGCGCGCGAGGCGCGGAGCTCACAGCCGGTGGAACGCGGTCACGATCGGGAACGTGCCCGGCGCCACGTGCGCCACGCCGACATCGCCCGCCTTGAGGACCGCGTGCACGGACTCGAGCGCCTGGCTCTCGAGCCTGGAGCCATCGGTGCGCAGCAGCTCGAGGTACAGCAGCGGCGGGGTCGGCCTCGAATCGGTGCGCTTGCCGAGCACGATCACCGGCATGGCGTCGGGTGCCGGGCCGGGCGAGAAGCCGATCCCTGCGAACGTCGAGAGCAGGGCGATCCCGGCGAACAGCAACATCAGCAGCCACGCCAGCCACGCCGCATCGACCTGACGAAACGACACGATCGCGAGCGTGGCAAAGCCGATCGCGAACCCGAACGAGATCCCGCGCGCCAGGCTCGAGCCCGGGCGTTCCGTGCGCATCGCCTCCTCGTACCCGGGCCGCGTGGCCAGGTTGGCGAGCCGCTCCTTGGCCGCCTCGACCGCGAGGTCGTCATCGGAGCGGACCGCGTCGCGCACGGACTACCGAGCCTGCGCGCCTGCGGAGGCGCTGACCGAGGCCGACATCTCGATCGAGACCGAGAACCGGGCCTGGATGTTCGCGCTCGCGGCGATCACCGCGGCGAGCTGAGCGCCCACGCAGATGCCCTTCTCGCCGATCTGGCCGACGAGCTCACCCGAGGCGCGGATCAGCGATGCGCCGGTGGACACCCACTGCACGAGCGCCTTGCCGGCGAGCTCGAGCTTCTTGCCTGCGCGGATGATCTGCGGCAGCCCCGCATCGATCGCGGCGAGCGCCTTCTGGAACTTGCTGTCGTCGACGACCGTCACGCTCTGCCGCACGACCTCGACCTTGGGCTCGGTGCAGGTGGTGCGCATCGATGCGCGGATCTCCGCGCTCGCCTTGCACTCCACCGAGGCATCGACGTCCGCGTAGCCATCGCAGCCGCCGCTGCACTTGCCGTTGCAGGTGCCCTGGCACTGGCCATTGCACGCGCCGCCGCTGTTGTTACCGGCGCAGGTGCCGTTGCAGGCGCCGTTGCACGTGCCGCTGCAGGTGCCCTCGCACTTGATGTTGATGTCCGCGGTCGCGCGCGCCTCGCACGAGGCGACCACGCCGGCCGTGAAGTCGACGTCGGTGTGGCAGACCGAAGGCGTGTACTTGGTGACCAGGCGGGACTCGGTCTTGACGCTGACCTGGAGGTTCGCCTGCAGCTCCTGCGAGGCCCGCGTGCAGACCTCCTTCGTGTTCCCCTGGTCCGAGACCCCGAGGATGCGCGCCATCTTGCGGCACGCATCGGCGATCGAGTCCTCGAGCTCGAGGCTCGCGCGATCGAGCTCCGCCGAGGCGATCAGGAAGTTGTACATCTTGCGACCGACCGGGTTGACGTCGATCTTGCCGCACGCATCGGGGCTGATGCCGCCGCCGCCACGTCCGCCCGCGCCGCCGCCTCCGGTCCCGGTGGCCGGGGGAGGACATCCGGTGAGAGCAAGCATCAGAGACAACGCGACGAGCACGACCCGCTGATTCGACATCCGGGCATCCTCACCCGGAAGCGGGACGGATGTCTGCTCGTCAGGGCCAGATCACTGCGGCCACCACGGCCACTACGGCGTGTGATCATCACACTCGCACAGGTAGTCGTGCCTCTCGGAGCAGGCCGCATCGACGAACCGGCCGGCATTTCCCCCGCTCTGGTCGCCGACGAGGACGCAGTCTTGACCGCCGGCTCCATCATTCGGCTCGCCGCTTCCCCATGGACCGCCGGAGAGCGGTGGATAGCCCTTGGTGTCCTCATCCGTGACCCACACGAAGGCACCTTCCGAGGCCTGATCGTCGAGACCGATCCAGGTGTCCGTGGTGGACGTCGCGCCGAGTGCGAGACGTTCGCGATCGTCCGCGAACACGGCGAGGTGGGTGTGTGGAGGATTGCCCGCGGGCGTGTCCGCGAGACACGCACTCTCGGCGGCATCCCAGGACAGGGGCCCCGCGGAGCCTCGATACCGGGACGTCGAGAGCGACGTCGTCACTGCGTACGTCGCAGGGCAATGCAGGTCTGGGTCCTGGAGATCGAACACCACATCACAACCCGTCGCCGCGAGCGCGAGACACCACACGTAGACACCTCGCCCCATCTCCACACCCTATCAGCAGGGTCGGGTCAGCGTGCGAACCGAGCCTCGAACCAGAACGCCGTGACTCCGTCCGCGCAATCGACGCCGACACTGCCACCGTGGGCGATCGCGACGGAGCGGACGATCGCGAGGCCGAGGCCGCTGCCACCGTCGGCCTGGCGCGTTGAATAGAACCGATCCCAGACCCGGGCGCGCGCGGCAGGTGAGAGGGGAGCGCCATGGTTCGCGACGATCACGCGCACCCCGTCTACACGGCCCTCGACGACGAGGTGCACGCGGGTGTCGGGCTCGGCGTGCTGCGTGGCGTTCGCGACGAGGTTCTCGATCGCGGACGCGAGCGCGGGCGCACGGCCGGGCACCACGGTGGCTCCGGTGATCGCCACCTCGATCGCGACGGGCCAGTGATGGCTCGCACACGCGCGCGCGAGCTCGCCGAGATCCACCGGCAGGGCCGCACCGCGATCGTCCTCCACACGCGCGAGCTCGAGCAGCCGGGACACCAGGCGATCGAGGCGGGCGGTGTCCTCCACGATCATCCCGAGGAACTGCTCGCGCGCCGCTGGATCGTCGGCCGCGCCATCGCGCAGCAGCTCCGCCGCGCCGCGGATCCCGGTGAGCGGCGTCTTGAACTCGTGGCTGATGTCGGCGGCGAGGGTCCGGGCGTCGCGGGCGCGGCGCTCGAGCTCCTCGGTCATCGCCTCCACGGCGCGGGCGAGCTGCCCGATCTCGTCGGCACGGCGGGTCAGCCGATCGGAGCTCTCCACGGGCTGCCGCGCGGCGATCCGTTGCGCGCGCCGCGTCAGCTTGCCGAGCGGTCGCGCGATCGTGGTCGCGAGGAGCAGCGTGATCAGCGACGTCAGCACGAGCGTCAGGATCAACACGCGGACCAGCCACGTGCGGAGGCGGAACAGCTGGAGCTTCACGTCGTGCGTCGAGCGGGTGACGTAGACCACGCCGGTGACGGTCCCGGCACGATCGACGATCGGCAGCGCGGCGAACAGATAGACGCGCCCCTGGTGATCCCACAGCCGGGTCGCCGAGCCGTAGCGCCCCGCGAGGGCGGCCTGGATCTCCTCGCGGCCGGCGAGCTCGACGGGGCGCGGGATCTCGGGCGCATGCGCGGGCGGGTCCTCGCCGAGGAGCCGTGGCACGGGGTGCTCGGCACCTTCGGGTGGGCCTCCACGGTGCGAGTCCGCACGCACGGCACCGGTCGCGTCGAGGAGCCGGATCCGCGTGCGCGTGTCGCGCGCGGCGGCGGCGAGCATCGGCTCGCGCTGCGCGAGGGTCACGCCGGCACCGTCAGCGAGCACGGTGGCGCGGACGAGCTTGGCCTGGTGGATCATGTCGGTCTCCAGCGCCGCGAGCAGCTGGGACTCGTGCAGGTTCGCGAACGAGATCCCGATCAGCGGGACGGCCGCCACGATCACGTTGATCAGCAGGAGCCGGTAGCGGATCCGCGCGAGCGCACGGAAGCCGCGCCTAGCCGCAGCGATAACCGACGCCATGGACCGTCTCGATCACCGGCGCGCCGGCGGCGGCGAGCTTCGCGCGCAGGTTGCGGACGTGCGTGTCGATCGTGCGCTCGCTGATGTGGTGATC
>JAYVRN010000147.1:0-7698 GCA_043776275.1 Myxococcales bacterium | reverse complement strand
GCGGAACACCGTGCCGTAGCACTCGACGATGGACGGGTTGAGCCGGACCTCGTGATCGGTCTCGCTGCACCGGATCCACAGGCGCCACCCGGCGCTGCGCGCGGCGACCGCGCGGTGGAGCGAGAGCCCGTCGAAGCCGACGATCGACGACGCGGGCTGCGGCTCGCACGGTGGATCGAGCGCGCGCACCCGCAGGTCCAGCTCGTCGAAGTTCGGGATCAGCTCGGGCATGCGCAGGGACACCGCCGACGTCGCGAACTGCGTCGCGCAGTGCATGGACGACTGATACGCGAGATAGGTCGGTGGCGGCGCAGCACTCTCCAGGCGCGCGCGCATGTCATGCAGCAGCCGGTGTCCGAGCGCCTGCACCCGCTCGTCGCGCACCGCGATGCTCCCATCGACGTGCCAGTGCTGGCTGTCGACCGGCACGTCTCCCTGCTCGAACCACTGGATCTTCGAATCGATATAGACGAAGCGCTTGTCGCGGCGGAGGTGTTGCCTCATCTCCTCGAGCACCCGCCGCGTCACGGGCCCAGCCTCTGCGATCGCCTCCTCGATGAGGGACCAGCAGAATGTCACGCCATCGTTCTGGATCTCGTCCTGCGTCGGGACGGGCAGGACCGCCTTCACCTCGTAGCGATTCGGGAACGTGGCGTCGAACTCCGCGATCTCGCGCGCTCCGCTGGCGGCGTAGGCCTCGAGCGTGGTCGGCCGCATCTCCGCGATGGGCGCCGATGGGGCGGGCGTCGGGCGCGCCGGCTGCGGCTTCGGCTTCGTCGAGCCGTGATACGCACCCTCGCCGGTGAACGCTGCGATCTTCTGATCGGGGATCGAGCGCGCGCGTTTGACGATCGCGTCGTTCATGTGAAGGACAGCATCGCCTGGAAGTACTGCAGCTTCGCGCGCGGATCCTGCGAGAGGCGGATGACCTCGGGGACGCGTTCCAGGAGGTGGAAGGGCGACGCACGCTCCGGCGTGGTGGCCTGATACCGCTCCGGCAGCCGGAACGATCGGTTGTAGTCGAGGTTGGAGATGCCACGACCCTCGGCATCGTGGATCGCGGGCAGCGGCGCCCAGTCATGCTCGATGAAGAAGCTCTCGGCGCCCCACCGCAGCTCGAAGCCGAGCCGCTCCATGCGCACGAGCCACGGCGGATCGCCGATCTGCCAGAACCCGCGTCCGCACAGGAGGAACTGCGAGTGCTCGATCGGGCTCCCGGCGGCCACCATCCGGTCGCGCGCGTACTTCGAGAGGAGCGCGTCGAGGAACACCCGGGACAGCCGCTTGCCGCGATGCTCCTTCGCCACCACGAAGTTCGCGATGTGATGGAACGCGACCGGCTTGAACTGGATCGGCGTGGGGAACGCGAACTGCGCGAACCACTTCTGCGCGGGGTTCGTGCCGGCCGGCTGATCGAAGTCGACGGTCTCCGCGATCGTCGAGTGCCGCACGTTGTTGTAGCGGCCCGTGAAGAAGAAGATCGTGCCCTTGCGACGCGCCACCAGCATGGTCGCGACCAGCTCACTCGTGGTTCCGTCCACCGGGCGCGACATCACGAAGCGATGGCCCTCCGTGCCCCAGAGGTGCGCCACGCCGTGCGGTGAGATGATGTCGAGCTGGACGCGCTCGACGATCCGCGCCGGCAGGTGCCCGCCGTGCTCGTCCTTGGCATCCTCCAGCGAGCGCGACAGGAGGGAGGAGATCGCCCGCGCGATCTCTGGGACCTCGCTGCGCACGATCCCGAGCTCGAGCCCTTCCGCCTCCAGCCTCACGAACGGCGGCGCCGATGGGTTCTGCGAATCCGCGTAGTGGATGTACGCGCTCCGCAGCACCTCGGTGGGAACGAAGCGATCGTCCCCATGCAGGTTGATGAGCCGCGGGGTCAGCTGACTCGCGATCGCCGCATCCATGGAGATACCTCAGCGTACCAGACATCACACGGCCGGCGAGCAGGCGATCCCATGGCCGCGAGGCGTACTCTCACGCCATGCGACCCCCACACGAGTTGAGGAGGTAGCCGTTGCGCTTTCTCCTCGCCGCGGCACTGCTCACGTCGCTGGCATGTAGCCGGACCAGCCCCACGTTCCACGCCTTCGCGGTCTCGTCCGACGTCCCATCCTCGGGCGACGAGTTCGCGAGCGCCTTGTACCAGAGCGTCGGCGCGACCATGGCACCGGGCCATACGCTGCACCGCCTCGACAACGGCGCGATGCTCGAAGCGCTGGTGACGGACATCCAGCACGCGCACACCAGCATCGACGCCGTGATGTACATCTGGGAGACCGGAAAGGCGTCGACCCGCTTGACCGCGGCGATCGCCGCGCGCGCTCGTGCCGGCGTTGCGTGTCACCTCGCGATCGATTCGTTCGGCAGCCCCGCCTTCACGAAGAAGGTCGCCCCGGAGCTCGAGGCCGCGGGCTGCGAGGTCCGGATCTTCCGCCCCTTTCCGCGCAACTCGCCGCTCCTCCGCAACCACCGCAAGATCTTCGTCATCGACGGCCTCGTCGCGTACACCGGTGGACACTGCATCCGCGACGAGTGGCTGGGCGACGGCCTCCACGCGGACCAGTGGCGGGACACGAGTGTCCGGTTCACCGGCCCCGCCGTGCGCGAGGCCCACCAGGCGATCGCCGAAAACTGGCAAGAGGCGGGCGGGAAGCTACTCGCCTCGAGCGCGTTCCCAGCGCAACCCACGGATGGCTCCGCACGGGTCGCCTTCGTCTCCAGCACGGCCTCGCCCAACGTCACGCGCGCGGAGCGCCTGACGCTGCTCACGGTCGCGGCGGCGCACAAGCGCCTGTGGATCAGCAACGCGTACTTCGTGCCCTCGAACGACGTCATCGAGATGCTGAAGCGCAAGGCCGCTGCCGGCGTCGATATCCGCATCCTGGTCCCCGACGAGCACGACGATTCGAAGATCGCGCTGTTCGCGCAGCGCCGCCTGTATCCGCAGCTCGCGGCCGCGGGCATCCGCGTCTGGGAGTATCAACCGTCCATGATCCACTCGAAGACGATGATCGTCGACGATCGGCTCAGCGTGATCGGCTCGATCAACATGGATCCGCTCTCGCTCAACAAGCTCGACGAGGGTGCCATCGTGGTCGACGACGCGGCGTTCGCCGAGGGGATGGCGGAGTCGTTCGTGCAGGACTGCACGCACGCGAAGCTCGAGGCTGGCAAGCCGCTCTGACTCGCCACGCCGCAGCTACCAGGCGCGCCACTCGGCGGTGATGTCCTCGGTGTTCTGGAGCCGGGATCGCCGGCCGGCGAGGTGGTCGAGCACACGGCGTCGATGATGTGCCGCATCGGGCTGGCGCAAAGCCGGTCCGGCTGGCTACAACGGGGCCGTGATCACCGACAGCCTGCTGCAACTGTTCGTCCGGACCCTCGGCTCACACAAACACGTCAAGCGCGGCGCCATCACGCGCCACGAGGGTGAGAACGGCGCCCTTCCGGTCGATGTCGGTCGCGTGCTCGGTCATGTCGGCGCCTGGCGCTACGGCGACTTCCGGTTCATCCAGCCGTCGCAGCTCGATCGCGAGCGCACGACGTTGACGGACCTCGCGACCGAGTTCGAGGCCGGCCGCTCGAGCACCGCGAGTCACGCCTTGTGGAACAGCGCCTGGTATCCGCTCGCCATCTCGTCGATCGAGGTTCACGCGTTCGATCCGATCGGCTGCTTTGGTGGCCAGCCCGAGCAGGTGGTGTCGTTCGACTTCAGCAGCGGCAACGCGTGGTGCGTGTTCCCGACGATCACGGCCTGGCTGACCGCGCTCACCGAAGGCTTCGAGACCGAGGGCAAGGACGCGCTCGACAAGGCCTACGCGTGGGCACGCGAGAACAAGACCTGCGTCGACGTGAAGCTGCCGCAGAGCGTGGACGAGCAGCGGTCGAAGCAGCGCTTCGAGGCGGGCATCGGGAGCTGGGTCGAGCTCCGTCACCCCGATGGCAGGAGCTGGGCGGTTCGCGAGCGGCGCACCGGGTTCGAGCTGCGGATCGGCGAGGGCGAAGACGCCGTGATCCGCAAGCGCACCGCGGCGAACCCGAGTGCCGAGGTTCGTCGCCTGCTGCGCGAACAGGCGGCAGAGGGCTTCGTACGCAAGAGCCCGTGAGCGCGGCGCCACCCGCGCTCGCTGGGCATCAGCGCGGGGTACGCAGCAAGTTCCGCTCGGCGTGGGCGATCACATCGATCATCTGATCGAGGACGCCCTCGTTCGCGGGATGCACGCTCGCAGATGCGACCTTGCGGCTCACCCTGAAGCACAAGGTGCCGTCGCCGTCGAAGTACGACTTTCCGAATGCGATGGCTTCTCTCGTATCGCCGAGCTATTCGCACCGGATCACGGGGAAGATCCGGCTGCGCTTCACCACCACCTGGTAACGCTTCCGATTCACGACGAAGTCGCGATACTCGTCGCAGAACCGCACCCGAGCCGCGCCTCAACCGCCCGCAGTGCAGCGATCTGCTTCTGGTCTCCAATCAGCTCGGTGGCCACGCGCTAGCGTACCGCAACAAGTAAGCGCTCGGCGTGAGCCCGACGAGGTCGCGAAAGTCCCCGATCAGGTGCGCCTGATCGTAGTAGCCCGCGTCGCGCGCGATCATGCTCCAGTCTCGCGATCGCTCCGATTCGCGGATCGCACGGTGCAGCCGGACACCTCGCGCGAACTCCTTCGGCCCGATGCCGACGGCCTCCACGAATGCCCGGCGCAGATGCCGCGCGGTGACGCCGAGCTGCTGCGCGACCACCTGGACGCGCGTCTCGGCCAGCTCGAACATCCGCGCCGCGCGTCGCGCCAGGCCCGCGGAGGCCGGTTCGAACAGGGTGCGCGCCGCGACCGCGCGCGACAAGTGATCGATCATCGCTGGAACGCCGTGCGCCGCCACCAGGGAGCTCGTGACATCACCGCTCGAGGTGCCCCACAGATCGTCGAGCGTGACCAGCTGATCGGTGAGCGCACACGCAGGCACACCGAACAGCGACGGCGCCCACCCGGGCTTGAACTGGATCACCGTGGCGCGCACGAAGCCAGTGGCGCGTTTGAACTTCGCGCGCGTGCGAGGTCCGATCACGTGGGCATCGCCGCGGCCGTCCTCGGCCACTCGAACCACCAGGCTCGTTCGGCCGTTCGGAAGCCATTCGATCGCCACCGGCTCGTCTCGGACCGGCTCGACCATCCGGGCGTGTTCGACAAAGCGCGCGATCGAGAACGACGACCCCATCCCAGCAGTGTCCCGCACAATCGCTCCGTGTCCAGGCGGCACGCCCTCCCCCACCGCGAAATGTCCGGATTCTCCAGGTCGCAGCCATCGCGGCCAGATGTCCGCTTTCTCCAATCGGCGTAGGTCCCGCCTCCCTACAGTGCCTCCATGAAGATCCTCGTGACCGGAGCAACAGGCAAGGTCGGCTCGCGCCTCGCCAGGCGTCTCGCTGCGCGCGGCGACCAGGTCCGCGCCCTCGTGCGCGATCGCAAGCGCGCGAGCGCCGTCCTCGATCATCACATCGAGCTCGTCGAAGGTGACCTCGTGGACGCCGGCTCGCTGACGGCCGCGACGAGCGGTGTCACCGCGATCGTCCACTGCGCGGCGTTCTTCCGCGGTGCGACCGCCGAACAGGCACATGCCGTGAACGATCTCGGCACGCAACACCTCGCGCGCGCCGCCGTCTCTGCCGGGGTCGAGCGCTTCGTGTTCACGAGCACGGGTCTCGTCTATGGTCCCACCGGGGGCCGGCTCGCCCGCGAGAGCGATGAGTGCGCGCCGATCGCCGCCTATCCAATGAGCAAGCTCGCCGCCGAGCGCTTCTTGCTCTCCACCAGCGGCCTCGATGTGCGCGTGCTCCGGCTGCCGTTCGTGTACGGCGATGGTGACGCGCACATCGCCGAGGCCCTACCGATGATGCGCACCTTCCCACCGACCCAGCGCATATCGCTCGGCCACCACGTGGACATCGCACAAGCCGTGGCGCTCGTCCTCGATGCACCCTCGCCGAAGCATCGCATCTACAACGTGTGCGACGACGAAGCACCCGACAATGCGACGCTGTTCGCCTCGGCCGGGGAGCCACCGCCCGACGGCTCGGAGCCAGAGCGTGCGCGCGCCTTCGAGGCGGTGATGGATGGTCGCCAGATCCGCGAGGATCTCGGCTTCAAGCCCGTGTTCCCGCGCCTCGCCGACGCACTCGCCGCGGGCGGGTAGCCGCCAGCGCGCCGTTCGTGATGAGATGGAGACATGAAGTTCCAGGCAGCGATCCTCGGTGCGTGGCTCGCGTTCACGGCATGCAAGAGCTCCGATGCGCCGGCCACGCAAGGGAGCGGTAGTGCGGGCACCGCCCGTGGCAGCGCAGAGACGGGGAGCGGAAGTGCCGCCAACGCCGCTCCCGCTGCCACTCCGTTCGTCGCGAAGATGGCCGAGCTCACCGACAAGCTATGCGCCTGCGCGACCAGCGATTGCGCCGCGAAGGTGAACGACGAGATGGTCCAGTGGACCGTGAACAGCGCCAACGCGGGCGGCACCAACCTCGGCTCCGCTGACGATCAATCCAAGGTCGTCGCACTGCAGAAGCGTTACGTCGAGTGCGTGGCGCGCCTGCAGGCCGCCGATCCGCCGCAGCCGCCGCCCAAGGAGGAGCCATCTCCCGTGCGCACGGCCGCGTGCGAAGAGCTGCACAAGAAGGTCTCGGCGTATGCGAGCTGCGACAAGATCAGCTCGGAGCAGCGCACCGCGATGTTCGACGCGACGCGCGTGATCGAGAGCACCAACGACGATGCCAAGTGCAAGGCGCAAGTGGCGACGTTGACCGCCGATGCCAAGAAGCTCCTCGCCTGCGACATCGCCTCGGTTGGCGTCAAGAAGGGCGGGCCGCCCACGGCCAAGTGCGCCGCGCTCGCGAAGCGGCTGCCCGGCTTCGTCGCGTGCAGCGATCTCGCGTTTGGCTGGGCCGAGAAGCTACGCGGAGAGGCCTCCGAGGCGCTCGATCCCAATGACGACAAGGCGTGCGCGGCCGTGATCGTGACGTTCGAGGAGTACGCGAAGGAGCGGTTCCCCACCTGCAAGTTCTGACCGGTCCGCACGGGGGCCGCGCTCGGTTGCCCGAAGGTGCGCATCGAGCTCGTCGGCCGGCGCATCTCTACTCATCGCCCTCATCGCCCTCATCGCCCTCATCGCCCTCGGACCGCCGGAACAGCCCCTTGAAGAAGCGATCGGGTGAGTTCAAGAAGTCGCGCGTGACCGTGTAGTGCTCGGTGTCCTCGTAGGCGACGCGTTCGATTCCGCCGGGCGCGAGGCGGTAGATCAGCGCCTTCGGGTACGCCATCAGGATCGGCGAGTGCGTGGCGATCACGAACTGCGAAGCGCGCTCCTCGACGAGAGTGTTGATGATCGACAGGAGCGAGAGCTGGCGCTGCGGAGACAACGCCGCCTCCGGCTCGTCGAGGATGTACAGCCCGTGGCCCCGGAACCGATTCGCCGCGAGGGCGAGGAAGGACTCGCCGTGGGACTGCTCGTGAAGGGAGACGCCGCCGAAGCCGTCGATGATCTGCGGACCGCCCAACGGCTCCGCATCAAGCCGCTCGATCTCGGTGGCGACGTTGAAGTAGCTCTCCGCGCGCAGGAAGAAGCCGTCGCGCGGTCGACGATGGCCACGAACCGGCCGCATGAACTGGTGCAGGCACGACTCGGAGCGTCGCGTACCAAATCGG
>JAYVRN010000146.1:0-7701 GCA_043776275.1 Myxococcales bacterium | reverse complement strand
ACATGGGTGAGAAGCCGACGGTCACTCCCGCCGAGGAGAAATCCGAGCGCGGTGTGATGATCATCGACATCTAACTACAGTCGTTCACCTTTTCCCCGATCAAATCAACGGCCCCTCCAGCAATGCTGGTGGGGCCGTTCGCGCTTTCGGGGGGTGGATGAGTTAGATACGCGCTGTGCCGAGGTTCTCGGGGCAGGTGTTCACGGTGGTACTGGGCGTCCTGGGCTGGGGCGTGGTGCTGCTGCTCCCGGCCCTCGATCTGCTGCCGGATCCAGCCCCCACCGATCCGGTGTGGATCGCGCTGTTCGTGATCGTCATCCTCTCCGCACGCGCGCTGGCGTTCCGTCTGGTGGAGGGCAGCGTGCTCTCGCTCGATTCCGCGTACTACGTGGCAGCAGCGCTCTGTGTGGGGGCGGTGGGCGCTGGGCGGCTGGTGGCGATCGCGTTGACCGTGGATGCGTCCCTGCGCCTCTACTACGTCCGCAAGAAGGGTCACGGCGAGAGCTGGTGGGCCGAGCTCGGCTACGTCCTCTACTTCGGCGGGATGTCGGGTGGGCTCCTCGTCGTGTGCGGTGGGCTCCTGGGTGCCAACTCGGAGGTCGGCGCTCATCACGATGCGATCGAGATCGCGCTGCGCGTGGTGGCGATCGCGACCGCGCTCCTGGTCACCCACTATGCGGTTCAAGGCGTGCGGCTGCGGTTGCTCGGGCGCAGCTGGCGGACCTACCTCCAGGATCTGGCGCTCCCCGGGATCCTCGCCGAGGCGTCGCTGATGCCGATCGGCGTCGTGCTGGTGCTGCTCTACGACCCGAACCAGCCGCTGGGCTTTCTCCTCCTGTCCTTGACCTACCTGCTGATCAACCTGGTGTTCTCGCGGCTGTCTCGGTCCGAGCACCAGCTCGAGCAGCGGGTCCACGATCTCGAGATCCTGACCGCGACCGCCCGCCGTCTCTCGGCCTCGTTGCAGCTCGAGGAGCTGGTGGACGCGGTCGCGCGGGAGACCTGCAACGCGATCCCCGAGGCCGAGGCGGTGGCGCTGGTGCACCGCCGCTCGGGTGGAGAGAGCGGTCTCGTGATCGACAGCTTCGATCGCGCCGCGGATCGGTTCTCGCGTCAGGGCATGGCGGAGGGGCAGGGCGCTGCTGGCTGGGTGATGACGCACACCACGTCGCGCCGGATCGCGGATCTCTCCGAGTCCGACGTCGCGATGGGCAGCGATGGCACCGACGGCATCCGCTCGTGGCTCGGTGTGCCGCTGATGATGTACGGCGGTTGTGAAGGCGTGATCGCGGTGCAGAGCACGCGTCCCGATGCGTTCCGCGAGGACCATCAGCGGCTGCTCGAATCGCTCGGCCTGCAGATCGCCGCCGCGCTCCAGAACGCGCATCTCTACGAGCTCGCGATGGTGGATGGCCTCACCGGGTTGTTCATGCGGCGCTACTTCGACGCGCGGATCGAGGAGGAGATCGAGCGGTCCAAGCGCTACGGCACGCCGTTCTCGGTGGTGATGATGGACGTCGACGATTTCAAGAAGCTCAACGACGAGCACGGGCATCTGATCGGTGACCGCGTGCTGCGCTCGATCGCGAATACCGTCAAGGCGCAGCTGCGCGGCGTGGACACCGCGTCCCGCTACGGTGGCGAGGAGATCGCGGTGATCCTTCCGCGCAGCGACATGGTGTCGTCGTACAACGTCGGCGAGCGGATCCGGGCGGCGATCGCCGAGTCGCGGATCACCACGGATTCGGATCCCCCGAAGGTCCTGACCGTCACCGCGTCGTTCGGCGTGGCCTCGTATCCCGAGAGCAAGGCCGCCGATGGCGAGGACCTGATCCGCCGCGCCGATCGTGCGCTGTATCGCGCCAAGAAGACCGGCAAGAACCGCGTCGAGCTGTTCTGGAGCGACGAGTCCGGGCCCGTGCGGATCCCGACCTCGGAGCTGCCGCCGGTGACCGAGCCATGAGCGAAGACACCCGCCGACGCGCCGAGACCAAGGTGAAGTGGGCGCGGCTGTGGGCGCGCGCGAAGCAGATCGTCACCACGGATCCGAGCGGGTCCGACGAGGACGACCTGCTGGTCGACGAGGAGGCGGCGAAGGTCCTCGCCACGCAGGCCGGTCGCCTCAAGGGCGGGCTCGCGAAGGTCGCGCAGCTCGCCGCCTATGATCCCGGCGCCACGCTCGGTGGCCGTAGTGGTGCGACGCGCTCGGCGCGCGCCGTGCTCGCGGGGCTGTGGGATCACGCGCCTGCGATCTCGGCGAGCTCGATCGCGCGTGTGGTCGAGGAGGATCTCGGGAGCTCGCCGCAGGCGCTGTTCGCCTCGTGGGATCCCGCGCCGCTCGCCTCGGCCTCGATCGGCCAGGTCCACGCCGCGACGCTCGCGGACGGGACCTCCGTGGTGGTCAAGGTCCAGTACCCCGGCGTCGCCGACGCGCTCCGCGCCGATCTCGACGACACGGCCTTCGTGCGCAAGCTCGCCGGCTCCGAGGTCGGGCGCGCGCTCGACGATGCCGCGCTGGCAGCCCTCGGTCTCGCGGTGCGCGGCGAGCTCGACTATCGCGCCGAGGCCGCGGCGATGACCCAGTTCGCCGCCGCGTGGCAGGACCATCGCGTCCTCCGCTTCCCGCGCGTGATCTCGGAGCTGTCGTCGGGGCGCGTGCTGACGATGACGCGCGCCCAGGGCAAGACCGTGGTCGAGACCGCGGCCGGTGCGTCCGCGGCGACCCGCCGCCTCGCCGCCCTCGCGATCTTCGAGGTGACGTGGGGCTCGCCACTCGCCCACGGCCTGCTCAACGCCGATCCCAACCCGGGGAACTTCCTGATCGACG
This sequence comes from Myxococcales bacterium, assembly GCA_043776275.1. Classification (GTDB taxonomy): domain Bacteria; phylum Myxococcota_A; class Polyangia; order Haliangiales; family Haliangiaceae; genus JABFXX01. The sequence goes on along the minus strand of JAYVRN010000146.1, from coordinate 4,874 downwards.
AGCAGCCCGATGGCGGCATCCACCTGTGGTGCCTGGACTTCGGCTGCGCGTTCTCGGTCGGCGACGACGTGCGGGACGCCGATCGCGAGATCTTCTGGGGCCTCGTCGACGACGACAGTGCCTCGGCCGCGGAGCGGTTCCGTGTGGGCCTCGCGCGGGCGGGCCTGCTCAAGCGGGCCGATCTGCTGGCCTCGACCGCCCACCGGGACTGGGAGCGCGCCCTCGCCGCGCCGATGGTCACGCATGGCGACTTCCACTGGTCGGCGCAGTACGCGACGGATCTCGCGAGCGCCACCGGCCGCGTGCTGGCGATCGGCGGGATGGCGCTGCCGGCCAAGGTGCTGATGATGTGGCGCCAGCGGCTCGGTGCCGCCGCCGTGATCGGGATGCTCGATGCCAAGGCGCCGTTCCGGCGGGTCCTCGTCGAGCTGATCGGCAACGGCCGCCGCGCGCTCCGCTAGCAGGTTGCTGAGAAACGCGAAGCGTTTCGAGGTCAAGCTGCCCCGTGCCCCTGCGGGCAGCAGGGTTCGTCTCGAATCCTTCGGTTCTCGCCGCCCTGCTAATACGTGTAGCGAAGGAACGCGCGCGTATCGAGGCCGCGCATCTTGTCGAACTGCGGGACCACGAACACGTCGACCCCGAGGCCGAGCGAGTAGTGGCGATTCTCGAGCTGGTACTCGAAGCCACCGCCGCCCTGGAACAGGATCGAGAACGTCTCGCCCGGATCGGTGATCATGACCTTCCCGAGCACGTTCGACGAGATCATCGTGAGGCCGACGCCGCCCTCGGCGAACAGCGCGAGCCGATCGAACCGACCGGTGATCCGCGCGTCGCCGGCGCCGCGATAGAGCTGGAACCACTCGCCCTCGGGCGGGGCGGGGACGGTGGCCTCGTGACTCGAAGCCGCGAGCTGGACACCGATCGAGAACCAGGAGAACAGGTCGCGGCCGATCCGGACGCCGACCGCCGGGCCCATCGCGGCGTTGGCCGAGGCGAGCGGCGGGAGGAAGTTCACGGCGCCCAGCGCACCCTCGGCGAACCAGCCCTTGGACGCCGGGCGGGCCTCCGCCACACCATCCACGACGCCGCACAGCGTGGTGACCGCGCCGAGCGCGCACGAGACAACGGCTAGTCGAACCATCCCGGACTCAATCGTAACCGACTACGACAGGCTCAGGGCGTTGCCACGGCCATGATCGAGAACGCGGCCGGATCGAACGGCTCGAGGTCGGTCATCGGGGCGGACAGCAGCTTGTCGGGCATCATGTCGCCGCGGACGTCGCGGACGCGCACGGTGTACTCGAGGACCATGTGGCGGTCCGGCTTGAACACGAGATCGACCTCGAGCATCGCGGGGATCGCCTGGCGCGGGAACACGGTGCCTGTCGCCATCTGCGGCAGCGGCTCGCCGTCCATGTCGAACATCAGCGGCTCGAGCTGCGCGAACGAATCGATGTTCTTGCTGATCGTCAGGGTCGCGCGGAACGGGTTGAAGTTACCGCGCGTGATCTGGTCGAGGTCGATCGCGGCCTCGCGCAGGTTGTCCTCGGTGAACAGGCCCGAGAGCGATCCCATCGCGGGGATGTCGAGGGGGATGTCGCCATCGAGGCCCGGCGGGGGCGGGGCCTCGCGATCCATCGACAGCATGATCATCGACGGGTCGTAGCGGAAGAACTGATTCGCGCCGTTGAGCTGGACCTTCGCGTTGCCCGGCTTGTCCGTCAGGTTGTGGATCGTCCACTCGACGGAGATCTCGAGATCGTCGACGGCGATGTACGGCAGGACCACCAGCGGGTCCGTGATCAACGCCTGGCGCTTCACGCGGTCCTGCATGTCCTTCATCGTCTCCTTGTTGACGGGGATGACGAGGGCCGAGAGGCCGGGCAGGAGGTTGCCCTCCATGTCCATCATCTCGCCAGCATCGATGCTGGTCGGAGAGGGGATGTAGACCGGATCATTCGCGCACCCGACGCCCAGCGCCGTGGTGATCAGTGCGAAAGCGAGCTTGGTGCGCATCTGGTCAGCCTCCCTGTGTAAACACGAATGGATAGTTCACGATCGCGCCCCCCTTGGCGGGGAACTTGAGACGCATGATGTTGCCCTTGACGCAGCTCTCGACGCCCTCGTTGCGGAGCGAGCCGCCCTGCGTCGCCGAGCTCTTCACCGAGCCATCCGAGGCGATCACGAAGTGGATGATCAGCTTGCCGCCGATGCCCGGGGAGCGGTTGAGCTCCTTCTGGTAGCAGGCGCGGAACACGCCGGCGCGCGCCTTGACGACGCGATCGATCTCTTCCTTCGACAGGCCGTTGAAGTCGCCGGTGGCCTCTTCCATCTTCACCGCCACCGCCTTGGGCGCAGCGCCGGTGCAGCCCGTGCCGACGCAGGTACCGCCGGGCCGCTCCTTGCCGGTGTCGATCGGGCCCTTGTTGGTCACGAAGTCGCCGTCCACCTGTCCACCGCCGCCTGAGCCCTTGCCCTTGCTGCCACGCGTGGTGCCCGTTCCCTGGCCGTCACCGACGCCGGAGCCGGTACCCGGGCCAAAGCCGATCGATCCGCGCGTGATCGTGTCGCCCTTGATGCCGGTGAACTTCGACAGGCTGGTCGACAGGTTCCGGTCGATGATGTTGTCGAGGTACTTCTTGTTCTTGTCCTCGAAGAACGCGACCTTCGGCGGCTCGGGCTTGTCGTCCTTCGGATCGGTCGTACGAGCGCGCTCGGTGTCGCCCTTGCCGCCGGAGGCGCCCTCGTCGTTCTTGGTCGCGGTCTTGACGTTCTTCGGGGTCGCGCTCATCGCCGCGGCGTCGTCCTTGCTGACCTTGCCAATCGTCGGCGTGGCCTTCGGGGGCTCCGGCGGCGGCTCGGGATCGAGTCGGGTCACGAGGTAGTTGCCCGTCATCGACCGGGGGCCCGGCCACACGAACGGATTCTCTCCGTCATAGAGCTGGTAGGTCATCACGAGCAGCGCCGCGTGGAGCACGATCGAGAAGGCGAGCGAAGCTTGCGACTCGCCCTCCTGCTTGATCGTCCAGAAGCCCAGGCCCGCGATCAGCAGCACGATCGTCGTCAGCCCGAGACCGCGGAACACGGCCTCGTCGAGCTCGACCTTCCTGAGCGCGAACAGCGTGCTCAGCGCGATCGCGGACAGCGCAGAGCCGCCCAGGCCCGCGAACAACACGGGCTTGGTGAAGAACACCGGAGCTTCCTCGACGGGGACGAACTGGAAGAACAGCTTGTAGTCCCCGGACTCGTCGAGATCGATGACGCCCCAGTCCTTGCCACTGATCGGCGTGGCGCGGAAGCCGCCGGGGCCATCCCCCTCGCCACCGCGACGTACGAAGTCCTCGACGTCCTTCTCCTCACCATCGATGCAGATCGTGCCACGCATCCGCTCGCCGAGCGTCAGCAGATAGCCGCGGTTGCCGGGCCGGACGATCGCGAACTTGGCGGGCAGGCCGATGTTGGGGACCACGAACGTGGTCTTGCCTTCCGCGCCGAGGGTGATCGGACGCGGCTTGTCGATGACGACGTCACTCATGACCTCGTCGTGCCAGATCAGCGCAGTGCGCAGAGCGATCGTCAAAGCTGCTCTTCCTCCAGCGATCGCACCATGTGCGGGATGAACGAGCGCTTCTCGAGGCTCGCGCGCTCGAGCTCTTCGTTCGCGCGCTCGAGGAAGTACAGGAGCTGGGGCGAGCGCATCCGGCCGTTGAGATCGAGGGCCGTGAAGTCGAAGGTCTTGGGCTTGCCGTCCTTGCCCTTCTTCAGGTCGCCGCCCTTGTCGCCCTTGTCGCCCTTGTCGCCCTTGTCGCCCGCTGCTGGGCCACCCTCGCCAGCCACGCTGGCGGGTCCGGTGTTCGAGGTCGGTGCAGCGCGGTCACCGGCGGGCACCGCGGTAGGGGTCTTGCCCTTCTTGGGCTGCGCGGACGCGGGTGCGATGAACACGCACACCAGCGCGAGGACGAGCGCGGGCAGACGCCCCCACGCGGGGGCCAGCGACCTCGTATTCGACGGGCTCATTTTCCGAGCTCCTTCCGTTTCTCTTCTGCCGCCTGGTGCTTCGCGTGTCCCGACGGAGCTTCCTGCAGGTATTGCTCCAGATCCGCCTTGCCGCCCGGCATGTCGTTGGTGAAGTCGATCTTCAACACGGCGCGGTCGAACATGGCGTCCGCACGAGGCGTGCTGCGGCGCGGCGCCTCTTTGATCACCTTGTCCCACGTCTTCCTCGCTCCATCGAAGTCCTTGAGCCCGCGCTGGGCAACACCGAGCGAGACCTGCGCGGCGTAGTCATCGGGTCGCTTTTCGACAATCACCACGAGCTCGACCTTGGCCCGGGTGTAGTCGCCGGCGTCGAGGAGGACCGAGGCCTTGTTGAATCGGGCGTCGATGTAGTTGGCGTCTAGGGAGGCGGCATAGTCGAAGCGCTCGAACGCCTCCTGGGCCTTGCCCTGGCGCTGTGAGAGCAGGGCGAGCGCGTTGTAGATCGCGGGATCCTTCTTGTCCTTGTCGTCGAGCTCGATCGCCTTGGCGAGCACGAGCTGGGCGAGCTCGAGGCGCTTCTGCTGGATGTAGATCAGGCCGAGCTCGGTGTAGATCTTCGCGTTGATCCCCGACAGCCGGACCGTGTCGCGCAACACGGCGACGGCATCATCGAAGTCGCCGAAGTCGCGCAGCAGCGACGCGAGGCGTGCGGCGGCGTCGCGGCGCGCGGGATCATCCTCCTCGGTGGCGCGGAGCGCAGCCTCGTAGTCGGTCCGCGCCTCCTTCTTGTGTCCAGCGCGGCGGTTCGCCTCGGCGCGGCCAAGTAACGTCGGCATGTGGTCCTTCTTGATGCCGAGGGCCTTGGTGTACGCGTCCACCGCGGCCTCGTCCTCGCC
>JAYVRN010000145.1:0-29588 GCA_043776275.1 Myxococcales bacterium | reverse complement strand
ACCTGATGATCGAGGACGGCGGCGATGACCACGTCACGGTCCGCCTCTACGACGTCAGCATGAAGAAGGTGTCCAAGCCGGTCGACCTGCTCGACACCGCCTCGTCGGCGACCATCATGCGCCTCGTCAACGCGGCGCTCGATCCCGACAACCTCGTCGACGCGACGCAGGTCACCGTGATCCAGACCGAGCGCAAGCAGCGCTGGTACGAGCGCTGGTACGTGTGGGTCGGCGTCGGGGCCGTCATTGGTGGCGGCATCATCGGCTACGAGTACATGACTCGCGAGCCCACTTCCATTCGAGGGTTCTGATGAACAAGCTCTGGCTCCTGCTCGCCCTTGGCACGTCCGCCGGATGTGCAGACCCGGCGATCGATCTGTCGCTCCGCCTACCCACGGCGAGCCAGATGCCGGCGATGTTCGATCTGTCGTGCGTGACCGCCGTCGACGTTGTGGTGGCCGGAAATGATCACGGCACCCCCGACAGCCCCGCGGACGTGATCAATCGCTGCATCGAGATCAAGACCCCGCCCAGCTCGTTCGCCGCGCTGCGCACCGCGATCGCAGGTCAGCTCGACATCAACCTCCCGCAGTCCGGACTCGCCGCCATCACCCTCCGCGGCCGCAGCGGCACCTGTACCGAGGAGTTCCCGCAGTACGAATCGATCTTCTACGGCGGCGCTCCGTACTCCGACGGTTCGGAATCGATGACGATCCCCGTGGTCGCCAACATCAGCTGCAACGCCCGTAAGACCTATGCGGTCTCGACGGTGGATCTGATGGCACTCGGCACCACCAAGACCTGCGCGATGGCCGTGCCCGCGGCCGCCGGCATGCCGCAGGTGTTCACCGGCAACATCCGGCCGCAGCTGATGGGCCCGGAGTTTCCGTTGACGCGGTGGGAGGACGGCGCCTCGTTCTCGAACGTGAACGCGATGGGCAAGGCGACCCTCGAGGGCTACTCCGCCGCCAGCACCACGCGGTCGTGTGCGGCAGTCGGGTTCTTCTCGACGAACGAGGAGGCCAGCTCGTGCATCAATCCGACCGCGCCGACCCTGTGCGCGGGGGCGAACGAGCTCGAGGTCGGCGTGATCAACTACCAGCTCGGCTTCGCCTCGGCCGAGACCGCCCTCATGCAGCAGTATGGTCGGCCCGTGTTCGGGGCGGTCTGGAAGCAGAGCCCCGCCGCCACCGTGACCAAGGCGCCGATCGTCGGCGCGACCGTCGAGCTCGAGGACCCGACGCAGGGCAAGGTGGTCTATGTGGAGCCGGGCGCGAACAAGCTGATCGCCACGGCCGGCGCGACTTCGACCGGCGCGAGCGGGATGTTCATCATCTACCTGAAGGGCGAGGCGACGTACGTCCTCGTGAAGTCCGGCGGGACCCAGCAGCGCTACCTGGTGGCCTCGCACGGAACCGCGTGGTCGACCCTGCTCGCCGTCCTGCCCTGACGGCGGCAGCTACGACTTCGCCGGCTTCGCGGGAGCGAGCCCGCCGGTCTGCGCCGGATCGAACTCGGCCTTCGCGACCTGGAGGCCGCGCAAGACCAGCGTGAGCACCGTGCCCGCGCCCTTGTCGAGGTAGATCCGCGGCAGGAACAGGAAGTAGTTCTTCACGTTCTCGTCCTCGGCCGGCGGGGTGCCGTGAGCCACCGTGGCGGGATTTCCGGTGCACATCCGTACCTGGGCACCCGGTTGGAGGACGAATCCTGGGTCGATGATGCCGAGCAGCGACTTCTTGGCCGAGCCACGCCGTCCCACGGTCATCCCGCAGCCGCGTGTATTGAAAGGCGTCTTCCCCGCGTTCTCGAGGATGACGTACTCAGAGTTGAGTGATTCCGCGTTTTCAGCGGCCTTGATCTCGACGAACCGGATCGCCATGGCGCGCGCAGCATACATGGGAGCGACCCCGTTGCAATCCAGGCCAAAGCATCGATAATCGCCCGCGATGGGAAAAGAGGTGATCCGTGTGGTGGCCGCCGTGATCGATCACGACGGTCGTTACCTGATCACCCAGCGCAACTCCAACGCGGTCCTTCCAGGGCTGTGGGAGTTCCCGGGAGGGCGCGTGGAGCCCGACGAGTCCGAGACCGGCTGCCTCCTCCGCGAGGTCAAGGGCCGGATCGGTGTCGAGGTCATCCTGGGCGCCAAGCTCGGTGAGCACCTCCACGACTACACGACGTACCAGGTCCACCTCACGATGTACTCGTGCAGCCTGCCCGCGGAGGCGCGACCGTATCCGGCGACCGTGGCAGATCTGCGGTGGGTGACCTCGCGCGAGTTCCTCGACTACGACTTCCCGCCCGCCGACGAGAAGACGATGTCGAAGCTGCTCGGGCTCGTTCGCAACTGATGCACCCGCGCAGCGTTGGCCTGCAGACGGATCTCGAGCTCGCGGCGACCCGCGGAGTGGTGACGGATCGCGAGGACTACCTCGTGGTGACCACCGACGACCCGACCTACTACCACGGGAACATGCTGGTGCTGCCCGCGGCACCTCAGGTCGGCGAGGTCGCGTACTGGTCCCGCAAGTTCGCGCAAGAAGATGGGCTCGGTCGCGATCCTGCGATCCGCCACGTCACGCTGCGCTGGGATGGGATCGCCGGCGATGTCGGCGCCGCCGAGGAGCTCGCGGCCGCGGGGTTCACCGTCGAGGTCACCCAGGTGATGAGTGCGCGGACCGTGACCGCCCCGCGGATCGAGCTCGAGGTCCGGCCACTCGCGACCGCCGAGGTCACACTGACCGCCGAGCTCGAGTACCGCGACGCCGATCGCCACGACGACATCCACCGCCAGTTCCTGCTGCGGCGAGCGATCTGGAAGCAGAGCCTGGTGGCGACCGGGCGCGCGGTGTGGTTCGGCGCGTTCGATCGCGGCGATCTGGTCGGCAGCCTCGGGCTCGTGGCCCTCGGTTCGCGCGCGCGCTACCAGGATGTCCAGACCGCCGCCACGCACCGCAAGCGCGGGATCGCGAGCGCGCTACTCGCTGCGGCCGCGCGCCAGGTGCTGCCGACGATCGAGCAGCTGGTGATCGTCGCCGAGCCAGGGAGCGATGCCGCGCGGGTCTACGAGCGCGCCGGGTTCCGCACGATCGAGCGCACGGCCTCCGCGTGCAAGTACCCCAAGCTCGGGAGCTAACTCCGGCGCGGTTCCGGTGAACCCGCCGTCGCCACCGCGCGGCGCATCGACGCTTTCGACGCCGCTGTCGAAGGGGGGGCTCGGACCACCGGGCCGCGGCGGCATGTCCAGGCAGCCCGCGAGGGAGAGCGCGAGGATCGAGATCCCCAGCAGCATCGCGCGCATCAGAACGGCGGGGGATCCTCGTCCCCGGACTTGGTAGGTCGAACGGGCTTGCCGGGAGACTTCACGACCGGCTTGCCGGGAGCTTTCACGATTGGCTTCGCCGGCGATTTCACGACTGGCCGCTTCGGTGGTCGAGCCGGGGCCGGCTTCGCGGGTGCGTCGGGATCGACCGCCACGGGCATCGGCGTCTCGGCCGGCGATGGGACATCGACTGTCGGTGCCGGCACTGGAACATCGACCGTCCGGGCCGGCACTGGGACATCGACCGTCGGTGCCGGCGGCGGGGTGACCACCAACGGCGTGGGCGCGGACGGTCGGGGGGCCGGGGCCGGCGGCGTCGTGACCGAGGCCGCCGGGGTTGAGACGCTCGAGGCAGGCCGCGGCGTCGGGGGCGTGCCGAACGGATCGACCGCGATCACCACGGCGACGCCCGCGCCAGCGCACAGCGTCGCCGCGAGCAGCCAGGGCCACGCGGCTCGTCGGGCTTTCGTCGATGGGGTCGCCGAACGCTGCCGGATCGTCGGCGCTTCGGGGGTGGGGCGTGGCCGCAGCGGGATCGTCGCGGCCGGGTCCACGCGCGGGCTCGGCTTCGCATCGCCCCACGGCAGCGAAGTCGAGGGTCGCGCGAGCGCGCGCTCGAGCGCGAGTCGGGTCTCGCCGGCCGACCCGAAGCGATCCTCGGGCTGCTTCTCGAGCAGCCGATAGATCACCGCCGCGAGCGCCAGCGGCACGTCCTCACCGAGCGGTGGCACCGGATCGGAGGCGTGCTTCCGCATGATCTCGGGCAGCGCCTCGGCCTCGAACGGCAGCCGCCCGGCGACCGCCACGTAGAGCATGCACCCGAGCGAGTAGAGATCCGCGCGCTCGTCGCAGGGCCGGCCGAGCGCGAGCTCCGGCGGCATGAACGCCGGGGTCCCCATGATCGCGCCGGCGTTGGTCATCGTCGACGAGATCGTGTCGGGGGACAGGGACTTCGCGATCCCGAAGTCGAGCACCTTCACGAGATCGTTGGCATCGACGAGGACGTTCGCCGGCTTGAGATCGCGATGGACGATCGGCACCGCATGCGCGCCCTCGAGCGCGAGGCAGACTTGCATCCCGATCTGGATCGTCCGATCCGGCGACAGCGCGCCCTCCTCCCGGAGGACCGATTCCAGCGTGCGCCCGGTGACGAGCTCCATCACGAGATAGAACACACCATCGGAGGTCTGCCCGAAATCGAGCACGCCGACGGCGTTCGGATGACTGATCCGGCTCGCGAGGCGCGCCTCGCGGAGGAACCGCTTGATGATCGCCGGGTCCGTCATCATCTGCGGGCTGACGACCTTGATCGCGACCTCGCGATCCACCGACTTCTGATTCGCGCGGTAGACCGCGCCCATCCCACCCTGCCCCAGCTTGGCGAGGATCACGTAGCGGCCGTCGAGGTCTCGCCCGAGGAAGGGATCGTGCGCGGCGACCAGCTTGACCAGACGGGTGCCATCGCGTGGGCACGCCTCACCGACGTCGCCGTTGAACATGCGCTCGCACGCCGAGCAGTACAGATCACCCGCGGTGGTCGGAGCTGGTTTCATCGCGACCACTCGACGGCGAACACGCCGCCGCCGTCCGTGGGGACGATCGAGACCGCGGGCGAGGCTTCGTGGCCGCGGGTCGCATGCAGCACGAGCCCGATGATCGCGGTGACCGCACCGGCGCCGTAGAGACCGACCGTCACGTAGCGCGAGGTGCGATACGCATCTACGTGCGCGTCGTAGCGCGCGACGTCGGGCGGGTTCTGCGCGGCCTCGAGCTCGTTCAGCTCGCTGCGATACCAGGTTCCATGGACCACGGCGCCGGCGACGAGGATCCCGACGCCGACGATCGCGACGTTGCGCCCGAGGTGGCCCCCCGAGGAGCCCTCGGTCGCTGGCTCCTCCGTAGGAGCGCGCGCATCGATCACCACCTTCTGCGGATCCGACCCCTCGACGACGATCGCTCGCTCGATCGGTGCGCGCTCGCGATCACCCCCCCGCGCTGGGACCGTGACGGTGATGGTATGGCGCCCCGGTGACAGGTGGATGGTGCGCGCCGAGAACGCCTCGTCCGCGGCGAACGCCGAGACCACGATCCGTGCGTTCGCGCCGTGCTTCACCACGATCTTGATCGGCGCGAGCTTGGCCTGATCGAGCCGCTCTCGAAACTGGCGCTCGACCTTGGCCACCCACGACGGCACTGGATCCCCGTCGACGGCGCGCTCGTGACAGAGATCGAAGAACAGCTCGGCCTGGCCGTAGAGGTTGCGCCGGCCATAGGCGAGGCCGATCAGGCACGCGTGCTCGGTGGTCGGGCGGATCGCGTCCGCGGCCTTGAACACATCGATCGCCTCGGCGAACTGACCTTCCTTGGCGAGCTGCTCGCCGCGGTGCTGGAGCGCGGTCGGATCATCGTCGCCGCGTGCCGGGGTGGCGATCGCCACGCACACGCCTGCCACGAGGAGCGGCCAGGACTTCACCATCTCGATCGTAGCAGAAGCCCCGGGCTCACCGTCGAGAAACTCGCGCTGTCACCGCGCGATCTTCGCGATCACGATCGTGATCAAGAGCGCGCCGACGATCGCACCGACGAACAGCACCGCGAGCAGCCACGGCGGAATCGCACGCGCCGGCATCGCCGCCGCATCCGCCCAGTTCACCTGCTGCGGATATTGTTGTCCAACGGGGGACATCAGCGCCGCCGCCTGCTGCCCGCTGTCGTGGCCCATCGGCTGGCCCATCGGGCGCTGCTGCGGTTGCGCCTGCGGATACGCGCCCATCATCGGTTGCCCACCCATCGGTGGCGTACCCTGTGGCTGACCACCCATCGGCTGCCCACCGTACTGCGGAGGCCCACCGTACTGTGGCTGCCCACCGTACTGCGGCTGACCACCCATCGGCGGATTCAGCGGCGCTGGGTTCGGCTGGGGTGCCGCCGGGCCGCCGTGGGAGGGACGGCTACTCGGGAAGATGTCGCCGCCGCGCGCGATCTGCTCGCTCATCTCGGGGCTCATCACGGGATAGCCCGCCGGCACGGCGACGGGACGCAGGGCGGTCGGCGCGGTCGCGAGGGGCGAGTTCGCGCCATTCTGCAGTCCGTGCTGGGGCTCCACCAGCCGGCCACCGATCTCGGTCCGCGCTTGCCCCGGATCATCGGGCTCGGGCTCGGCGATCATCGTCGGGAGGTTGGAGAGGTTCGGAAACCCGGCGGACCGCGACGGCGCCGGGCTCGTGACCATCGCCACCGGTCCCGTCGGCGGCGCGGGCAGCGGCAACGGGCCCGAGGGGGGCATCACCACGGGGCGCGGCGTGTTGCCCTGCCCCTTGGCCGCCATCGTCGGGCTGCTCTGCGGCGTGGCAGCATGCGCGGGCTGCGCCGCCTGCGCACGCGAGGCGGGCTTTGGTGTGGCGCTGGCCGCTGCGTTGGGCGCGGCCTTCGGCGCGGCTTTCGTGGCGACCTTCGGCGCAGGCATCGGTGTGGGGCGGCCGACCTCCAGCTCGAGAGGGTTGGCCTCGATCCGCGTCGCCTCGACCGGCGCGTCCTCGTCCCCCGTGTTGCTGTTGAGGGAGCCGAGGGCATCGGAGAGCGAGTGCGAGCTCGGGCGATCGATCATCATGTCGCCGGTGGCGAGCGAGATCGATTGCTCCTCGGACTTGTCCTCCTTGCCGCGGCTCAGATCGACCGTCCGGTTTCGCCTCGCCTCCTCCTCCTCGTCCCACTTACCGCCCGAATCGCCGTTGGCCTCACGGCCCGAGATCAGCTCGCGCATGCGCGCGCCGTGCTCCTCGATCTCCTGGGCGAAGCTCACGTCGAAGAACCGCGAGACGTCGCCCGGGCCTGACCCCTTGCCGCGATGGTGCAGGTAGCTCAGCAGTGCATCGCCGAACGCCTCCGCGGTCGGATAGCGCTGGTCCTTGTCCTTGCAGACCGCCTTCATGATCACGTCATCGATGGCCGGATCGAGCTCGATGTTGTGCTTCGACGGCGGCTCCACCGCGCAATCGATCACGGCCTGGTACGTCTCGTACGGCGACGGGCGCTTGAACAAGCGGCGCCCCGTGAGCAGCTCGTGCGCGATCACGCCGAGCGCGAACACATCGGTGCGCCGGTCGACGTCCGCCGCGACGCACTGCTCTGGTGACATGTACGCGAACTTGCCCTTGATGGTGCCGGACCGCGTCTTGGTCTCGCGCTGCTCCGCCTTCGCGATGCCGAAATCCACGACCTTGACCACGCCCTCGAAGCTGACGACCAGGTTCTGCGGCGAGATATCGCGGTGAACGATGTTGAGGGCCTTGCCGTTGATCGCACGCTCATGGGCGTAGTGCAGGCCGGCACACGCCTGCGCCATCATGTTGAGGACGAGTGGCACCGGCACACGGCCGCCGGGCAAACGCTCACCGGCGCGGCGGATCACCATGGCGAGCGACAGGCCGGCGAGGAACTCCATGACCATGTAGTAGCGGTTCTCGTGCTCGCCGAGCTCCATGGTCTGGACGATGTTCGAGTGATCGAGGTGCGCCGCGAGCCGCGCCTCGTCCAGGAACATCTTCACGAACTCCTGATCGTCCGCGAGGTGGTCGTGGAGGCACTTGACCACCACGTACTTCTCGAACCCGGCGGCACCACCGATGCGGGCGAGATAGATCTCCGCCGTCCCGCCGAGCGCCAGGAGGGCAAGGATCTCGTACTTGGCGAGCCGCTTTCCGAGCAGCGACCCGGCCCCCGCCGGAATACCGGACATCGGCCGTAATCATACCGCGTCTGTCGGGAAAGCGCGCTTTCGGGCCCGGGTCGCAACCTGCTGGAACTGCGGTGCGAATCGCTCCGGGCCGGCCCAGGAGCCGTCCCCGTGGCCAGATCGCTCAGATCTCGCTCAGATCTCGCTCAGATCTCCATGATCTCTTTCTCTTTGGCCTTCGCGATGTCGTCTATCGCGGCGATGTACTTGTCGGTCAGATCCTGGACCCGCTTCTCGCCGTCCTTGCGCTGGTCCTCGGTGATCTGCTTGTCCTTCTCGGCGTCCTTGATCATGTCCATCGCATCGCGGCGGGCCGAGCGCACAGCGACGCGGGCCTCCTCGGTCTGCTTGTTGACGACCTTGGCGAGCTCCTTGCGGCGATCCTGCGTCAGCGGCGGGATCGGGAGCCGCACGAGCTCGGAATCAGAGACCGGATTGATCCCCAGGTCACTCGCACGGATCGCCTTGTCGATCACGACGAGCATGGCCTTCTCCCACGGCTTGACGGTGATCAGGCGCGCGTCGACGACCTGCACGGTCGAGACCTGATTCACCGGGGTCGGCGTGCCGTAGTAGTCGACCTTGATGCCATCGAGCATCGCGGCGTTCGCGCGGCCCGTGCGGATCTTCTGAAGATCGCGCTTGAAGGAATCAATCGCCTTCTTCATGCCGTCTTCGGAGTCGTTGGTGATGTCGTTGATCATGGTGGGCTCCTCGTCTCGTCTCGTCTCGTCAGCCTGGCTAGGCGTATTCGGTCTTCTCGATATCTCGCACCACCCGCGTGCACACCGCATCGCCCGTGAGGACGAGCGCGATGTTGCCCGGAGTGGTCATGTTGAACACGATGATCGGCATCTCGTTGTCACGGCACAGCGCGAACGCCGTGGCGTCCATCACGTGCAGATCCTGACGGAGTGCATCGGTGAACGTGACCGTGGAGTAGCGCTTGGCGTCGGCGTGCTTCTTCGGATCCTTGTCGTAGATGCCATCGACCTTGGTGGCCTTGAGCAGCACCTCGGCGCCGATCTCCATCGCGCGCAGCGCCGCGGCGGTGTCGGTGGTGAAGAACGGGTTGCCGGTTCCGGCGCCGAAGATCACCACGCGGCCCTTCTCGAGGTGCCGCATCGCTCGCCGGCGGATGTACGGCTCCGCGAGCTGCGACATCGGGATCGCCGACTGAACGCGCGTGGTCACGCCCTGGCGCTCGATCGCCTCCTGCAACGACACCGCGTTCATCACGGTGGCGAGCATGCCGACGTAGTCGCCGGTGGCGCGCTCCATCCCACGCGCTTGAGCGCCGCGGAAGATGTTGCCCGCTCCGACGACGACCGCGACCTCGACGCCGACCTTCGCGACATCGGCGATCGCCTTGGCGACGTGGTTCAGGACCTCCGGGTGGATGCCATAGCTCTGGTCCCCCATCAGCGCCTCGCCGGAGATCTTGAGCAGGATGCGCTTGTAGCGCGGCTTTCCGGGAGACGACATGACCGACGCAGATTACACCTCCCGTTGGCGCCGGTGGTCCGGGAGCGTCATGATGTCCGCGATCGTGCTCGTGGGACCGACGAACGCCCTCACGCGCGCCGAGCTCGGTCGCGACCGACCCTGCATGCCATACTCGGTCCGGTCATGGGGAGTCGGCCCGACGAGGACGCGATCGCGCCGACCCTGTCGGCGGTCGAGACGGCGCCGAGCGAGCGATCCTCCCGCCCCGCGATCTCGGCGTTGCGCGAGGGCGATCCGATCGGGCGCTATCAGCTCGTCGCGCGGCTCGGCGCCGGCGCGATGGGTGTGGTGTGGTCGGCTCACGATCCGCAGCTCGATCGCAAGGTCGCGATCAAGCTCGTCCACCCGAACCTCGCGCGCTCGCCCGAGGCGTCCACGCGGCTGCTGCGCGAGGCCCGTGCGATGGCCAAGCTGTCTCACCGCGCGGTGGTCACGGTGCACGATGCGGGCGAGGTCGATGGGCAGCTGTTCCTCGCGATGGAGCTCGTCGTCGGCACCAACCTCGGCGCGATGCTGCGCACACGCGATGCACACGCGCTCGAGGACTGGCACCACTGGCTCGATCTGATGCTCGAGGCCGGCCGGGGCCTCGCCGCCGCTCACCGCGGAAGCGTGCTCCACCGCGACTTCAAACCCGACAATGTCCTCGTCGATGAAGCAGGCCGGGTCTGCGTGGGCGACTTCGGGCTCGCGACCCTCGGCGAGGAGACGCTCGCCGCCGCGATGACCGCGCGCTGGGAACCCGGCCGGCGGGTCGATCTGACCACCACCGGAGCCCTGGTCGGCACGCCCGCGTACATGGGGCCGCAGCAGCTCCGCGGCGAGCCCGTCGATGCCCGCGCCGATCAGTTCAGCTTCTGCATCGCCGCATGGGAGGCGCTCTATGGCGCACGGCCGTTCGAGGTCAACGCGCAGGGCGTCGATGCGATCCACGAGCTGCTGGACAAGCTCTCGAGCCAGCGTCCGGTCCCACCGGCGGCGACGCTCGTGCCCGGCGAGATCGCCGAGATCCTCGTCAGAGGGCTGGATCCCGATCCCGAAGCCCGGTGGCCCGACATGGGAGCCCTGCTGTTCGCGCTCGAGCGGGTCCTGCGTCGAGAGCCGCCGATCACCGCGCCCCGCAGCTCGACGATCCGCCACATCGCACTCGGGCTCGGTGCCGCGGCGACCGCGGGCGTCGTCGCGCTGGTGGTGATGCGACGGGCTGATCCCGCGCCGCCGCTCCCGACAGCAGCCCCGATCGTCGCCCCGTCACCGCCGACGATTCCGTCGGCATCTGCGGTCGCGTACCCGAACGTCGAGGTCAAGCGGCTGTTCAATGTCCCGTCGCGCACCGGGATGTCGGTGTCGCCGGACGGCAAGCGGCTCGCGCTCGGCTCCAATCGGCTCGAGGTCCGCGGCCTCGAGACCGCAGATCTCTGGAGCGCCGCGCTGCCCGTGGATGCGGACCTCTCGCACATGGAGCTCGGCGAGGACGCCGTGCGGTTCGCGCTGAGGAACCGCGACACCCTGGGCGTCTGGAGATACCTCGCCGGTGCCGAGATCGAGAGCGACCAAGCACTCGGCGGGCGCTGGATGGGGCGCACCGCGCGCGGCGAGCTCACGTTCCGCCTGACCTCCAGCGTGCTCGCGATCGTCGACGAGGGCCGCGACGTGATGTCCTGGCCCACGCACGGTCGGGTCGATGTGACGGCGATCTCGCCGAACGGACGGCGCGTGGCGTATCTCGAGTCCAGCCGGTTCACCGGCGAGATCCGGGTCCGAGACCTCGACACCGGCGGCGAGGTGTCGAGCGGCATCCTGGACGCTCCGACCGCGATCACCTGGATCGATGATCGCGTGATCGCCTATGGCACCGGCACACTCGAACAGCCGCGGATCCATCGCGCGGAGGTGACCACGCAGGGCTTCACGGGCGAGAGCGAGCTGTACGGCATCGACGTCGGCTGGTTCGGCGAGATGACCTCCCGAAACGGCGTGATCTACGCGATCGAGATGCACCCGTCGACACGCACACGCATCGTCGAACGCGCCAAGAATCGGACCGCGGCGCACGATCTCGACAACGCCACCGGCGGGGCCGCGCTCGCATGGACCTCCGACGACGAGTTCCTGACCTGGAACCGCGACACCCACCGGATCGACCGGCGCAACGGCCTGCAGGTGAACGTCACCAAGCTCGCGGTTGATGGCGAGCCCGCGAATGCCACCCTCAGCGACGACACGCTGATCGTCACCCTGCGCGGCAACGCGGGGCGCAGGGTCGTAGCTCTCTCTCTCTCCACCGGTGCGATCCTGTGGCGCCACAGCGACCGGCAGACCATGGCCGTGCGGTGTGCCAGCGATCGCCACCCACCGTGCTTCGCCGTGCGCAGCACCGACGGTGCAGAGCGCCTCGTCACCCTCGATCCGCACACCGGTGAGCTCGGGACCACGCCGGTCACCACCGGCGCGTTCGAGGACGTCGCCGTGAGCGACGATGGCAAGCGCTTGTTGCTCGCCGCACCGGACGCCGTCGTCCCCGAGATCGATCTCACCGGCAAGGTGATCGCCCAGTATCAGTCGCCGCTCACCAACATCCGCAGCGTCGCCTACGATCCGAAGGGCGGTGTGCTCGTCGGCGGCACGCTGACGCGGAACAACTACCAGGTCGGGCGCATCAACGGCGGGAAGTTCGAGGTCGTCACGCAGACCGATGACGACATCCTGTCCCTCGTGCGGCCCTCGCGAACCGGATCGCGAGTCCTGGTGCTCGCGCGCGTGTTCGCGCCCGAGGTGTGGCGGATCCGCCCGCGGAGGTAGCAGGCTGCTGAAAACAGCCGCGGAGCCGCGCGGTTCGGCAACCTGTTAGCTGCCGGCGATCGAGTACGAACCAACAGACGAGGGATCCGCCACCACGGTGATCGTTCGCACCGACCGCGTGCCATCGAGAGCGAGGGTGCGCCAGCCGTGCGGAGGGAGTCGGGCGTCCACGGTCAGTCTCTCGGTGTCGCCGCCCGCGTAGTCGATGATGATTCGATCGATCCGCGGTGCGCCTTCGTCGCAGTCGATCCGGAGTGAGCGAAGCGGGCGGGGCCCCGCCGGGATCTCGAACCGCGATGGCTCGGTCACCGAGAGCTCTCGGCCGAGGGTCACCCAGGTCTCGGCGTACGCCTCGATCGGCTCCTGCGTTCCAGCCACGAGCTCGGCGGGATCGGGTTCACGGTCGGGAGCCGGGCGGTCGTGGTGGTGGTGATGGTGGTGGACGTGCATGAGCCGGGACAGCCGCTGCTTGACCGCGGTCTTGACGTGCCGCAGGACATGCCGGTGCCGGTGACGGTGATGACCTGGCTCCGCCGACGCTTCGGACCTGGTCAGCAGGGACGTGGCCAGAGCCAGGGTGGCGACGATGACGAGTGGGCGCATCTGCGGTGTCCTCTGCGGAATGCCTTCCCACAGACCATCGGCCGGATGGCCACCGCGTTAAGCCGTCGCGCGCTGGCCCACTTAGCCGCCGAACAGCTTCGCCAGCTTGCCGAGCAGCCCGTGCTTCGGCTCGGAGACGGCAGCCATCTCCTTCGTCGTGAACGCCTTCGCCTGCTTGAGCAGCGCGGCGAGCTCGTCGGCATCGAACCACACGCCGTGCGCCGGGCACCGATCGAGCTGCACGCTGCCGAGGTTCACCGTCTGCATCTCGGCCTTGCAACCGGCGCAAGGGCGCGGCTTGTCTTGGCGCGGCTCCCACGGGAGATCGACGAGCGTGGACGCGCGTTGCTCGAGGATCGCGACCAGCACGTCCTCCGAGATCCACGCGCCTTCGCACAGCCGGCACCGCGACGTACGGCCGGCCTCCTCGAGAGGCGCATCACAGACGGGACAGGCGAGCTCCATCGCGCTTATCGTGACACGTCAGTACGCCTTCGCCCAGACCACGCGCTGGGCGCTCGGCTGGCCGGTGAACGGGCACGTGCCGGGCCCACCACCGAGGGCGGGATCGAGCGGGATGCAGCGCACGGTGACCTTGAGGTCGTCCTTGATCTTGGTCTCGAGCGCCGGATCACCGTTGAAGTGCGTCATCGCGAACCCGGCGTGGATCGGCGTGGGGTCGCTCGGCTTCTTCTTCGGCGGATCCGCGAAGAATGCGTAGAACTCTTCCTTGGTGTCGATCACCCGCGTGTACTCGGCGCGATAGGCCAGCGCGCGCTGATACAGGGTGTCCTGGATCTCCTGGAGCAGCGTGCTGACCGTGGCGAGCAGCTCGGTCCGCGCGAGGCCGACCTTGTCCTTCGGCGTCTTGTCACGCCGGCCCATGAACACGCTGTCCTTCTCGAGATCGCGCGGCCCGATCTCGAGACGGATCGGCGCGCCCTTCTTGATCCACTGCCAGGCCTTGTCGCCGCCGCGCATGTCGCGCCCATCGACGTGGACCCGCACGCGCTCGCCCGCGAACATCAGCGCCTCGAGATCCTTCTCGAGCTGCTTGCAGTACGCCATCACGCGATCGCGATCCTCCGGCTTCTGGATCACCGGGATGATCACCACCTGCTCCGGCGCGAGGCGCGGAGGGCACACCATGCCGTCATCGTCCGAGTGGGTCATGATCATCGCGCCGATCAGCCGCGTGGAGACGCCCCACGACGTGGTCCACGCATGGACGACCTGGCCCTTGTCGTCCTGGAACTCGATCCCGGAGGCCTTCGCGAAGTTCTGCCCGAGGAAGTGCGAGGTCCCGGCCTGGAGCGCCTTGCGGTCCTGCATCATCGCTTCGATGCAGTACGTGCGCACGGCGCCGGGGAACCGCTCGCCGGCGGTCTTCTCGCCCTGGATCACGGGAATCGCCATGTACTGCTCGGCGAACTCGGCATAGACACCGAGCATCTTCATCGTCTCCTCCACCGCCTCCTCGCTGGTGGCGTGCGCGGTGTGGCCCTCCTGCCAGAGGAACTCGGCGGTGCGCAGGAACAGGCGCGTGCGCATCTCCCAGCGCACCACGTTGGCCCACTGGTTGATGAGCAGCGGGAGATCGCGATAGCTCTTCACCCACTTCGCGAACGACGCACCGATGATCGTCTCCGAGGTCGGCCGCACCACCAGCGGCTCCTCGAGCTCGCCGGTGGGGATCAGCTTGCCGTCCTTGAGCTCGAGGCGGTGGTGCGTGACCACGGCGCATTCCTTCGCGAAGCCCTCGACGTGCGCGGCCTCCTTCTCGAGGTAGCTGACCGGGATGAACAGCGGGAAGTACGCGTTGACGTGACCGGTGGCCTTGAACATGCCGTCGAGTCCGCGCTGGATGTTCTCCCACAGGGCGTAGCCCCACGGCTTGATCACCATGCAGCCACGGACGTCCGAGTTCTCGGCGAGATCCGCGGCCTCGATCACCTTCAGGTACCACTCGGGGTAGTTGTCGGTGCGGGTCGGAACGATCGCGGTCTGCGGCTTGGCGTTCTGGTTACTCACGGCGCCGGAGGCATACCGCAGTCGTCGACGAAGGTCGATATGCCTCCGCTCCCCGCGAGGCTGGTGTCGAAGAACCATGCGCTATCGAACAACCAGCCGACACGCGCCACGACGTCCTCGGGGATGCCCTTCGCGCGCGCCTTGGCCCACACCTGCGCGAAGCTGCAGCGCGGCTGCTTGACCAGCACCGCGTTGCAGCTGTCACTGGTGACGATCCGCGCCGTGACCTCGCGCGGCGAGACCTCCACCATCACCCGGCACGCGCGCTCGAGCGGGACGTTCTTCGGGTGCCCAGCCGGCAGGCCGGATCGCGCCGGCGAGCGGAACTCGTACTGGCGATCACGCCCAGCGAACGTCAGGTCGACGTGGCCATCGGGGTACACGGGATCAAACTCGAACGTGGTCAGCCTCGCATCGGGCAAGAGTCGCTGCGCGAGCGCCGTCGCCTTCGGGAGGTACGCCACCGGATCGAAGCGCTTCGCGTTGTAGTCGGCCGGGAGCACCAGGTTGCTGGTGACCGGCGGCTCGACGAACGTCACGTCGCCCTCGGTCTTCACGGTCGCCGGAGGCTTCACGACGACGGGCGGTGCGATCACGGGCGGCGGTGTGACCACGGGGGGGCCGGCCACCGTGGAGGGCCCACCCGCGGGCACCACGCGCGGTGCCGACGGCGGTGCCGACGGCGGTGCCGACGGCGAGATCGAGGGCGAGATCGAGGGCGAGATCGAGGGCGGTGGAGACGGCGACACCGACGGCGGTGCAGGTGCCTCGTGCGCGGGCGTGCTCGGAGCTGCGACAGGCGCGTCACTCGTGCGCTGACTCGCGACGATCATCACGAGGCCACCCGCGACCAGCACGGCCGCGCCGATCGCGATCAAGGGCGTGCGCGAACGCGGTGACGCGACGGTCCGCTCGATCGGGATCGGGGTCGCGACGCGGGTGGGCGCGCGCGCCAGATCCACCGGCGTCGGCTGCAGCATCCGCTCGAGCGAGGGCCGACCGGCGATCACGCCACCGCGGCTCGACAGCGCTCGCCACTGATCCGTTGCCAGCGTCTGTGCCGCGCTCTCGATCGCCTGGGTCATCGCGCTCGCGGTCTGGAACCGATCCTTGGGATCCTTCGCGAGCGCGTGCAGGATGACCTGCTCGAACGCGAGCGGTAGGTCGGGGCGCAAGGTGCGTGGGGCGGGCGGTGCGTCCTCGAGGTGCGCGCGCATGAGGTCGTAGACGGTGTCGCCCTTGAACGGCACGCGACCGGTCACCGCCTCGAACAGCACGATGCCCGCGGCGTACAGATCGGTGCGGGGATCGACGTTGGCCGCACCGGTGATCTGTTCGGGCGCCATGTACGCCGGGGTCCCGAGCAAGGCGCCCGTCTGCGTTCGTGGCGAGAGCGCGTTCGACAGCCCGGGTGCGAGCTTCGCGATTCCGAAATCGAGGACCTTCGCGTGACCCTCGCCGGTGATCAGGATGTTGTCGGGCTTGAGATCGCGATGCACGATCCCGAGCTGGTGCGCGGCGCCGAGCGCGGAGAGCACCTCACGCATCGCCTGCACCACACCGCCGATCGGCGGCAGCCCGGCGCGCACGATCGCACCGAGTGTCTGGCCCTCGATGAACTCCATCACGATGTAGGGGCGGCCGTCGGGGAGCTGCGAGAGATCGAGGACGCTGACGATGTTCTCGTGCTTGATCACGTTGACGGCCTTCGCCTCGGCGAAGAACCGCTGGAGCAGCTCGGGATTCCGAGCGCACTGATCGCTCAGGATCTTCACCGCGACGCGGCTCCCGATCGCGGGCTGCACGCCGAGATAGACTTGGCCCATCCCGCCCTCACCGATCTGGCGCGCCAGGCGGAACCGCCCGACCTCGGTGCCGAGCAGCGGATCCGTGGTCTCGGGCAGCGGCAGCCCGTCCTCGGCGCAGAACCCGCCGCGGTCGTAGCTCTGCCCGCATGCCGCGCAGACGAACATCGCGTCGAGGCTAGCACGCCCCGATCACGGTCTCAGTCGACGTTCTTCTCGAAGCTGCCGTACATCGGGTTCGGGATGATGAAGAACGTCTCGCCGAACGCGGCGTACGCGGACTCGGGCTGCTTGCGCAGGTCCTGCGTGAGCGCCGGGAAATCGAGGATGTTGTCGCCCACGAACGCCACCACCTCCATGCCCTGCTTCACCTGATCGAACCGCGGGGTCTTGTCGCTCGGCGCGCCCTGCGGGCGGCACAGGATCTGGTCGTAGGTGAAGCCCGAGCTCGCGAGGTTGGCCTCGGTCTGCGGGCACTCGGTGCCGGCCATCCGGTTGGTGACGAACACCACCTTGCCGCCGAGCTGCTTCACCTTCTTGGTGAAGGCGAGCGCGCCATCGATCGGCGTCGCGGCCTTCTGGTTGACCCACGCCGTCCAGCTCGCGGGCGAATAGCCCGTGCCGAGGTCAGAGCGTGCGTGCTGATAGGCGCTGTTGTTCAGCGTGGTCTCGTCGATGTCCATGATCACGCCCCAGTTCGCGGGGACGCCCACGGCGACCTTCGCGGCGACCTTCGCCGTGGCCGCGCCGTACGACTGCAGCGAGAGGGCATGGCGCTCGGCCGCGCGCTGATACCAGCGGACGTCGAGGCCGAGCGGGTTGACGGGCGCGTCGGTCTTGCAGGTGCCGGTGCAGCTCAGCTTGAGCCGCGCCTTGGCCGAGGCGGTCGGCGTGGCGGTCGCGCCGTTCGTCACCTCGACCAGGTAGAAGCCGGGGATCGAGATCGCGAGGTCGGAGATCTTCGAGAGCTTGCCGTACCCGGCGTCCTCATCGGTCGCGAGCGTCTTGGGATAGCTCCCGTCCGCGAGCCGCGGGCCGTAGACCTTGACCAGCGTGTCGAGGCCGGTCGTCGTCCCGGCGTGGGTGACCTCGAGCGAGACCTTGGTGCCCTCGGCCGCGTAGAACACGAAGCCCGGGCGGGGCATCGCGGTGGTCAATGTCGTGTCGACGGTGCCGGGCTCGAGCCGAGCCTGGACCTCGATGCCGGGGACCGCGTCCCCTTTGTCGTCCTGGCCCGCGAGATCCGCGGCTCCGTCTTCGTCGAGCGTCGCCTCCGTGCAGCCGAGGAGGGAGGAACTGAACAGGAGAGCGGAGAGGAAGACAGGGCGCATAGGTGCAACGCCGCGGTGCAGCATGTGTGCCCGTGAGGCTCCACAAACGTTCGCGCGCTTACGCTCGATCGGCGTGGCGACCCGAGTTGCCATGGCCGCTACACTGCAGATGTGAAACTGCACCGCGTCGGGTGGTGAACCTTCCGAATATCCCAAAGTTCGCGCCACGATCGGCCACGTAGTACTGAACCTGGGTGAGCCTCCGCCGCGGGATCCATGTTGCCACCGCTGTGTCCTTGGCTGTCCTCGCCTTCGGGTGCGTGCAGTCGCGCAGCGAGCTCTGTGGAGACGACAAGGTCTGCGGTGACGGCACCACGTGCCTCGACCTGCCGGCATTCGAGGTGCACGCGTGCGTGAGCCAGGCGCAGCGCGACCTGTGCGCGGGGATGCCCGACGGCATGATCTGCGACCTCGATCCGGATGTCGCGGTCTCGCCCGGGACCTGCTTCGGTGAGGCCTGCCACCCGGCGATCTGCGGCGACCAGATCATCGACGTCACCGAGGTCTGCGACGACGGCAACCGCGAGAGCGACGACGGCTGCTCGTCGACCTGCACCTCGACGGAGAAGTGCGGCGACGGCATCGTCGACTTCGCCCGCGGGGAAGAGTGCGACGACGGCGGCACCGGGCTGTCCGGAGATGGCTGCACGTCGACGTGCAAGACCGAGTTTCCGATCTGGCGCGACGTCACACCCGGCCTCGAGCCGCCGGCCGACAACGGGACCGTGATGGTGACCGGGCTCGATGGCAGCGTGGCGAGAATGGGCGGCACACTCGGGCCATCTGCGGGGACCGGCAATCCCTCCACGGGAGACATCTGGACCTACGACGGAGCATCGTGGCTCCCGATCTCCACTCTCGGGCAGCAACCACCGCCCCGCACCGCCTTCGCCGTCACGCACGACCCGGTGAAGAATCACGTGCTCCTGTTCGGCGGGGTCGCGAGCGACGGCGTCACGTTGCTCGGCGATCTCTGGGAGTGGGACGGCCTCCGCTGGATCAAGCGCTCACCCACGGGCGCCGCGCCGAGCCCACGCCGGGCGGCCGGGTTTGCGTGCACCAAGTTGCGCTGCGTCTTGTTCGGCGGCACCACGTCGATCGGCAGCGGCGGAGAGACCAACGAGGCCTGGCAATGGAATGGCTCGAGCTGGAGCCTGCTCACGATCCCCGGCCCACCCCAGCAACGCAAATCGGCGGTGTGGATCGCCGACGTCGATCGCGACGTGTTCGACCTCGTCGGTGGCGATCCCGTTGGCGGCGCGCCTCGGTCCGATGCCTGGGAGCTCGAGCCGACGCGGTGGATCCAGACGGCCAATCTAGGAACGTTCTCAGGAACCCCGATCAGCGGGGCCTACGACGAGACCCTGCAGCACTCCACGGTGACCATGGGCATGACCACGCAGACCCTCACGGGCTCGACGTGGAGCCTCCCTCTGAGCAACCCCTCCACGGTCACCAAGATGGCTGGCCTCGCCTACAGCCCCATCATGGGTCGGATCATCGGCTTCGGGGACAACGCGATGTCCGCAAACACCCCGGCGCCGTGGATCTTCGACAACCCCGCCTGGGCGCAAAGGTCTCCGATCGTCCCGAATGGTGGCGCGAGCGGTCCGGGCGGCGGCGCCTCGCGAACGATCGCGGCTTACGATGTGAGGCGGGCCCGTACGATCGTCGTCGACGCTTCGACGGGGAGCGGCTCAACCGCCGGCACCTGGGAGTGGAATGGCATCGGGTGGCGCAGGACGCTCGTCACGGGTCCGGCGGCGAGTACCGGTGGCGCGCTGGCGTACGACCCCGAGTGCAACACGACGATCCAGCATGGTGGCCAGTCCTCCCCCTACCTCGCCAACCTGTGGACCCACGACGGCGCGAAGTGGACCGCTGGACCAGCGGCACCCGTGGCTCGCGCGTTTCATGCGATGACCTTCGACGAGTCTCGCGGCGCGCTCGTCGTGTTCGGCGGCCTGACGAGCACGGGGCCCGACCAGACGACCTATGAGTGGCGGGGCACGTGTGGGCAGAAGACGTGGGTGAACACATCGCCGCCTCCACCGGCGATGTCGCCGCCGAAGCGCAGCAACGCCACGCTTGCCTACGACGCGAAGCGCAAGGTCTCGGTCCTGTTCGGAGGCACCGACGGAGCCAGCGAGCTTGGGGACACGTGGGAGTGGAACGGCACCACCTGGACCAACCGGATGCCCACCGAGGCACCGCCGGCCCGCCAGGGCCATGTGATGGCGTGGGATCCACTGCGCCAGCACGTCGTGCTGGTCGGCGGACGCAGCAATGGGGCCCGGCTCGACGACACCTGGGAGTGGGACGGCAACCTGGGCGCGTGGCACCGTGTCCCGACGATCGTGACCACGTCCGCGCGCTATGGAGCCGCGCTGGCCAGGGACCCGAGCGGTGGACTGATCCTGCTCGGAGGGTTCTCCACCTCCGCCGTCACCAGCGTGAATCGCCTGCGCTACGAGCGCGGTGTCGAGCCCACCGAGCGCTGCCTGCTCGACACCGACGACATGGATGGCGACGGGCAGCTAGGCTGCGCCGACTCCGACTGCTGGGCGCGGTGCGCTCCGTACTGCGCGCCCGGCACCTCGTGCACCGCAAAGCACTGCGGCGATGGCAGCTGCGACGCGCCCGAGGACTACCTGCTCTGCCCCATCGATTGCCCCGTCCCGCCGTGAGCCGAAACGCGCAACGGCCGCATCGCTGCGGCCGTTGATTCGCTGGAACGCCCTGCCGATCAGGACGGTGCGAGGCCCGCCTGCGCGGCGACCTCGGCGGCGAAGTCGCCCTTCTTCTTCTCGAGCCCCTCGCCGAGCTCGAACCGCGTGAACCGGCGGATCTTGATGTTCTCGCCGATCTTCGCGATCAGCTCCTGCTGGAGCTGCTCGATCGTCTTGTCCGGGTTCTTCACGAACGGCTGATCGAGGAGACAGATCTCCTTCATCCACTTCGTGATCTGACCCTCGACCATCTTCTGCGCGATCGCCTCGGGCTTGCCGCTCTCCTTCGCCTTGGCGACGAGCACGGCCCGCTCGGCCTCGACCACGTCGGTCGAGACCTCGTCCTTGCGGACGAACTGCGGCGCGGTCGCAGCGATCTGCATCGCCACGTCCTTGGTGAACATCACGAAGTCCTCGTTGCGCGCGACGAAGTCCGTCTCGCAGTTGATCTCGACGAGGACGCCGATCTTGCCGCCACCATGGATGTACGAGACCACGGCGCCTTCGGTTGCCTCGCGGCCGGCCTTCTTGGCCGCCTTCGAGAGCCCCTTGGCTCGCAGATAGTCGATCGCCTTGTCCATGTCGCCGGCAACCTCGACGAGCGCCTTCTTGCAGTCGCTCATGCCAGCGCCGGTGCGCTCGCGAAGATCCTTGATGAGAGTTGCGGTGACTTCCGCCATGACTACGACTCCGCGTCCGGGGAGGCCGAGGCCTCGGGGTTGAACATGCTGCCACCCGTCGACATCTCGACGCGCGGCCCATCGCCACCCGACGAGACGTGGATGACGCGCTCGCCCTCGTCCTGGCGCTCCTGGCCACGAGTCCGAGCATTCTCCTTGTAGATCTTGTTGCCGAGCACGGCGGCGTCCGCGATGCGACCGGCGAACAGCTTGATCGCGCGGATCGCGTCGTCGTTACCCGGGATCACGTAGTCGATCTTGTCCGGATCACAGTTGGTGTCCGTGATCGCCACGATCGGGATCTCGAGCTTGCGGGCCTCGTCGATCGCGATGTGCTCCTTGTGGGGATCGATGACGAACAGCATGCCCGGGAGCTTGCTCATCGTCTTGATGCCGCCGAGGGACTTGAGGAGCTTCTCGCGGTCGCGGCGGATCATCACCTGCTCGCGCTTGGTGAGCGCGAACAGCGTGCCGTCCTCTTCCATCTTCTCGAGGCCGCGCAGGCGCTCGAGCGAGCCCTTCACGGTCTTGAAGTTGGTGAGCGTGCCACCGAGCCAGCGCTGGGTGACGTAGTGCTGGCCCGAGCGGCCAGCCTCTTCCACGATCACGTCCTGCGCCTGCTTCTTGGTGCCGACGAACATGATCGTATCGCCCTTGGCGGTCGTATCGACGACGGCCTGGAACGCCTGACGGAACAGCTTCACCGTGTGCTGCAGGTCGATGATGTGGATGCCGTTGCGGGCGCCGAAGATGAACTGCTTCATCTTGGGGTTCCACCGACCCGTGTTGTGACCAAAGTGAACGCCCGCTTCGAGGAGCGCGCGCATGCTGATGGGGTTTTGCCCCGTCGCCTCTGCCATCGTTTCCATGTCAATCCTTGCGTTGGTAGCCACCTGCACCGTCGTCGCTCCCGGAAACCTCCGATGGAGGCCACGCCCGGAAAGCTCAGATGCAGTGAGTAGTTCCCCGAAGAATTCGAGGACGCGCCGATCTAGCACGGCCCGATCGCACGGGGCAAGCCTCTGGCGACGCGGTTGATCCTCAGTCTTTGTACTTAGTTACGACCCGTTCGGACCGGCGATCGCGAGTGGCATGGCATACGGTCGCGCGGATGCGCTCGCTCGCCTTGATCTCCGCCGTGGCCACCGCGTGCTCGTCGCCAGCGCGGCAGGTCCCCGCACCCGTGCCACCGCCGCCTCGCGTGCAGCCTGTCACACGGGTGCCGGATCCCGCGCCACCGGACCTGCGGCTGCCGGGTGACGTCGCGCCCTCCCTCTACCGGCTCGATCTGACCATCCTGCCCGAGGGCACGGTCGCCCACGGCCACGTGACGATCGAGGCGCAGGTGCTGCGGCCCGCGCGCGTGGTGTGGCTGAACGCGACGGCGCTCACCGTGGGTGCCGTGACGCTCGGCGGCGTGCCCGCGCGCGTGATCCCCGGCGGGGAGGACCACGTCGGCCTGACGGTGGATCGAGAGCTGCCCGCGGGCCCGCTCGTGATCACCGCCGAGTTCTCCGCCCAGATCGATCACGAGAAGTCGCGCGGCATCTATGCCGAGAAGGAAGGCGCCGAGACCTACGCGTACTCGTTCTTCGAGCCGATCGACGCGCGGCGCGCCTTCCCCTGCTTCGACGAGCCGAGCGCCAAGGTGCCGTGGCAGCTGACGTTCCACGTCAAGGCTGATCACATCGCGCTCGGCAATGCACCGGTAGTGTCCGAGACACCCGAGGGCAAAGGGATGAAGCGCGTGGAGCTCGCCGTCTCGAGGCCGCTGCCGAGCTACCTGGTCGCGTTCGTCGTGGGGCCGTTCGAGGTGATCGATGGAGGCGCGGCGGGCCGCGCGAGCACGCCGATCCGCTTCATCATCCCGAAGGGGCGCGCCGCCGAGCTGGGCTACGCGAAGTCCGTCACGCCGCGCGTGGTCACCGCGCTCGAGGACTACTTCGGGATGGCGTATCCGTTCGGCAAGCTCGACGTGGCGGTGGTGCCGCGGTTCTGGGGAACGATGGAGCACCCCGGCATCGTCGCGATGGGACAGCCGCTGACGCTGATCCGCCCGGACCAGGCCACGCGCGAGCGGCGAGAGAACTACACGAACATCCTCGCTCACGAGCTCGCGCACTACTGGTTCGGTGACTACGTCACGCTCGCGTGGTGGGACGACACGTGGCTGAACGAGGCGCTCGGCGAGTGGATCGATCTCGCGATCACCGACGCCGCAGAGCCCGGCTGGAACATCCTCGATGATCGCGTCGAGCGTTCGACCCGGGCGATGACGGCCGACGAGACGCTGTCGACGAAGTCGATCCGACAGCCGGTCGCCACGCGCGAGCAGATCGAGACCTCGTTCGATGGCGCGATCACGTACCTGAAGGGGTCCACCGTGATCCACATGTTCGAGGTGGCGATCGGCCCGCTCAAGTGGCGCGACTTTATCCGCGGCTACCTGGCGGCCCACGCCTGGGGCAACGCGACCTCGGACGATCTGTTCGCTGCCGTGCGCCGCCAGCTCGGCGCCGAGTTCGAGGCCGGCCTGCGCAGCTTCATCGAGCAACCGGGCGTGCCGCGGATCAGTGCCACGCTCTCGTGCGCGGGCAGCACGAAGCTCGCGCTCCACCAGCAGCGCTCGTTACCTGCGGGTGTGATCGATCCCGTGGCGCGGACGTGGACCGTGCCGGTGTGCGTCCGCTATGGCGACGCGACCACATCGCACCGCACGTGCACCACGCTCGCGGGCACCGACGGAGGGCTCGCGCTCGAAGGCGCATGCCCGACCTGGACGATCCTCAACGCGGAGGGCGCGGGGTACTACCGCTCGGCGGTCGATCCAAAGCTCGTCGCGCAGCTGCTGACGCCGACCTCGGCGATCGCGCGCGCCGCAAAGCCGACGGTCGCCGAGCGGTTGATGCTCGTCGCCGATGTGCGCGCGGCGGTGGAGCGAGGCGAGCTCCCGATCGATCAAGCGCTCGCCCTCGCACCTCTCGTGGCCCGTGATCCACACGACCGCGTGGCGCGCGCCGCCTTCACCGCGAGTCAGCTCCGCATGGACGGGCTCGACGATGCGCTGTACGCGCGATTCACGCGCTACTACGTGGCCACGTACCAGCCGCTCGCGACCCGGCTCGGCTGGAAGCGCCGCGCGGCGGACCCGGACGATCGCCAGGCGCTCCGCCAGATCGCGCTCGGGGTGGCGTACTCCGACCCGGGCCTCACGAAGATTGCCACGAAGCTCGCGCTCGCCTGGCTGGCCGATCGCAAGGCCGCGGATGACGATCTGGTCGGTGTGATCCTCGCGGCTGCCACGCACCACGGCGATGCCGCGCTGTTCGATCGTCTCCTCGCCGCGGCGCGCGTGCCCCGCGATCGCACCGAGCAGCAGCGCATGCTCGCTGCCCTCGGCGGGTTCACCGCGCCCGAGCTGGTCGCGCGCGCCCTCGCGCTGACGCTCTCACCCGATCTCGACCTGCGAGACTCGCTCCCGATCCTCGAAGGCGTCCTCAACGCCCGCGAGAGCCGCGCCCTCGGCCTCGTGTTCGTGGAGGCCCATCTCGGAGAGTTGCTGAAGCGCCTGCGGGATGACGAAGCGAGCTGGTTTCTCGCGAGGCTCGCCACGCTGCCCTGCGACCAGGCGACCTACGATCGGATCGTCGCCCTCGTGCCTCCCCGCGCCCAGAGGATCGGCGGCGCGGAGGCAGCGGTAACGCGCGGCCTCGAGCTGAGCCGCCAGTGCATCGCGACCACGCAGCGCCAGCTCCCGGCGCTGAAGGCGTTCCTCCCGTCGATCCGGCCCTGAGCGCCTGCCTTCACGTCCTCCGCGGACGGTCGACCTAGCTACCAACGTGATCGGTCAGGTGATCGGCAACTTCCGTGTGGTCGCACTCCTGGGTCGGGGTGGGATGGGGGAGGTGTTCGTCGCGGAGCACGTGGGGATCGCGACCCGGGTGGCGGTGAAAGTGCTGTTGCCCGAGATCTCCACGAACACGGACCACGTGCACCGGCTGTTCAACGAGGCCCGCATCGTGGGCCGGATCAAGCACGCGGGGATCGCCCGGATCTTCGACGTCGGCTTTCATGCCGAACAGGCCTACCTGGTCATGGAGCTCCTGGAGGGCGAGTCCCTCGCCGCCCGGATCCGCCGTACCGGCGGTCTCGCTCCCGTGGAGCTCGCGGACATCGGGCGCCAGATCGCCAGCGTCCTTGCCGCGACCCACGCGGCCGGGGTCACGCATCGGGATCTCAAGCCCGACAACATCTACCTCGTCCCCGATGCCGAGCTCGGCCGCGGCGAGCGCGTGAAGGTCCTCGATTTCGGGATCGCCAAGCTCTCGGGCGGGAGTGGACCTCGCACGATCGGCACGATGGGCACGCCCGCGTACATGGCCCCCGAACAGTGGGGGAACTCGGCGTGCGTGGACTGGCGTGCGGATGCCTACTCGCTCGGCTGCGTGCTGTTCGAGATGGCCACCTCGCGGCCACCATTTTCCTCGGCGACGATCGCCGAGGCATACACGCAGCACACGCAGACCGCTCCACCCTCGCCGCGGACGACCGCCCCACAGCTGCCGCGGGAGATCGAAGCGCTGGTGATGCAGCTCCTCGCGAAGGATCCCGCAGCGCGCGGGTCATCGATGACCGAGATCGCACTCCGCCTCGAACCGTGGTGCGGCTACGATTCGCCGGCGCGAGGCACCGGCCCGTACACGGCGATCACGGCGAGCAGCGCCCCTCACGGCTGGTCTCGTTCTCCGACCACCCTCGGAGGAAGCGCCGGCGAGCTGGCTCCCGTGCGGAGACGCGGTGCAGCGTTCGCCACGGTCCTCGGGATCGTGGGCGCGGTCCTCGCGATCGCGGTCGTTGGGTTGACGATGCGGGAGCCCGCGGGCAGCACGGCGGCATCGGCTCCGCCACCGCCCAGCGTCACCGCTGTCGCCCAGCCCACCGCCGGTTCGCCGCCGAAGGCGAGCGTCGCCGCGCCCGCTGCACCGGTGGTCACGACGGAAAGCTCGAAGATCGTGCCGGTCGCGGCACCGCCGAACAGCGCACCCGCGTCAGCCCCGGCGAACAGCGCACCAGTGGTCGCGCCTGAGGGTACCGCGCCTGTACGCACCGCGCCTGTACGCACCGCGCCTGTACGCACCGCGCCTGCGCGCACCGCGCCTGTACGCACCGCGCCTGCGCGCACCGCGCCTGCGCACACCGCGCCGCCGAAGCGCGCCCAACCCCGCACCAGGCCGGCGCACGACACCGAGCTCGAGGGCCGCACGTGATCGACCACCAACATCACCCTCTCCACCGCGTCGGGCTCTGCCTCCTCGCGTTGCTCGGAGGCTGCGAAGGACTGATCGGCATCACCGACGGCCACGATCTCGCACTCTCGAGTCTCACGGTCTCGCGAGGCACCCTCGCCCCGCCGTTCGATCCCTTGGTCACGCACTACGCGGTCTCGCTGACGCATCCGGATCCGGATCTCGCACTCGGCGCCACCGTCGAGGATCCCTCGGTCGCGATCCGGTTCGAGGGCGCGCCTGGTCCCGCCACGCTGCCATCCACCTTCGCGATCCCGGTGGGCACCACCCCGCTCACGGTCACGGCGCGCGCGACCTCCGGCGTCGAGATCACGTACACGATCGACGTCCAGCGCGCGGACCTCGCACTCTCGTTCAGCGCGCCGATCAACGTGATGGGGCTCGGGATGATCACCACCGTCCAGGCGGCTGATCTCGATGGCAACGGCCTCGACGACCTCGCCTACACGACGTACGACGGAGATCTCGGCATCCTCACCAACGATGGCTCCGCGCGGTTCACCTCGCGCGGCTTGTATCCATTCGCGAACACACGCGGCCTCGCGATCGCCGACGTCGTTGGAGATGCGGCGCCCGACCTCCTGGTCACCGATGGCTCGCTCTGGATCTTGCGTGGGAACGGTGACGGTACGTTCCAGGCGCCCTTCGCACGGGGGCTGGCCGACGCCGGCTCGCTCGCGACCGGTCAGCTCGACGCGGACCCCAGGCGCGACGCGATCGTGGTCGATGGACCGGGGCGGATGACGATGCTGTTCGGCGACCTCGGCTCGATGACGATGGGCCCGGTGTGGCAGATGTCGCCGACCACAGGCGAGCCTCGCGCCGTCAAGCTCGCGCAGCTCGATGGCTTCGCTGGCGACGAGATCATCGCGCTCGATGCGATCGCACGCTCGATCACGGTGTTCCGCTACGCGAACCAGATGCTGACGCCGGAGCCCGTGCCGATCGGGCTCGATGCGAACCCCACCGAGCTGGTCGCGTTGGACCTCGATCACGATCAGCGCGCGGACCTCGCATGGCTCGATCCCTACGCCGGCGAGGTGGTGATCCAGACCGGCGCTCCGACCTGGACGCGCCTCGCGGTCCCGGTGACGAACTTCCCCCACTCGCTCGCTGCAGGAGATCTCGACGGCGACGGCCACCCCGATCTCGTGATGGTGGATGGTCAGGACGTCATCATCCTGCGCAACGACGGCACCGCGCACTTCGAGGTGCGCCGGCTCGCGAACCTCGTCCCCGGTGCGAACCAGGTCGCGATCGGCGACTTCAACCACGATGGTCGGGCGGACCTCGTGTTCGCCCGCACCACGAGCACACTCACGATCATCCTTGGAGTCGCGCCGTGATCCCCCGGCCTCGACAGCTCGCGACCCTGGCGACGCTCGGGCTGCTTGTCCAGCTGATCGACCTTCCGTGCGCCGCAGCAGACGACAAGCTCACCGCCCAGGCCCTGTTCGCCCGCGCGAAGCAGCTCGAACAGCAAGGCAATCCCACCGAGGCCTGCCCGCTCTACGAGGCGAGCTATCGCGCGGACCCTCAGCTCGGCGCCTTCCTCAACATCGCGAACTGCCACGAGCTCGTCGGGCAGACCGGCACCGCGTGGGCCGAGTTCCGTGAGGCGATCGAGCTCGCGACGCGCCGGCAGGATCCACGCATGGACTATGCACGCCGCCGCGTCGCCGCCCTTACACCTCGGCTGGTCAGGCTGCGGATCGACACAACCGACGCCCCGCACGGGCTCATTGTCCGGCGCGATGCGATCGACGTCACGGGCCTCCTTGGCGAGGAGCTCGTCGTCGATCCCGGCACCTATGCGCTCGAGGCCACCGCGCCCGGCCGCCTCGGCTGGATCGCCACGATCGACGTGCTCCGGGAGGGCGAGATTCAGCGCGTCCAGATCCCCGCGTTGCTCCCCGAACGCACCGGTTCCTTGGCGCCGAGCGCGGGTGATTCGGCCCCGCACGAACCGCCTGTCCCACAGGGCCCGCCCGCATCGCCCACGCAACCGACGGCTTCAGCCGCTGCGCGCTCACCGAGTGACAACGTCGATGTGACGGCCCACAAGATCTCGCGGACCTCTCCGCCGTTCCAGGCGCGCCGCACCGTGGCGTTGATCCTCGGTGGCGCAGGACTCGTGGTGACCGCGGTCGGCGCCGGTTTCGGCCTCCACGCGTACCGCGAGTGGACTGCGAGCCGCGAGCCGAGCGAGTGCGATGCGACCAACATCTGCAGCACCTCCGGTCTCGCGCATATCGCGAGCGCGCGGACCTCGGCCACGAGGAGCACATGGCTGCTCGGGGCCGGCGGCGGGCTCGTCGTCGCGGCGGCGGTCGTGTGGCTGACGGCACCATCCCGCGAACAGCCGCGCACGCGCACCGTGGTCGCGCCCGTCCTCGATCCGAGCGCGCCCGGCGTGATGGTCTCCGGGCGGTTCTGATCCGAGCTGGCCGGCGATGCCTGGCGGCCGTGCGCTCAGCGCTTGCCGAACGCTGCGGCGAAGTCGCGTGCGAACTCGCCGATGCCGCGCGCCTCGGTGCCCGTGATCTGCTTGACCGCCGGCGTGACCTGCTGCTCCCAGCCACGCGAGTACGAGGTCAGGTAGTCGCGCATCGAGGTCTGCATGTAGTCGGGCAGGCCCATCTTGGTCATCGTGTCGACCATCGCGGCGACCGGCACGGGGACGTACTTGACCGCCTTGCCCACCGCCTCGCCGACCGCGGCCGCGACGTTGTCCATGC
>JAYVRN010000144.1:0-7722 GCA_043776275.1 Myxococcales bacterium | reverse complement strand
GAGGGTCCTTCGATCGTGAAGGCCACCGGACGTAGCGACGTGATCGCCGTCGACGGTGGCACGGTGATCGAGGTCGCGGTCGCCAACGGCGATGTGGTCAAGGCCGGGCAGGTGGTCGCTCGGTTACATGACACCGAGCAGGCCGGGCGGCTGCGCGGCCTCGACGCAGAGTACGAGCGCCGGCTGGTCGCGTACCTCCAGAGCCCGGGTGATCGCAGCGTGGGCGAATCGCTGGGCAAGGTGGTCTCCGATCGCGATGAAGCGAAGGCCAACGTCGATGCGCGTGCGATCCGTGCGCCGTTCGACGGCCGGATCAAGGACCTGCGCGTCCGCAAGGGGCAGCGCGTCGATCAGGGGACCGCGGTGGCGGCGATCGTGAAGAAGGACGTCCCCGAGGCGCTCTCGGTGATCGCGTTCCTTCCTGGCGCCGATCGGCCTCGGCTCCGTGCACACCAGCAGCTGCGCCTCAGCCTGCCGGGCTATCGCGGCGTCCACTTCACGATGGAGGTGCGCGCGATCTCGAGCGAGGTGCTCGGTGCGAAGGAGGCGTCCACGCGCTACTTCGGCGATCGCATCGGAGATTCACTCGGGGCGCAGGGGACCGTGGTCGTCGTCGAAGGCAGGCTCGCGAGTGCATCGTTCGAGGCCGAAGGTCAGACGTTCGAGCTGCACGACGGTATGATCGGGCGCGCCGAGGTGCAGCTCGACTCCAAGTCGGTGCTCGAGACGATCCTCCCGGGAATCGACCTGTGACCGACGACCATACCCATCGCGACCCCAACGAGCGTGGCCCAGCGCCGGCGGCGGCGCCCGAGGATCTGTTCCCATCGTTGAAGCGGCTCGCGCATGCGCGCCGGCGCGGACGTGTGCCCTTCGTCCAGCAGACCGAGGCCGCGGACTGCGGTGCGGCGTGTCTCACGATGGTGCTGCGCTTCCTCGGCCGCGAGCTGTCGCTCGACGAGGTTCGTGAGGCGATCGGCAGCGGTCGCGATGGTGCCGATGCCGCGACGATCGTCCACGGCTCGGAGTGGTTCGGTCTGCGTGGACGCGGCCTGTCCCTCGATGTGGAGATGCTGAAGTTCCTCCCCCGTGGTTCGATCCTCCACTGGGAGTTCTCGCACTTCGTCGTGCTCGAGCGAGTGACCAAGCACGGCGCCGAGATCGTCGATCCGGCGCGCGGTACCCGGAAGATCCCGTGGAAGCAGCTCCGCGAATCGTTCACGGGCGTGGCCCTGGTCTTCGAGGTCACCGAGACGTTCGAGAAGCGCAAGGCCGGTGCAGGGCGCCTCTCCTGGTACCTGCAGCAGTTGTTCGGGCAGCGGCGCTTGCTCGCGCGGATCGCGGTGACCTCGTTGCTGCTCCGAGCCTTCGCGCTCGCGATGCCGCTGCTCACGGCCATGGTCGTCGATCGCGTCGTCCCCCGAGGTGACGCCCAGCTCTTGGTCGTGATCGCGGGCGGCGTCGGCGGCGTGCTGGTGTTCCAGGCGCTGACGAACCTGATCCGTACACACCTGTTCCTCCAGCTGCGGACCAACCTCGACACCCGCTTGACGCTCGGGTTCGTCGACTATCTCGCGCGCTTACCGTTCGATTTCTTCCAGCGGCGCTCGGCCGGCGACCTGATGATGCGCGTCAACAACAACGCGACCATCCGCGAGCTCCTGACGTCCAACACGCTGTCGGCCTTGCTCGACGGTGTCCTCGTGATCATCTACCTGGCGCTGATCATCGTGCTCGCCCCGGTGATGGCGGCGATCGTGGGAGGCCTTGCCGTGGTTCAGATCACGGTGTTCCTGCTCTCCCGCGGCCGGTATCGCGAGCTGCAGGCCCGCGCGCTCGATGCCCAGGCGCGGTCGCAGTCCTACCTCGTGGAGCTGTTCGCCGGGATGGCGACGCTGAAGGCGTGCGCAGCCGAGGGCCGCGCGGTAGAGCGTTGGTCGAACCTGTACATCGACGAGCTCAACGTCTCGCTCGAGCGTGGGCGCGTCTCGGCGGTGATCGATGGCATCGTCGGGCTCCTCGCTTCGGCGTCGCCGGTGATCATCCTCGTGGTCGGCGCGCTGATGGTGATCTCGGGCCAGCTCACGCTCGGTGGCATGCTCGCCGTCAACGCGATCGCGATGGGCGTGCTCTCGCCGCTGCAGACCCTGGTCTCGAGTGCGCTGCAGCTCCAGCTGATCGGCGGCTACATGGATCGCATCGATGACGTCCTCAAGCAGCAGCCCGAGCAGGTGGGCGAGACCGCCGTGCGGGCGCCGAAGCTGACCGGACGGATCACGCTCCAGAACGTCAGCTTCCGCTACAACGAGCGTGCGCCCCTGGTGGTGCGCGACGTCTCGGTCGACTTCAAGGCCGGGATGTCGGTGGCGATCGTCGGGCGCTCCGGCTGCGGCAAGTCCACGCTCGCGAGCCTGATCGCGGGGCTCTATCGTCCGGTCGAGGGGCGCATCCTCTACGACGGGCACGATCTCGCTCGGCTCGAGCTCAAGAGCCTCCGTCGCCAGCTCGGGACGGTGTTTCAATCGCCCTATCTGTTCGCGGGATCCGTGCGGAGCAACATCGCGCTGACCGATCCTTCGCTGTCGCTCGATCGCGTCGTCGCGGCGGCGCGCCTGGCGCACATCCATGACGATGTCGATCGCATGCCGATGGGGTACGAGACGCTGCTGGCCGATGGTGGGGCCTCGCTCTCGGGCGGCCAACGTCAGCGCGTCGCGATCGCGCGCGCCCTCGTTCACCGGCCGGCGGTGCTGGTGTTTGACGAGGCGACCAGCGCGCTCGACGGGGAGACCGAGGCGCGCGTGATGGAGAACCTCGGGCGCCTCTCGTGCACGCGGATCATCTTGGCCCATCGGCTCTCGACGATCGTCAACGCTGATCTGATCCTCGTGATGAGCCAAGGTGAAGTGGTGGAGAGCGGCACGCACACGGAGCTCCTCGCGAGGAACGGTCACTACCGCCGGTTGTTCGCCGCGCAGTTGCACCCCGACGACGTGCCGCCGGAGCCCGCGTGACGCGCAGCTCGATGGCCGCGATGGCCATGGCGCTCGCGCTCGCGTGTGCGTGCAAGAAGACCGAGCAGGTCAAGGCGAACGAGCCCACACCGGAGCCGCTGGCCGAGGAGGCCACGCAGATCGCCGAGGTGGAGGCACCGGCGGGCCTGATCGGTGTGCTCACGCCCAAGTCGCAGGCCGAGGTCGTCGCCCCGTTCTCGACGACCGTGAAGCAATACCTGGTCAGTGTCGGCGATCCCGTCGAGGCTGGTGCGAAGCTCGCGATCCTCGACGACGCGCCGCTCAAGGAAGCACTCAGCAAGGTCGATGCAGAGCTCAAGGGAGCGCAGGCGTCGTATGCGTCGGCGGCGAGCAACGCAGGGATCCAGCTCAAGGCGTACCGCGCGGGCGTCGCGGCGAAGACCACGTATCTGCAGGCGGAGGGCGCGACCGCAGAGGCGAGGGCGCGCCTCGATGGCGCGAAAGCGAGCTACGAGGCGACCAAGACCAAGCTCGGCAAGACCAGCGTCGTCGCGCCGATCGCAGGGCGGATCGCGCTGCAGTTCATCAAGGCCGGCGGCCAGGTCACCGAAGGTAGTCCGATCCTGCGCGTGATCTCCTCCGACGAGCTCTACGTTCGGTTCGCGATCCCGACGGACCAGAGCGCCCAGCTTCGAGAGGGCATGTCGATCGATCTCCTGATCGACAGCCACGGGGATCAGGTGAAGGCGCGCGGCAAGGTCACCAGCATTCAACCCGAGCTCGACCCCATCGCGCGGATGATCTTCGCGGAGGCCGAGCTGGTCGGCGAGCTTCCGCCTGGCTTGCAGGCGGGCCTGGTGTGCCGGATCAAGCCAGCCCCCGCTGACACCACGCCTCCGGCGGGCGACGGCTCGGGAAGCGATCACGCCGCGCCGGTGCCGGCCGTGGTGCCAACGCCAACGCCAGCGCCAGCACCGGCCACACCGAAGCCGAAGCCTGTGCCGAAGCCGCGCAAGCGCTGAGCGCCGTCACCGCTTGCGAGGGCGACGCACGGCGAACTTCTCGATCTTGTTGATCAGCGCGCGGCGCGAGATGCCGAGCACCCTGGCCGCGTGCGTCTGGTTGCCACCGCACTCCTCGAGCGCGGCGAGGATCCGCTGGTGTTCTTCGGTGAGCTCGGCCGCGGCCGGCGAGCCATGCGGAGGTGTGAGGATCGGGATCGGTCCACTGAGCCGTGGTGTGTTGTACGTCGCGCGCATCTTCTCGACGGGAAGATCCTCGACGTCGATCACGTCATCCGAGACGAGCACCATCGCCCGCTCGATCACGTTGCGCAGCTCTCGGACGTTCCCCGGCCACGAGTACTCGCGGAGCGCCGCGAGCGCCCCCGGGGTGAGGAGCGGCACCGGCCGGCCATACTTCTCGGCGATGCGCTTCAGGAACATCCGCACGAGTGGCTCGATCTCGGCCGTTCGCTCGCGGAGCGGTGGGATGATGATCGACATCGCGTTGAGGCGGTACAGCAGGTCGAGCCTGAAGGTACCGCGCGAGACCTCCATCTCGAGATCGCGGTTCGTGGCGGAGATGATCCGCACATCGATCGCGCGCGCGCTGAGGCCACCCACGCGCATCAGCTTGCCCTCTCCGAGCACGCGCAACAGCTTGGCCTGGGTGGAGGCGTGCATCTCGCCGACCTCGTCGAGGAATACGACGCCCCCGCTGGCGACCTCGAGGAGACCCTGCTTGGTGGTGTGTGCGCCGGTGAAGGCACCGCGCTCGTGACCGAACAGCTCGCTCTCGAGCAGCGATTCGCTGAGCGCGGCGCAGTTGAGCCGAACGAACGGCTTGTCGGAGCGCGCCGATTGGCGATGGAGTTGCTCTGCGACGATCTCCTTGCCGACGCCGGTCTCGCCCTGGAGCAGGACGCTGATGTCCGCGGCTGCCACCCGGCTGACCAGGGCATGCAGTGCGCTCATCCGCTCATCGGCGATCACCAGATCGCCTGGCTCGACCGGCTCCACGGTGGCACCGTGCGCACGGGTGCGAGCGCGTGCGGCCAGCGTGTTCGGTTCGCGACCATCCTGCGGATACCAGGCCGTGCCAATCTTGGCCTGCATCTGGCGACTCGCGAGCGCGGACTCGAGCCGCTCGATCATGCGGTTCGAGTGGACCGGATCCGTATCGAACAAGATCATCTCGAACTCGCCGGGACCGTATGCCGCCACGAGGTCGCCTTCCCGCAGCGCCCCGACGATCGCAGGCTCGAGATCGTGCGAATCGGTCGGCCCGACGATATGGACGAGCATGAACGTGGTGTCGCGCCGCAGCCCGCGGATGCACTCCTCCTCGAGCCGGTTCTCGAAGTAGTCGTGGGTGCGGCGGCGACGCATGCGGAGCTGCTTGGTCCGCTTCTGGACGACGATCGTGACCGAGCCGAGGAGGACGGCCTGGTTGAGCTGGATCTCGACCTTGGTATGGGGCGGGATGCGTTCGTTGCGGACCCAGGTTCCATTCGCGCTGCCGAGGTCCTCGATCGTCAACGGATCGGAGAGGTGGAGCGTGGCGTGATCGCGCGAGATCGAATGATCCTCGATCCGCACATCGGCATCGGTGGCGCGGCCGATCGCGACCGTTCCCTCCGCCGGCAACGGCTCCGTTGCGAGCACTCCCTCACCAGCGACGAGGAGGAACAGCTGGTGGCCCGTCACGCCGGCATCGCCGCGCACGGTCGCGGAAGCATCCGACGCTGGCGTGGGGGTGACTCCCTCGGTCTTCGCGCGCATCGGACGGGTTATCGCCTCGAGACGCGGAGC
The DNA here is from genome assembly GCA_043776275.1 of Myxococcales bacterium. Classification (GTDB taxonomy): domain Bacteria; phylum Myxococcota_A; class Polyangia; order Haliangiales; family Haliangiaceae; genus JABFXX01. The sequence goes on along the minus strand of JAYVRN010000144.1, from coordinate 1,934 downwards.
GCGCGGCCATGGTCGGTGGTGATCAGGGTGACGCCCTCACGCTCGAGCATCGCGGCGATCACGTCGTCGACCGGGATGATGGGATCGGCTCCCACGACCTCCGCGAACATCGACGCCATCGTCACGTTGGCGAGGGTGTCCGCGCCGCGATCGATCGCCTCGTCGAGAGGCTCCTCGTACGCCTGGCCGAACACACTCACCGCCCCATCGAAGTGTTCTGCCGTCTGAATCTCGAGCGCTGCATACGCGATGCTGGCGGCGCCGGCATCACCGGGCTCGTTCGCCTCGAGGATCACCGAGCCATCGTCGAGGGGATGCATCGCGAGCTTGTAGCGCTCCGAGATCCGCTTGATCTCCAAGGGCTCGCGGGGCGGGGCATCTGGCTCGAGCGGCGGCACGCTGACCATCGCGAAGCAACGCGCGCCCCGCTGACCGACGACCGGCGGCGGCCCTTGATCGATGCGCGTGGGCTGGGTCTCGAGCTGGTTCGCCTTGCGCAGCGGGCCGCCGGGGACCGTCGGGAGCAGCTTCCGCAACACCTGCGCGACCTCTCCACCGTCAGGTGCTCGATTCTCCACCCGCTTGGCGATCATCGAATGGACGAAGTCGGCCAGCTCGACGGGGACCTCGGGCGCGAGGACTTCGAGACGTGCGGGTTCGTGGAGCAGCGCCTTCGCGAGGATCGCCTCGGGCGAGCGGCCCGCGAACGCTTTGCGCCCGGAGATCGCCTCGTACAGCACGCAGCCGAGTGCCCAGACATCGGCGGCGGGTGTGATCTCGACCAACCCGCGTGCCTGCTCGGGGGCCATGTAGGACGGCGTCCCGACCAGGATTCCGGCGCGGGTCAGCACGCCGGCGTCCGCTTCCATCCGGGCGATCCCGAAGTCGACGAGCTTCACGCGGTCCGGATCACCGGCATCGAGGATGATGTTCGCGGGCTTGACGTCGCGATGAACGGCGCCGAGTGCATGGGCGGCGCCGAGCGCGTCGCTGACCCCGATCGCGACCTTGAGCGCATCACGGGCCGTCAGCCCGAGCGTCTGGATCTGGGTCGACAGCGTGATCCCGTCCACCCATTCCTGGACCAGGAACCGTGTGCCCTCCGGTGAGGCCCCATGCGCGACATAGCCGACGACGTTGGGGTGATGGAGCCGCGCGAGGACCTGGCATTCGCGCTCGAACCGGATGTGGTCCGATGGGTTCGAGAGGTTGAGGACCTTGATCGCGACCATCCGGTTGGTCCGTAGATCGCGACCTCGGTAGACCGAGCCCATTCCGCCGCGCGCGGCTTCCGCGAGCAGCTCGAAGTGGCTCCCCAGGATCTGCCCCACGCCTGCATTATATGCACTTTCTCGACCGTTCGCCTGGCTGGGGCGGGTTGGAGAGTCTGGGCGACTTGCGCTCCCTCCGTGGAGCGGGCTCTGATGGGGCAGTGGAAGTTTCACACCCTGGATCCGCGCAGGCTGGGCCATCGAGCTCGGCACGGGATCCCGATACGGCGCGGTTCAGCGCGCTCATCGATCTACTGATCTCGGTCGGACACCTCGATGGCTGGTTCGACCCGCGCGCGCGTGGGTTTGTCCTGCGGTATGTCGAGTCCATCGTGCTGATGCACGAACAGTCCTCGATGGAGGCCCCCGAGATCCGTGCGCGCCACACCGCGGCGTGGCGCCTCTACTTCGAGCAGCTGGAGAAGGATCTCGTCGGCGAGATCGAGGTGCTGGCCCAGGAGGCGGTCGAAGGTCGCGCTCCGAACCGGCTGCATGCGCGGGTGATCGCGCTGTTCCGCGGGCTGCCGTGGAACGATCAGGCGGCGGCGCTCGAGCTGATCAACGGCGTCTTCCATGCCGACCGGAGCTTCTCGCCCGCGGAGATCGCGGTCTACGAGGAGCTGATGGCGGTGTTCGTCGCGGCTTCCGGATCGGTCTCCACGA
>JAYVRN010000143.1:0-7724 GCA_043776275.1 Myxococcales bacterium | reverse complement strand
CGTGATCACCGGCTGGTTGTTATCGCCATTCGACTGCGCGCCGTTGGTGGCGAGCCGCGAGTGACCGGTGATCGCGATCGGACGGTTCGGTGCCGCCTCGGCGAGCACGCGATCGAGCAGCGCGTGAAACTTCGGGTTGGCCAGAAAATCGGTGACCGAGCCAGCCTGCTTGAGGACGTGGATCTGACGCCCGTCGTGGATCGCCACGCCCACCGCCTCGCGCCCGCGGGTCTCCGAGTGGTGGAGCAGGGAGATCGCGAGGTCGCGCACGAGCTGGCGATCAGCCGGCTGGCTGCTCGAGCAGATGACACCGAAGATGCCGCACATGGTGCTGAGCGCACCATACACGGCGTCCGGTGGCGGTGGTATAGGTCGCGGAGGTGCGGCTCCTTCTGATCATCCCCGCGTTCAACGAGCAGGCTTCGCTCGGGGGGCTCCTGGCGGAGATCAAAGCGCTGCCCAGCCAGCCCGGCGTCCAGATCGAGGCCGTGGTGGTCGATGACGGCTCGTCAGATCGCACCCAGGAGGTGGCACGCGCACATGGGGCGCGGGTCCTCCGGCTGTGCCGCAACCTGGGCATCGGCGGCGCAGTCCAGGCCGGGATCCAGCTCGCGCATCGCGAGGGGTTCGACGCCGCCGTGCAGATGGACGGGGACGGCCAGCACCCGCCCGCCGAGCTGCAGAAGCTCCTCGCGCCGGTGATCCAGGGCGACGCGCCCGATCTCGTGGTCGGCACGCGCTATCGCGACGGCGCCTCGCAGTTCCGCTCCACCGTGTTGCGGCGGCTCGGTAGTGCCTGGCTCCGCGGGATCCTGCGCCTGGTCACCCGGCTGCGGATCAGCGATCCCACGTCGGGATTCCGGCTCTACGGCGCGCGCGCGCTTCGCTTGTTCAGCGACACCTACCCCTACGACTTCCCCGAGCCCGAGTCTCTCGCGATGGCGCGCGCGGCCGGGCTCGCGGTGATCGAGGTGCCGATCGCGATGCGCGAGCGCCAGGGCGGGCAGTCGAGCATCTCCGGGTACACGTCGATCTATTACATGTTCAAGGTCACCGTCGCCGTGGTGCTCGCATACCTGCGCACGAACCGACGAGCGCGCCCGGACAAGGCCCCCGATGCCGTCGCCTGAGGCCGAAGAGTACTGGCGGCTGTCGGATGGCGTCGGCAACTGGGTGTTCGCCGCGGTCTGTCTGCTGATCGCACTCGTGCTGATGCGGCTGGTGCTGCGCGAGCGGATCACGCTCCAGGGCAGCATGTCGTACCTGCTATTCCTCGTCGTGCTCGGCAGCATGGCCGTGTTCCCGGATGCCACCGGCCGGGTCGCGCACGCGCTGGGGTTCTCCACGCTCGCCAACTTCTTCTTCTGCACCGCGATCGCGGCGCTCTCGATCCTGCACCTGCGGGCGCTGATCACGCTCTCGCGTGTCCAGCTGCGGACGATCGCGCTCACGCAGGAGCTCGCGATCCTGGCGGAGAAGGTGGAGCGCGCGAACCCTCCGGTTCCCCCGCCCGCGGAGAATGCGCCTGAGCGCCAGTAGCCGGATCCGCAGCGCCCTCGCGGCCACCCCACCGTGGGTGATCCTCGGCGCGGGCTGGATGTTCCTGATGGTCTATGCCTTCCCGGGGCAGATGACCCAGGACTCGCTCGATCACATGCGCGAGGCGCGCAGCGGGATCTACAGCGACGCCCACCCGCCGATCATCAACGTGCTGTGGAAGCTCACGGACTCGATCGTGTCCGGACCGATCGGGATCCTCGTGCTGCAGACCACGATCCTCCTCGCCGGCCTCTACGTGCTGCTCCGCCGCACCTTCGCGCCCCGCCCCGCCGCGTGGTGGACCACCGCGATCTTCGTGTTCCCACCGGTGATGACGGTGATGAGCGTGATCTGGAAGGACTGCATGATGGCGGCGCTGCTCGCCGCCGCGATCGCCGGCCTGCTCTCGGAGAAGCGCTCGCGGAAGCTCGCGGCGCTCGTCGCGATCGTCGGCGCCACGGCGTTCCGCTACAACGCGTTCGGCGCGACCTTCCCGCTGGTCGTGCTGCTCCTCGAGTGGCGGCCCGGGATGCCCGCGGTGAGGCGCTATGCCGTGGCCACCGTGGCCTGGCTCGCCACCACGTTTGCGGCCTTCGGCATCAACGGCGCGCTGACCGACAAGCCGATGCACTACTGGAACTCGTCCCTCGCGATCTACGACATCGTGGGCACGCTCGCGTTCGTTGACGAGGATCTCCCGGATGCGCAGCTCCTCGAGGACCTCGCCGGGACCGATCTGCTGATCACGCACGACATCCACGCCACGATCCGCACCGTCTACACGCCGCGCACGTTCTATCCGATCCTGAACGATCCGAAACGCACGATGTGGAACCTGCCGATCAACGGCTACGTGCCTGCCCCCGAGGCGCAGCGCGATGCGATCGCGCGTGCGTGGTGGCACACGATCACGACCTATCCGCTGGCGTACACCAAGCACCGGTTGACCGTGATGGGCGAGGCGATCGACATCCGCTCGACGCGCAGCCTCGGCTCTCCGGTCAAGCGCGAGTTCCGGTTCCCCGCGTTCGCGCACGAGAACGGCCTCGCCACCGCGGCCTCACCTCTGCAGCAGAAGCTGACGCGTGCCATGCAGTGGTTCGGACGTCACACCCCGTTCTACGTGCCATGGCTGTACCTGCTGCTGTCGCTGGCGCTGCTCCCGCTCGTGTTCCGCCAGCGCGATCTGCTCGCGATCCTGCTCTCGGGGATCCTCATGGAGCTCTCGCTGCTTCCGCTGGTGCACAGCAGTGACTATCGCTACTCGCACTGGCTCGTGATCACCACCCTGGTGGGGACGATCACGTTCGTGGCGCGCAGGTCTCGCGCGGCCAGAACGCCCAGCGTTCCCGCATAGGGCGTTGCAGAGTCGCGGACTCGGTGGCACCTTCCGGGGGCATTGCGCGGCAAGGTCATCATCCTCGGAGGCATCGTGCTCCTCGGCCTGGCATTCGCGCTGTGGCGGATGACCCGGGACATCGATGCCGTCGAGGCCGCCGACCCGCACCCGCGCGCGACCGTCGAGCCGGCCCATGGCGATGCGCAGGAGGAAGCGGCGCCCGTGGCCACCCGGGACGCGAAGATCGCGCCAGCCACCGTGGCTCGCCCCGCGCCGCGCCACCCCACAACACCCGGCGGACCGGCGGTCGAGCTGCCCCCGCCGCCCGAGGCCAAGCCGGTAGATTCGCTGCCCCCGGTGAAGCGAGACATCAAGAACCAGCTGAAGAAGCAGGTCGATGCGATCGATGGCTTCGTCAGCGATTGCGTGGCGCGCTCGGCGAAGGCCGGCGTCAAGCCAACCGGTGCCGCGGCATTGACGCTGCGATTCGAGCACGTGAAGCAGAAGGTGATGGTGGTCGACGTGGCGATCGAGCCGATCGACACCACGGTGAAAGATCAGCCGCTCCTCGAGTGCCTGCGGGATACCGGCAAGAAGATGCAGCTCGATCTGGTCGATGAGGTCACCGCGGTGACCGCCACCCACCAGGTCGATCTCGACGGCGGCGGGATCGTGGATCACCGCCTGACCGCGTTCGATGTGAAGCAGGTCGGCGATCCGCCGCCCGCGCCGTGACGCCGAAACCGCGACGCGCATGACATAGCGACGGCGGGAAACTTCTCGTCGAGTTTCGTAGGTTTGCCACCGCCGGCGACCCCCATCACCCGCGTCGGGCCGGGCCCCGCTCATTGGTTGACCCTGCCGGGCGCGCCGTGGCATTCAGGCCGTATGGATGTCGAGCTGATGCGCCGCCTCGACCGGGTGCTGGGGAATGCTGCCTGCAGCATGCTCGCCACGGCACACCGGCTGCGGAAGCCGTTCGCCACCAAGCGCCCGATCAAGAACATCGTGGTGATGAAGTTCTTCGGCATGGGCTCGATCATCGTCGCGAGCCGCAGCCTGGCCGCGCTGCGCGATCGGTACCCGGATGCGAAGATCCACTTCGTCACGTTCCAGGCGAACAAGGCGATCCTCGACATCCTCGGGATGACCGACCACGACCACTTCGTGGATCCCTCCACCCCGCAGGCGTTCGTCCGCACCACGCTCGCCACCGCTCACGCGCTGCGCAAGGCGAAGTGCGATCTCGTGCTCGATCTCGAGTTCTTCGCGAAGTTCCCGCTCGTGCTCGGCAGCCTCGCCGACATCCCCCAGAAGGCCGGCTTCTATCTGACCTCCGAGCGCTGGCGCAAGGAGCTGCTCGACATCACCGGGTTCTACAACTCGTACTTCCACACGAGCGACATCTTCCTGTCCCTCGTCTACCTGTGCGCGACGGGCGACCACTACTACACCAGCTTCAACGAGTTCTCCGCGAAGTACACGTACCCGCGAATCGAGATCAGCGAGATCGAGCGGGCGGCGCTCCGCCACAAGCTCGCGCAGCACGGGATCCGCCCAGGCGATCCGCTGTTCGTGATCAACGCGAACACCTCGCCCGATCTCGCCCCCGAGGCGCGCAAGTGGCCCAAGGATCGCTACGCGCAGGTCGCCGACGAGCTCGTGGCCACCTCACCGAACGCACGCGTGTGCTTCATCGGTGCCCCCAACGAGCGCCCGTACGTGCAGAGCGTCGCCGATCAGGTAAAGACCCCGCGCAAGCACGTGCTCGCGGGTGACCTCTCGCTGCGCGAGCTGCTCGTGCTGTTCGCCGAGTGCCAGCTCGTGATCTCGAATGACTCCGGTCCGATGCACCTCGCCTGCCTCGTCGACGCTCCGGTGATCGGTCTGTTCTTCGCCGACACGCCCACGCTGTTCGCACCGCTCGGCACGCGCGTGCGCTCGGTCGCTCCCGCGCTGTACTCGATCCCGCTGTTCAGCGTCTACAACGGCAAGGATGTCGCCGTGGGCAAGCCGAGCAGCGAGATCGGCAACAACGCGGCGTGCACGGTCCCCGTCGAGGACGTGATGCGACACGCGCACGAGCTGCTCGCGATGCGGCCGGCGGTCGGTGAACTGCGAGTGCGTCCGTGACCGCCGAGCGGCTCGTGCGCCAGGCACTGATCGACAGCACCCGCGTCAAGCTCGCCCTCGATCCCGTCGCGATCGCCACTGCCGCCGAGTTGCTGCGCGATGCCATGCTCGCCGGCAAGAAGGTCCTGCTGTGCGGCAACGGCGGGAGCGCAGCCGACGCGCAGCACATCGCCGCCGAGCTCGTGGGCCGATTCGTCGCCGAGCGGCGCGCCCTCGCGGCGATCGCGCTGACCACGGATACGTCGGCGCTCACCGCGATCTCGAACGACTATGGCTTCGAGCAGGTGTTCGCGCGTCAGGTGGATGGCCTCGGCGCCGAGGGCGATGTGCTGGTGGCGATCACCACGAGCGGCGCATCGAAGAACGTGCTCGCGGCCGTCGCGATGGCGCGCAAGCGCGGCATGAAGGTGATCGGCCTCAGCGGTGCCAATGGCGCCGCGTTCGTGGCCTCGTGCGATGCGGGCGTGGCCGTGCCGTCCACGGTGACCGCGCGGATCCAGGAGTGCCACATCGTGATCGGCCACGTGCTGTGCGAGGTGCTCGACGAGGCGTTCGTGCCATCCCCCGAGATCGTGATCGGCAACGGGCATGCGCCGGCCAAGGAGCTGACGCTGGTGCAGCTCGTGGCGTGGCGCGAGGCCCAGCGCGCCCGCAAGCGCACCGTGGTCTGGACCAACGGCGTGTTCGACGTGCTCCACATCGGTCATCTGGAGTCCCTGCGTGCCGCCCGCGGGTTCGGGGATGTCCTGATCGTGGGCGTCAACGACGATGCCTCGGTGCGCGCCAGCAAGGGCCCGGATCGCCCGATCTTCCCCGTGGCCGATCGCGTGGCCCTGCTCGCGGCGCTCGAGATCGTGGATGCCCTCGTCGTGTTCGGTGAGGCCACGCCGGAGCGCGTGCTCGCCGAGGTGAAGCCCGACGTGCACGTCAAGGGCGCGGACTATGCGGGAAAGCCGATCCCCGAGCGAGCGATCGTCGAAGCCTACGGTGGCCGCGTGGAGCTGGTGCCGCTGGTGCCAGGCCGCTCCACGACCGACACGCTGGCCAAGCTACGCTCGTGACCCGGGCGCTGCTCCTCGATCGTGACGGCACGCTGATCGTCGATGTGGGCTATCCGCGCGACCCCACCCTCGTGGAGCCGCTCCCCGGCGCCCTCGACGCTCTGCGCGCACTGCAGCGCACCTGGCGGCTCGTGATCGTCTCGAACCAATCCGGCCTCGGGCGCGGCTCGATCACGCAGGCCGAGGCCGATGCGGTGCATGCGCGCATGATCTCCGTGTTCGCCGCGGGCGGCGTCACGTTCGCCGGTGCGTACTACTGCCCCCACGTGCCCGACGCAGGCTGCCCATGCCGCAAGCCCGCGCCCGGCATGCTGCTCGATGCCGCGCGGGACCTCGGCCTCGATCTCGCCGCGTCGGCGATCGTCGGAGACAAGCCCACCGACCTCGAAGCCGGCCGCGCCGCGGGCGTCCCCGTCCGGATCCAGATCCGGGCCGAGGGCTGGGCCTCGATCGCCGAGCGCCTGGGCTGAGCGCGCTGCGCGGTAGGCCGGAAGTTCTGCTCGGGGTCCACCTCGCCGGTGCGCGATGGAAGTCCGGTGCCCTCGATCGTGCTCGACCCACGCGAGTTCTACTCGGGGTCCACCTCGCCGGTGCTCGATGGAAGTCCGGTGCCCTCGATCGTGCTCGAGCCCAGCGGGCATCGATCGAGGCGGTAGGTGAGCGAACAGGAGACGTGCGTCGTCCCTGGCTGCAGGCACGTGACCTCAGGACCTGACCACGCTGCGCTCGCGGAAGCGGACGGGGCGTGCCCCCGCTGCCCTCCCACTTCGTTCAACTCTTCGATTGTCAGAGATCCGCACTGCGCCCCGCAGGGACTGATCGCCCTTCAGTCCCCGCGGTGCGCGAGCGGGAGATCGAACACCAGGTTGCCCGGCGCGGTTCCGCTGATCGCGATCACGCCTTCATGAAGCTGGAGATGGTGCGCGTCGCAGAGCAGGCCAATATTTCGGAGCTCGTGACCTCCACCCTCGGAGCGCGGCTTGATGTGATGCGCCTCCAAGAACCTGGTCGAGCGACAGCCAGGCACGATGCATCGATGCTTGTCGCGCACGAACACCTTCCGGCGCGTGGCGGCCGGGATCGACTTCTGAAGCCTGCGCCCGGGCTCCTCTCTCTCCAGATCGCCGATGTCCTCGGAGTCGCACCGCGCGCGCGCGAGCTCCGCCGCCGAGACCGCGATCTCCATCCCCGCGCCCACGCGATGCGACTGCTTGCATGCGCGGCACGTGGTCGTCGCGATCTGGTGCCGCGGCTTGCTCGGAGCGCCATCGGCCGGCTCGAGCACGGCGGCCGCCAGCGCACGCACCAGCTGATCGTCGGTGCAGCTGGCGCCGTTCGCGTCTGACGCAGCGTTCCTCGCCTGCTTGAACAGCATCATCGCCTCCTCGGAGAGGTTCTCCAGCACGATGCGATGCCGGATCTTCTTCGGATCCACCGGATCGGTTGGCAGGTCGCCCTTGGACTTGCCGCGGACCAGCTGCTGGATCTCCGTCGAGATCCTACCCTCGGCCGCATCGAGCCACGCATCTTCGGTCTTGCTCGTCGCCACGCGTGTCAGCTCGCGGACACTCGTCCACGCCAGCTCGCCCGCGCGAAACTGCGCCGCGATGCCCGGCAGCTCGAGCAGCTCGTGCCCCACACGCATCCGCTCG
>JAYVRN010000142.1:0-7727 GCA_043776275.1 Myxococcales bacterium | reverse complement strand
GATACTTGCCGTGCACCGAGTCGTGCTTGAGCAGGTGCCCGAGCGTCCCGACGTCCGTCAGGTCATTGATGAGCACCAGATCGAACAGGTTCGACTGCGCCGCGAGGCAGCGCACGAAACCGCGACCGATCCGACCGAAACCGTTGATGCCGATGCGTACCTTCGCCATATGCCGCGCACCCTAGATCGATTCACGGGGTGCTGCCAGGGACAGACCGTCGTATCCTGGGCACCCAGTGACGGTCCTTTCTCGTCGTGATGCGCTCAAGTGGATCGGTGCCGGAGCGAGCCTCGTCGCCTGCTCACCCGGTGGCGGCGAAGCCGGTTCGGCGATCCTCGGGATCACGCCGCTCCCGCCGTCTCCGCAGCCGTGGCCGACGCCCGATCCGTTCCTGTTCTGCGTCCACCACGACGATGCGTACCCGCTCGGCAACGAGGTGCTCGGTCCCGCCGCTTCGCTCGAGGGTCGCGAGCTCGGCATGGACTTCGCCGGCCGCGAGGGCTGGCGCATGTATCACGGCCGACGTGTCCCCGGCTTCCCGCAGCATCCGCACCGCGGCTTCGAGACCGTCACCGTGGTGCGCCGCGGCCTGCTCGATCACTCGGACTCGCTCGGCGCGGCGGCGCGGTACGGACGCGGTGACGTGCAGTGGCTGACCGCCGGCGCCGGGATCCAGCACGCGGAGATGTTTCCGTTGCTCGCGCGCGAGGCGCCGAACCCCGTCGAGCTGTTCCAGATCTGGCTGAACCTGCCGGCCGCCGACAAGTTCGCGCGTCCGCACTTCTCGATGCTGTGGGATCACGTGATCCCGCGCGTCACCTCCGCCGACGGCAAGGTCATGGTCACCGTGGTCGCGGGCGCGCTCGACGGCAAGCGCGCCGCCCCACCACCGCCGAGCTCGTACGCCGCGAAGGCCGGAAGCGACGTCGCGATCTGGACGATCAAGCTCGCGCCGAACACCACGTGGCTCCTCCCACCTGCGTCACCGGGCACGAACCGCTGGTTGTACGGCGTGACCGGCGAGGGGCTCTCGATCGATCGGCGGGCGATCCCCGCGCAACACGTCACCGTGGTGCGGCCCGAGCTCGCGGTGCAGCTCGCCACCGGTCCTCGCGAGATCGAGCTCCTGATGCTCCAGGGCCAGCCGATCGGCGAGCCAGTGGTGCAGCGCGGCCCGTTCGTGATGAACACCAAGGCCGAGATCAACCAGGCGATCCACGACTACCAGACCACCCAGTTCGGCGGCTGGTCATGGCCGAGCACCGAGCCCGTCCATCCCCGAGATGCGGGACGGTTCGCGCGGCAGCCGGACGGCACCGTCGATCGGCCAGCCTGATCGGCGACGGCACCAGCACCTGATCGGCACCCCGAAACGGCAAACGGACGCAGCGTGGAGGCTGCGTCCGGAGCGAACAGCGCGAGCTGTCGGGGCTGTGCGGGCTACGCGACTTGCTGCGGGAGCTTCTCGCTCGAACCGCGCATCTTGCTCGTGACCTCGCTGATCAGCTCGGTCGCGAGAGAGACGATCTGCTTCTCGTCAAACCCCTGCGCCTCCAGGTCACGGTAGATCGACTTGGCGAGGATCTTCACGGCGCGGGACTTGGCTTCACGGTCGGTCATGGACGATGCAAATGAACAGCACTCCTCGTGCCATCGGAGAATCCGCGCAACCGGCTGAAATCTCGATGGGGATCGGCAGCAGGTGGATCTTCGGTGAGCCAATCAGCTGCGTAGGACCGCGCCGGCTGCGTAGCCCGCTACGCACTCGGTCGGACCAATCTCGATTGGCCAGGCTACCGCGGTGGCCGCCGATCTCGTGGCCCAACCATGCAAGGTCATTGAGCGGTCGCCGGGTACGGATCTTGAGTCCTGACGCGCGCGAACCATGCGCACCCGCTACCTCGCCGCGACCCTGCTCACCGGCTCTCTGGTCTCCGCTGCATGCGGCAGCTTCGATGACCCAGCCGACTCCGACGACTACACGGTGGTCGACGAGGGCAAGGAGGATAGCTTCCGCTCGCCCGCCGCACTCGAGTACCTGGCGAAGGCCGATGCGACCGTTTCCCTGGCGGAGACCGATCGCGCGTTGACCGATGCGCAGCGGCTCGACAAGGCCAAGGAGATCGTCTCGGCGAAGCTCCTCCAGATCGGCTGGTTCTTGAACCTCTACGTCGCCGACAAGGAGCCGGAGGACGCGAACAAGACCTACGGCGGCTACCACGCGATGGCGCGGAACTCCTCGGTCAAGTCGCTGTCGATCACCGCGGTCGATGCGCTGACGTTCAAGTTCAACTTCGAGGCGACGATCGCTGGCCAGAACAGCTTCCTGAACGTCCTCCCCGGCACCGCGGCGGGTGGCGGCAAGCAGATCGATCTCAAGCTCGGCAAGCTGACCAACGACGAGCTGGTCGCGGGTGGCTGGCAGACCCGCTACGACGTCCACGGTTGGGATCCGAGCAAGGTCGCGCCGGCCACGGTCGAGAGCCTGCCGATGACGGTCACCAAGGCGCCGCGCTCGGCGAACGCGTACCTCGACTACGGTCGCCTGTATGCGGACGGCAAGCTCGAGGTCGGCGCGCAGTTCGGCTGGGACTACAACGCCGGGCGCGCGGATCTCGCGAACGCCGAGCAGCTGTTCGACGAGCTCGTCGGCATCGGCTTCACGTTGCCCACCGGCGTCACGACGTTCGCGACGCTCAAGCTCGAGTCCGGCCCGCTGACCCGCAAGGGCACGTACAACGGCAAGCCGGTGGACATCTCGGTGCAGCTCGTCCACCCGGGCATGGTCGCGAACCCGACCACCGATGGCGCGAAGCTCCGCGCGGCGCTGGTCTCGATGCTCGCCACCAAGGAGGTCATCCTGTTCAACGGCCACGCCGGCGTCTCCGGCCGGCTGCTCACCGCCGATTTCCGCTCGAACGCACTCGGGACGATCGCTCCTACCGAGTACCCGACCCTCGCGCTCAAGGACGGGTATCAGATCTTCCTGATCGAGGGCTGCCAGACCTACGCACGGTTCACCGACGGCTTCCGCGCCAACCCGAAGAAGCGCGGGCCCAATGGCGAGCTCAAGGACCTGGACATCGTGACGTCCACCTCCTACACGTGGACCTCACAGGGCGCCGAATCGATGGAGCAGATCCTGTTCCCGTTGATCGGCAACGACGCGACCAAGAACATCAAGCCCGTGACCTGGGACGACGTCCTGCGCACGATGAACACCGCACCGAACACGACGGCGTTCATGGGCGTCAACGGCATCGACAACGATCCCCACGCCCATCCGTACGCGCGCGCCGACAAGCTCGGGGCCTCGTGCACCTCCGCGACTTCGTGCGGCGGCGGCGGCGAAGGCAACCTGTGCGTCAAGCCCGGCGCGTCCACGGCGGCGAAGGTCTGCGCCTCGGTCTGCATCGACGACGGGGGCTGCCCGAGCACCCACCGCTGCGCCTCGCTCGCCACCACCGGCACCCTGTCCGGACGCGCCTGCATCAAGCGCTGAGCCGCCGCGGCGTGCGACACTCGCGCCATGGGGAGTGAGCGCGGATCTGCAGCGCTGGTCGTGATCGGCGCCCTCGCCGTTTCGGCCACCGTCGGCGTCGGGGTCTACCTCGTGATCAAGGACCGCCGCCTCGCGGCCGGATCCGAGCGATCGACCGATCTCGGCGACCTCAACGACCGCGGGGCCCAAGGCGACCCCGGCGAATCGCCGGGTGCCGTCTCTCCGGCACCGGCCCCGCTGGCGGCGATCGATCCGGTCCCGGCGCCCGAGTCCGCGGAGGCCGGCGCGACCGTCGATCGCGCCGCGAGCGAAGCAATCGATCCCGAGCTGTCCGACAGCACGCCGGCGACGTCCGCCCCCGTGTTCGGCACGCCCGGACTCGAGGGTCAGCTCGACAAGGATGCGATCGCGAAGGTGGTGGGGGCCACCGCGCCTCGGCTCCAGAGCTGCTTCGCGCAGCGCCGGGTGAAGGACAACGCGATGCTCCGCGTGACGCTGGAGATCAATCGCCGCGGCGGCGTGACCGAGGCCTCGTCGAAGGGCGCGGACGATGCCCTGGGGACCTGCGTGGTCTCGGTGCTCAAGGCGGTGCGGTTCGGCAAGACCCGCGACGGCGGCACCGCGCGCGTCGTCTATCCGATCGCGTTTCACGCCGTCGACGGCGCCACCGGCGGTGATCCGAGCGCGCCCCCGAGCGGAGGTGCGCGCGAGCAGCCGTGCGACGAGGTCTCCTGCGTTCTCGACAACTACGCGGCGGCCTGCTGCGCGGTGTTCAAGCAGCCTCGGCCGAGGCCGAGCGAGGCGGCAGCGCCCGATTCACTGTCGCGCGACGAGCTCATGAAGGGCGTCCAGACCGTACGCGGCGACGTCACGCGCTGCGCGACCGACGCCGAGTTCTCCGGCAAGTTCAAGGTCCGGTTCAAGGTGCTGCCGAGTGGTCAGGTCGGCGAGGTCTCGATCCCCGATGTGGATCCGGCGATGAGCGCCTGCGTGACGCGCGCGTTCAAGAAGGCGACCTTCTCGGCATCACGCAGCGGCGCCACGGTGAGCTTCCCCTTCGGCGTCGCGCTCTGATGCATCGGTGATGGGTCGGTGATGGGCCGGTGAAAGACTGAGCCTGCCCGCTCACGCTCGGCGAAGCGCTCACGGTAAGATAACGCGATGGCTGCCAAGCGCCTGGCGGTGTTCGACCCCTCGGGTCGCTTGATCGCCGAGCTCACGCCCCTCGCCGATCGTGCGGGCGTCACGCTCGTCGCGATCACCGCCGCCGATCCGGATCCGGGCGCCAACTGCGCCGCGATCCTCGTCGCCCCGCTGGTGGCGGGCGAGCTCGGCCCCGCCCCTGCCGATGGACCGCCGCGCTGGATCGTGGGCGATGGCGGGAATGCTGCGCGGGTCGCTGGTGCCGCCGCGCAGGCCGGCGCCTCGGGCGTGCTGCTGACGCCGTCGTCCGTCGATGCCATCGATGCCGTCGCGCACACCGATCCCACGTCTCCGGACTTCGACCTCGCGCGCGCCCGCGGGCTGATCGCGACCTCGCTCGTCGATCTCACCGGCAGCGCCACCGAGACCCTCTCGGCCGTCGCCGAGGGCTTCACCGCGAACGATTGCATCGTGTGGTGGCGCGATGGCGCCCAGATGGTGCCGACCTCGGCCCGCGCCCACCCCGACGAGGCGTATCGCACGCAGGTCGCGGCGGCCGCGCGGATCGCCGCTGCCGCCGCGGGCACCGTGATCACCAGCGGCCCCAAGCCGCGCTCGGTGATCGCCGACGCCCTGCGCTCCGGCCCCACCGAGATCGCCGGGTTGGTGGCGATCGTCGCGGACTCCGGGCGCCGGTTCTCCGCCGCCGAGCGCACCGATCTGAAGGCGATCGCGGCGCGCCTCACGCGCGAGCTGTCGTGGCTCTCGAGCCACCGCCGCATCGTCGCGGAGGGCGAGCGCCTGATGGCGTCGAGCCTCCACGATCCCTTGACCGGTGCGATGACCCGCGGTGCGTTCGAACAGACCGTGGCGCACGAGGTCGCCGCTGCAGGCCGCCGCAACGAGAAGCTGACGCTCGCGGTGTTCGACGTGATCGGCACGCGCAAGATCAACCTCGAGTACAGCCACAAGGTGGGCGACGAGGTCCTCGCGCAGGTCACCGCACGGATCCGCGCCACGGTGCGCGGCAACGATCCGATCGGTCGCCTCGGCGGCGACGAGATCGCGGTGTTGCTGGTCGGCGCGAACGACGATCAGGCAGCGCTCGTGTGCCGCAAGGTGATCTCGAAGCTCCAGCTCGAGCCGATCAAGATCGACGACACCACGGAGATCCACGTGACCCTCCGCGCGGTCGCCAGCGAGATCGCGCAGGGCGAGCGCTCCGGCGAGGCCGCGCTGTCCCGCTGCTATGGCGCGCTGCGCGCCGCCCCGCCCGGTGACGTGCGGCTCGTCGCCTCCGACGAGCGCATCGTCGAGACCGAGTCCGGGTCAGACACCGGTGGCCTCTCGGTCGGCACGATCGTCGGCGGGACGTACCGCGTGGTGCACGAGCTCTCGCGCGGTGCGATGGGCGTGGTCTATCGCGGCGAGGATCTAGGCCTCAACCGCTCGGTGGCGATCAAGGTCCTGCGATCGGACCTCGCGAGCGATCGCGATCTGGTGCAGCGGTTCCGTGCCGAGGCCGGCATCCTCGCGTCGCTGCACCACCCGAACCTGGTCCAGGTCTATGCGCTCGGCGAGCATGCGCAGGACGTGTACTTCGTGATGGAGCTGGTCGAGGGTCAGCCGCTGTCCGAGGTGGTCCGCGCCACGCTGGAGCGCAAGGAGTGGTTCCCCACGGCGGCCGTGGCGCAGATCGCGCTCGAGATCGGCGATGCCCTCGACGCGATGCACGCGCTCGGCCTGATCCACCGCGACGTCAAGCCGGCCAACATCCTGCTCGATCGCGAGCGCGATCGAGCCGTGCTCGTCGACGTGGGCGTGGCGGTCAAGGCCGGCGATGCGCGCGATGCCGCCGGCACGCCGGGCTTTGCGGCCCCCGAGTCCTTCCTCGACCACGCCGACGCTCCAACGACGGATGTCTACGGCCTCGCGGCGACGGTCTACTGCATGCTGACCGGCCGCCCGCCGTTCGGCTCGGGTCCCGCGCCCCAGGTCGTGCAGCGCCAGCTGTCGGATCCCCTCACCCCGCCGTCAACGCTCCGCCCCACGCTGTCCGACGCCGTCGATGCGGTGCTGATGAAGGCGCTCGCGCCCACGCCGAAGAAGCGGTGGGCCTCGGCCTCGACCTTCGCGATCGCGCTCGGGCGTGCACTCGAGCGTCCGCCTGCCGAGCACGTGCCGCAGCCGACGATCACCGAGCAGGCCGTGCAGGCCGCGGAGTCGCTGTTCGCGCCGACTGCGGGCATCGGCGCACCGGTGATCGTGATGCCCGTGGCCGCGCAGGGTCAGCCCCGGCTGGTCACCGGCCAGGTCCGTGCGGCGCACCTGCGTGTGCTGTCGAAGCTCCTGCAGCATCACCTTGGCGAATCCGGGATCGCGAAGCTCGTCAACGAATCACCGGTGATGGCGAATGCGCTGTCCTCGACGCTGGCGCCGCTGTCCTGGGTGGAGCTCTCCGATCTGATCACCGTGCTCGATCGCGCGCGCGAGCTGCTCGATGGCCAGCTCGTGCCGCGCAAGGTCGGGCGCGGCACGATGTCGGCGACGTTCGCGCGGCTGTTCGGCGCAGATCCCAGCTCGCTGTCCGCCGAGACCGTGCTCGCCGCGCTGCCCACGTTCTGGGATCGCTACCATGCGTGGGGTGCGGTCGAGATCACCGTGCAGCCGGGGAACTCGGACGTGGTGCTCGGTGGGTTCTCGGGCTCGCAGGATGTCTGCGCGATCGTCGCGTCGGAGCTCGAGCGGATCGTCGAGCTCACCGGCGCCAAGGACGTGGGCGCGACCCACACCGCGTGCGTGCACCAGGGTGATCGCCAGTGCGAGTACCGGCTCAGCTGGACGACGTGATACCAACGGGGCGATGCGCACCCCGTTCGTCGTTGGCAACTGGAAGCTGAACAAGACCATCGCGGACGCGCTGGCACTCGTCACCGAGCTGAAGAACCAGCTCGGCGCCGTGAAGGGCGTGGCGGTCGGCGTGGCCCCCGTGGCCACCGCGCTCCACTCGGTGGCCAAGCGCCTCGAGGGCAGCCCGATCGCGACCTGCGCACAGAACTGCCACTGGGAAGCCAGCGGCGC
>JAYVRN010000141.1:0-7729 GCA_043776275.1 Myxococcales bacterium | reverse complement strand
CGATCAGCGCATCGGTCTCCACGCGCGCGCAGCCGATCGCGTCCGCCTGGACATCCGGGCTGGTCGCCGTGCCGTCGCAGAAATCGCCCAGCGAGAACCAGGCGTGCTGCGGGTTCGGCATGCCCTCATGGGCGCACTGGTCCTGCACCGTGTGCAGCGCACGGCCGAGCGCGGCGCCGACCTGGCCGACGTTGGTCTCGGTGCTCGAGGCCGCGACCTGGGCCAGCGCGGACCGCAGATCGTCGCCGAGCTGCCACATCCGGTGCGCCGCACCATCGGCCGCCGTGCAGGCAGTCTCGCCGTCATCGATCTGGGCGTGGGCCCGCAGATCGTCCCACTCGCGCGAATCGGTGTCGTAGTCCTCGGTCGCGGCGCGGGTACACAGGTTGCGCGGCAGGCCGGCGGCGAGGCAGCTGGCCTTGGTGACGTCAGCGTGGGTCCCCGGCTTCAAGGCATGCGCGGGTCCGGCGGCGGCCAGGACGATCGCAGCGGCACACCAGGCGCGAAGGGACATGTCCCCTTCGAACGCATTGGTCGTGCCACTGGTTTGGGAGGCTCAGTCGTGGAGTTGCCGCTGGTTACGCCGATCCTTGGGTAGTCATGGCTCGTCGAGGAGTCACTCGCGACGTGGCGTGGCTCACCAGTTGCGGTCTTCCTTCTTCGCGACCTTGGTCGGGATCAGGATCTCCATGAACGCGTCCATGAAGGCACTGGCGTCGGTCTCGAAGGTGCCCGTCAGGACCGGACCGTCGAAGTGCTTGGTGTGCCGGGTGCCATCGCGCTCGGTCACCACCGTGCGGTCCGCCTTCTTCGCCAGCACGTAGTCATGCTCGAGGAGGAACAGCCGGCCCAGGCTGGGATCGCCCTTCTTGGCCACGATGCCGACCATGAACGCCTCTCCCATCTCCCTGGGCTTGGGCAGATCGATCACGCCGACCTTGAAGTCACCGCGATCCTGCGCGGTGAGCTGCGGATGGTGCTCGACGTGCGCCTGGCCCCAGACCTGATCGAAGAAGAACTTCTCCTTGCGCTCGATCACGCCGATCACCGTCGCCGCTCCCTTGAGCTTGACGAGGTTCGGCATGAACACGTGAGCCAGTGCATACGTGGGGGTCATCGCCATGGACGCCCATCGTATCGCGAACCGGGCTACTCGCGCTCGCGCACGGAGTACTCGAGCTTCCACCGCCCGTGGCCGTCACGCGCCACGCACCACAGCTCGAGCGTCCCGACCTCGGTGACGTGGGCCTCGAGCCGCACCGGCACCAGATCGCCCGCCTTGCGCTCGCCATCCGCCTCGACCAGCTTCTCCACCGGATCGAGCTCGCCGAGGCCCGGTGCATCGGCCTCGATCAGTACGCCGGCGGTGTCGTCCTTGCGCGTGGCCGCCGCGAAGAACCGGAAGTTCGAGGTCTCGCCGACCACCAGGCCGAGCTCGTCATCGGGCAGCTCGACCTTCGAGCCTTCTTCGAGCCCCTGCGGCGCCACACACAGCGCCTTCACCGGCGGTGCGAACCCGGGGATCGCGGGCATCGCGCTCTCGATCCCGATGTAGTACGCGCGCGCGGTGCCGCCGCGGATCCGCACGCCCTTGCCCTGACGGACCTGACCATAGTGCGCCGCGCCGAGCGCGACCGCGAGATCGAGATCCGCGCCGGCGAGGACCTTCACGTCTTGTTTGGCCCACGTGCGGAGCAGCTCGACGATCCGCGCCTGGAGCTTCGCGGCCTTCATCACGCCGCCGTTGAACAGCACCGCCGACGGCATCCGATCGAACCGTCCGAGGAACTCGGCGAGGTGGCGGGTGATCGCCGGATCGTGTGCGTACGGCAGCCCCATCTCGCGCAGGCCGCCGGCGCGCCGCTTCTGCGACTTCACATCGGCGCCGACCACGGGGAAGAAGCCATCGACGAGCATGCCCTCGGCCTGCTCGCGCGTGACCTCGGCCTTCATCGTGCCGCCGATCAGCTTGCTGCCGCGGCCGAGGATCGAGATCGGGACGGACTTCGGTGGCTTGTCGCCGAGCAGCACTTCCTTCGCGCGCCGCGCGGCGTGCACGAGCGCGCGCTGCTGCATCGCATCGAGCGTCTTGCCCGCATCGGTGATCTGCTTGCCCGCGATCGCCGCGAGCGCGAGATCCATGTTGTCGCCGCCGAGGAGGATGTGATCGCCCACGGCGATCCGCTCGAGCGCGAGGGCGCCGTCCTGCTGCGCCACCTCGATCAACGAGAAGTCCGTGGTGCCGCCGCCGACATCACACACCAGCACCACATCGCCGGGCGCGAGGTCCTTGCGCCACGCCTCACCGCGCGCGGCGAGGTAGGCATAGAACGCGGCCTGCGGCTCCTCGAGCAGCGTGACCTTGTCGAAGCCGGCCTCGCGGGCGGCGACCACGGTCAGCTCGCGGGCCACCGGATCGAAGCTCGCCGGCACGGTGACCAGGACGTCCTGCTCGTCGGCAGGGAAGTCCTCATTCGCGTCGTCCCACGCGGCGCGCAGGTGGGCGAGGTAGCGCGCGCTGGCGTTGACGGGCGAGACGCGCTCGCCGCCTTCCATCTCTGCATCGAGCTCGCGCTGCGCCCCGCGGAACGGCAGCACCTGCGCGGTGCGATCGATCGAGGAGTTCGACAGCCAGGACTTCGCGGAGGACACCAGGCGATGGGGCAGCTCGGCGCCGCGGTCGCGGGCGAACGTCCCCACGGCGTATCGCAGCGGTCCGGACCACGGCAGCTGGAGCTGCGCCGATGGCACCTCGTGCTCGCTCGGGAGGAGCAAGAACGAGGGCAGGGTGGGGCGCTCTGCGGTCTCGCCGGGGCCGACCACCTGGGTGATGTGGACGGCGCGCGCCGGCGCGTCATCCGCCACGGCGATCGCCGAGTTCGTGGTTCCGAGATCGATTCCGAGGATCTTCATGCGCCGATCTCGACTTCCGCGGGGGCGACCACCGTGCGATCGATCCCATCCGCGAGGGCCGGGAGCTTGGCCTCTACCACGCGCCAGCCGTGATGGCGAAGCGTGCCCCGGAACGGCGGCTCGCCCTTGGCCTCGCCGATCAGCCGGATCTCCGCGGGATCGAAGCCCTTGGGCACGGTGACCTTCTCCTCCTCGGCGCCCGGCATCACCGGCTCGAACGAGAGGTGCTGATCGAGGACCTTCTTGCAGCCGCGGTGCACGTCACGCGCGGCGGCGCCGATGTCCGCATCCGCGAAGCCATCGAGCGGCTCGCGGAGGAAATCGACGAGCCGTCCTTCGCGCTGCAGCAGGGCGAGCAACGCGAGCGCACCATCGCGGTGGTGCTGGGCGGTGGCGATCCGTGGCTTGTCATCGGCCTTCGCGACCGGCTTCTCGACGATCTTCTCGACCGGCTTCTCGACGATCTTCTCGACGACCTTCTCGACCACGACCTTCTCGGGCAGCGCCTTGTGCGCCGCGCCGGCGGGCAGGTACTGGGCGGCATCCGCGGGGAGCCCCCGCCCGAACAGCATCCGGAAGAAGTAGGCGAACGCGAGCAGCGGGTGCATGGAGGGCGGATCTAATGAGGCGTGTGGTTCCTGCACAAGGCGGCGATCGCGAAAACCACCTGGATCTCGCGAGGATCCCTCGAAAAACTGACGCAGGACCACACGCAAGTCCGCGCAGGATCACGAGCTTCCCTGTGGCTCACCCCTTGCTGAACGAATCCTCACCATGCGTCGCCTATTCGCCCTCCTCGTCCTCCTCAGTGGCTGTGACCTCTACTGGAACGGCGACGACGACCCGTGCAAGGACTACGGCTACGGCGCCGGCGCCTCCGAGCCCGCGTTCCAGCTCCGCAACCCGCAGACCGGTCAGTGCGAGTACGGCGGCGGCGGTACTCCGTGCGACGGCCAGTGCGGACCGTGCGCGCTCGAGGGCGACATCGGCGTGGCGGCCCAGCCCGACTGGGGCGCGTGCTACAGCCAGTGCGACGGCTTGGCCGAGGGCTCCTGCCTCGCTGCCGCCGGTTGCTACGCCGCCTATGACGAGGACACCAGCCTCGCCGATGCGCCGGCGAAGACCACGTTCAAGGGCTGCTGGGAGACCGCGCCTTCGGGCCCGATCTCGACGGGGACCTGCATCGGCCTCGACGCGCAGCAGTGCTCGCGCCATGACAACTGCTCGGCGTACTACGACGCCGGGCTCGACGCCTTCGTCGCCGGTGGCTTCACCCGCTGCGCACCGGAGTCCACGACCACGAGCTGCACCAACGTCGACTGCGGTGGCGGGTACCACTGCGAGGATCAGTGCAAGGACACCTGCACGCCGACCTCCGGCTGCGGCGGACCGCAGTGCGGCCCGATGTGCGTGCCCGACGGCAACGTCTGCGACACCGCGAACTGCGGTCCTGGCTACCAGTGCGTGGAGACCTGTACCGCCCCGACCCCGACCCACGCCGGTCAGTGCTTCCCGAGCTGCGTGGCCGTCACCGCCTGCGAGGCGCTGACCACCGAGACCGCGTGCGCCGGCCGCTCGGACTGCACCACCGTCTACAACGGCGACAACTGCACCTGCTACCCGAACCAGGGCTGTAGCTGCGAGATCCTGACCTACGACCACTGCGAATCGCTCGCGCAGCCCCTGTAATTCGCCATCGCCACGGGCCCAAGGCTACACTTTCGGCTGTGGCTGACCGGGTGTTCGACGACGACCGGCCGACGGTCGATCTAGGGCCCCTCGCGGTCTCCGATCCCCCGATCGATCCAGGGGAAGACAGCGACGCCGACGACAGCGACATCGACCCGACGCACTCGCATCACGGGGGCGGGCGCGTCGGCCGTGGCGGTGGAGACGGCAGCGCCGCCGGCGTGATCGATCCCGGCACCGTCCAGTTCAAGTACCCGAACAAGCCCGTGGATCCGGTCCACGCCCTGCCGACCCAGCAGATCCCAGGCAAGAAGGCGCGAGGGTCCACGGCGTCGTCGGTGACGCGGCTCTCCGAATCGCGGACCACCACCTCGCCGATCGAGGCGATGAAGCTCGACGAGGTCGAGCGCACGCGCGTGTTCCTCAAGGTCGCGCTCGTGCTCAGCATCAGCGGCGCGATCATCGCGCTGGTCACCAGCGGCGACGTGATCGCCCAGCGCGTGGTCACCGTGGGCTCGATCTTCGGCGTGATCGGCGCACTGTGGGTGCTGCGCGTGATCCACAAGGCCGAGCGGTACGAGCAGCACCGGATCATCGTCCCGGGCCTGTTCCTCGTGATCGGGTCGATGTCGGGGGTCTACTACTGGGGCGCGGGGTCGCCGGTGGCCGCGATGCTCGTCTACGGCATCTACTTCTTCAGCCTCGGCTCCAGCCGGGCCGTCACGTTCGGCATGTACCTGCTCGTGGCGATCATCCACGGCGCGCTCGGGCTGTGCATCGTGTTCGGCTGGGTGGTCGATCGGGGCCTGGTCAACATGAGCAGCATGCGCGCCATCGATCAGATCGCGGTGGTGCTGATCGTCGAGGGCCTGTACCTGATCGCGTTCATCACGGCGCGGCTGTCTCAGAAGGTCACCCTCGATGCGATGCAGAAGCTCGAGCAGGCAGTGCGGGGCATGGTCCAGCGCGATGCCCTGCTCGCGGAGGCGCGCGCCGAGCTCGATCGCGCCCTCAAGATCGGTGGGCCGGGCCGGTTCACCGAGCAGGTCGTGGGCTCGTTCCGCCTCGGCGTGCTGATCGGCCGCGGCGGCATGGGCGAGGTCTACGAGGCCCATGGCGTCAACGATCAGCGCGAGGCCGCGGTCAAGCTGCTCCACCCCGGCACCCTCGCGGATCCAACCTCGGTCCAGCGCTTCATCCGCGAGGCCGAGATCACCGCGCGCCTCGACACCCCCTACATCGTCAAGGTGCTCGAGGTCGGTACCACCACGGGCGAGGTCCCGTTCCTCGCGATGGAGCGGCTCCGCGGCCACGATCTCGCGCACCAGCTCCGGCGCCAGCGCCGGCTCCAGCTCCCCGCGGCGCGGAGCATCGTGGAGCAGGTGGCGCTCGGGCTCGAGTCCGCCCGCAACGCCGGGATCGTTCACCGCGACCTCAAGCCGCACAACATCTTCATGGCGGAGATGGAGGGATCTCGCCGCTGGAAGATCCTCGATTTCGGCGTCAGCAAGTCGGGGACGCACGGCACCCTGACCCAGGGCCACGTGGTCGGCACGCCCGCGTACATGTCACCCGAGCAGGCGCGCGGCGAGGACGTCGATCACCGCGCGGACGTCTATTCGCTGACCGCGATCGTCTATCGCTCGATCACAGGGCACCCGGCGTTCACGGGCAAGGATGTCCCGACGACGCTCTACGACGTGGTCTATCGCATTCCCACGCAACCCTCGATCCTTGCGCCGCTACCTGGCGATGTGGATCGCGTGATCGCGATCGGTCTCGCGAAGGATCCGAACGACCGGTTCCAGACCGCGCTCGAGCTCGCCGAATGGTTCGGGCTCGCGGTGGAGAGCCGGCTGTCCTCCGAGCAGCGGCATCGCGCGGACGATCTGATCACGCGTCAGCCGTGGGGCACGCGGCCCGGTGTCTCGTCTTCCGGACCGTGACAGAGCATCGACATTACTCCCGCACAGTGGTACCTGTGAAAGAGCCGTCACTCCGATGCAGCCTTCGCGCATCCTGATCCTCTGGAACCAGATCGACGACGATGTGTACGCACATTACCGTCGCGATGGTCGTCGCGCTCCCGACTGGGATCCGTCCAAGGAGATCGAGCCGTGGGAGACCGTCGAGGAGGAGATGCAGCTGATCCAGCGCTGCCTCGAGGGCAACGGCCACACGGTCGTGATGGTCAACATCCGGGACAACTTCGACACGATGCTCGATGCGGTCCGCTCGAACAAACCCGACGTGATCATGAACCTCGTGGAGTTCTTCCACGATGACGCCGAGCTCGAGCACGATGTCCCGGCACTGTTCGAGCTCCTCGGCGTGGAGTACACGGGCAACCGTCCCCTCGCCCTCTCGCTGTGCCAGAAGAAGCCCCAGGCCAAGGCGCTGCTCGCCGCCCACGGCCTCCCGGTCCCGCGCGGCGTCGTGGTGGAGACCATGGCCGCCGCCGAGGGCCACGGCCTGACCTTCCCGCTGATGGTGAAGCCCGCGTTCGATGACGCCTCGGGTGGCATCGACTCGGGCTCGGTGGTCCACGATCAGGCCGCCCTGGTCGCCCGCATCCACAAGATGCTCCACGATCACAAGCAGACCGCCCTGGTCGAGGAGTTCGTCGAGGGCCGCGAGATCCACTGCGCGATCCTCGGCGATCACCCCCTGCCGCTCTACGAGATGCAGTTCAAGGGCGGCGACGACGAGCACGGCAAGCCGCTCCCCAAGATCATCACCTATCGCGCGAAGTGGGACCCCTACAGCCGCGATCACCACGCCGTCCAGGGCGTGTGCCCGGTCCCCGATCTCGATCCCGCCCTCGCGAAGGCCATTGAGGACGTGGCGATGCGCGCCTACCGCGCCCTCGGCTGCCGGGACTACGCCCGCGTGGACATGCGCGTCGACGCGCGCACCAACCAGCCCTACATCCTCGAGGTCAACCCGAACCCGGACCTCGCCGAGAGCTGCGCCTTCACCGCCAGCGCCTACGCGAGCGGCCGCACCTACGAGAAGATGATCTGCGAGATCGTCGACATCGCCCTCGCCCGCAAGGCCGGCCCGAAGAAGGTCGTGACCGGCGTGGATGCGCTGCTCCGCGAGTACATGGCGAAGAAGCAGCAGTAGC
>JAYVRN010000140.1:0-7732 GCA_043776275.1 Myxococcales bacterium | reverse complement strand
GATGCGATGCACGCGTTCCTCGCGGCCGACCGCGGCGGCCTCGACGTCACGGTTCGTCGCGAGATCGCCACGGAGCTGCTCGCGAATCACGGGGTGACCGGAGCCATACAAGCCGACGCGATCGTCGCCGTGGGCACCCGACTTGGGGAATGGATCGCGGCGCGGTTCCCTGGTGCGCGCCAGCATCGAGAGTGGCCGATGCTCCACCGCACCGAAGACGGGACGGTCGTCGCGGGGACCGCGGATCTCGTGCTGGTCGCGGCCGAGGGTCTGACGGTGATCGATCACAAGTCGTTCCCCGGCAGCTCCGAGGCCGCCGCCGAGCGGGCGCTCGGGTACTCCGGGCAGCTCGCGGCGTATGCTGCAGCGCTCCACGCAGCGACAGGCGTCGCGGTCACGTCGACGTGGATCCACTTCCCGATCCGCGGACGGATTGTCGAGGTGAGGCTTGGGTGATCGACACTTCAGGCGTCGGAGTGGACCGATTGTCAGGCCGGTCGGCTATCGTGGTCAGGTCGGGCGAGGGTCGCGCGACGTGGGTCGAGACGGTTGTTGGCGTTCTCGCAGGGTCCGCGAATGGCGGATCGTGCCGGCGTGCAGGAAAGGCAGGGTTGTATGAAGCGCAACGAACCAGACCGCGGCCTACGTCGACGTCTAGGACGTAGCTGGCAGCCGCCTGTCATCGCCGGCGAAGGTCGGAAGGGCGGTCGTCTCGAAGAGCGTAACGGTGATCGCCGGCTCGACGCGGCGATGGCCACGAACCCGAACAGGTTCATCTTCGCAGGACTACAAACCACGTCGCCGATGGTCTTGGCCACGAAATCCCGGCCCCCGTATTCTCGGAGCGGATGGGTGGTGGCGTGAGCGAAACCGGCAGCTTCGAATCGTGGTTCGCCAAGCTCGCTGGCTCTGCCATTCCGCCTCATCCCTGGCAGCGCTCTCTGGTGAGCCACCAGGCTCCACGGAGCCAGCTGATTCGAATCCCGACCGGCATGGGCAAGACCCTCGGCGTCCTCGCCGCGTGGAGCTGGCACCGTCTCCAGCGTAGAGACGACGCATGGCCACGCCGGCTCGTCTGGTGTCTGCCGATGCGCGTGCTCGCCGAGCAGACCGAGTCGGTTGTGCGCGAAGGCCTCGAGCGCGTTGGATCTCTCTGGCAGGGTTCATCGAATGCCAGGCATAGCGGGAAGGTAGGCGTTCACCTCCTGATGGGAGGGGCGGATCCTCGAGGCGACTGGCACCTGTTCCCCGAGGAATGCGCCGTGCTCATCGGCACCCAGGACATGTTGCTGTCGCGATCCTTGAACCGCGGCTACGGATCTGGACGTGCACGCTGGCCGTTGGAGTTCGGACTGCTCAACCACGACGCACTTTGGGTGATGGACGAGGTTCAGCTCATGGACGTAGGGCTCGCGACTAGCGGGCAGCTGCAAGCCTTCCACGATGATGATGCACCCAAGAGCCTGCGTCCCCGCCGGACGTGGTGGATGAGTGCAACGCTGCAACCAGCGTGGCTCCGTAGCGTCGATACGGCGAATCGTCACGGCGAGTGGTGCCGAGACCCCGCGATTGTCGAATCGAGTGAGCGCACTCGAGGGCTGGGCGCGATTCGCAAGACGATCGCGACCGCGACCATCACCGGCAGGGACGCGAAGGTGCTTGCCCAACGCGTTCTCGACGAGCACAGCAAGCTCGTCGATGGTGAGCACGGCCGTATCACCTTGGTCGTCTGCAACACGGTTGATCGAGCCTGCAGTACGTTCGATGCACTCCGGTCGCTGGGACGCACCGCCAACCTGGAGCTCGTGCACAGCCGTTTTCGTCCCAATGAGCGCCAGGTGTGGCGCGACCGGTTTCTGAGTCGGGGCGCCTGTGCAGCAGGAGTTGATCGCATCATCGTCGCCACGCAGGTTGTCGAGGCTGGCGTCGACATCTCTGCCGGCTGCGTTGTGACCGATCTCTCTCCATGGCCGAGCATCGTGCAGCGGGTCGGTCGCTGTGCCCGCTACGGCGGCACTGGGCATGTCCTCGTGGTCGATCGTGGTCGAGACGAGAAGAGCGCACCTCCGTATGGGGTAGAGGAGCTCGATGCGGCGTGGGCGGCC
This sequence comes from Myxococcales bacterium, assembly GCA_043776275.1. Taxonomy (GTDB): domain Bacteria; phylum Myxococcota_A; class Polyangia; order Haliangiales; family Haliangiaceae; genus JABFXX01. Next base: position 5,627 of record JAYVRN010000140.1, on the reverse strand, counting down.
GTTGAACAGGTGTGCCGGCAGGGTGACATTGGCACGGCAGCACTCGAAGCCTTCGAGGAGGGACTCGATGCGGGTGAGCGAGGGCGCCTGTATCCGTACGCGCCGCGGCACCTGCTCATGCGGCGCGAGCTCGACGAGTTGTTCGATACCACACCCGATCTTACGGGATCCGATCTCGACATCAGTCGGTTCATCCGCAGCGGCGACGAGCGCGATCTTCAGGTGTTTTGGCTCGATGTGCCCGCCGACCAGAAGGGGAAGCCAAAGAAGCTGCCCTCGCGACGCCGTCGACCCGGGCGAGCCGAGCTGTGCGCGGTGCCATTCTTGCGGGCGCGGGATTGGCTGTGCGGCGATGAGACCTCGACGAACCGCAAGCCACGGCTTCGCGGCGGGTCGCGGGCATGGGTCTGGGATTGGTTGGACGGTGAATGGGTCGTCGCGGAGCGGGCGCTACTCACGCCGGGACGCGTGGTTTGCGTGGCGGCCGATGTTGGCGGGTATCGTGTTGACCGCGGCTTCGATCCGCTCTCGACCACGCCGGTGCCGCCAACTCCACCGGAGCCGATCGCGGTCGAGACCGACGCGCAGAACCAGGCCGATGAAAGCCAGGACGCTGACGATCTGAGCGCATCAGCCTGGAAGACGATCGCTTGTCACGTCGGCGAAGTTGTCGACACCGCTGAGGCGATCGCGCACGCTGTCAATCTGCGGGCGGACTTGCGGAAGGTGCTCGCACTCGCGGCAAGGTGGCACGACCTCGGGAAAGCACACCCTGCATTCCAGGGCAGCATCCGCCTACCTGATCGGCCCGTCCGTCAAGATCTAGCCAAGGCCCCCAACGATGCATGGCCACGCCCACCCAAGACCTACCGCACACGCGACGACCGAGACCTTCGACCTGGACTACGTCACGAACTGGCGAGTGCGCTCGCACTGTTTGCAGTGGTTCAGCGCTGTGAACCGGGACACCCGGCACTTCTGGGGGACTGGGGCGAAGCACTCGGACTCACTGGCAACCCCACATCAGCGGGTTCGCTGGACTCCGTCCCCACGCCCTCCGAACAAGCCGTGCTCGATTGCTCCGCCGATGAGTTCGACCTGCTCGCCTATCTCGTCGCGTCTCACCACGGCAAGGTTCGGCTCGCCTTGCATGCGGCGCCGAAAGACCAGGACTACCGCGATCCGGGCGACGGTCACGGCTTGCCGATTCGCGGCGTACGCGAGGGCGATGTGCTTCCAGCCGTGCTCCTCGATGCATCAAGTACGCCCTTGCCTTCGCTTCGGCTCTCGCTCGAGCCCGCAACTCTTGGATTGTCGCCGCTTACCGGACGGAGTTGGCGCGAACGTACGTTGGGACTCGTGGATCGCTTCGGTCCTGGTGCGCTCGCGTGGCTGGAGGCACTTCTGATCGCGGCCGATCGGCGGGCGTCGCAGCTCACGACGTCAGATCCGCTGTTGTCGAATTCGCCGGATCCCGGGGTCTCCAAGATCGGCGAGGTGCCGCGATGACCACGTTGCACGTTCACCACCTGACCGGCTGCGCGCCTGATCCATTGGCGCTCTATTTGAAGGCCGTTGGCATCCTGCGGATCGTATCCGAGCAGCGAGACCCTGCGGTCCGCGGATGGTGGCAAGACGAGCACTTCTGCCTGTTGACGACGCTTGATCGTTCGAGCCTGGAGAGTTTTTTTCTGAACGAGTACGCGCCGACGCCTTTCGTATCCCCGTGGAACAAGGGATCGGGGTTCTTCTTCGCGCGCGACCCGGGGCTCAACCCAATCGAAATCTCCACCGCCCCTCGCTTCGACGCGTTCCGGAGGGGAATCGCCGCGGCGCGGGTGCCGCTCGCGAAACTCAGCGCCGCGGATGCCGCCGTTCGGGAGTTGAACGGGCGCACGAAGGCAAAGAAGGGAATGACTTCTTCCCAGAAGGCCGATGCGAAGGGACTCAAGGACGATCCATCCTTCAAGACTGAGCTCGCGGGCGCGAAGCGACTGTTCGCTGCACTCAAGGCCGACCTGTTCAAACCATGTGAGCTCGAGTGGCGCGGGCCGCATCGTGCCTGGATGGATGCGGCGGTCGTCTTGCCGGACGAAGGGAAGCCATCCTTTCCGTCGTTGCTCGGAACGGGCGGCAACGATGGCCGGATGGACTTCACCAACAACGCGATGCAACGAATTGGGGACCTGTTCACGTTCGACGCGGACGGAGCGCCGACCCCCATCGCGCGCGGGTTGCTCGGGGATGCGTTCTGGTCGGCGCCCACGCGAGACATCGTGATGGGAAAGATCGGCCAGTTTCTACCCGGCAGGGCAGGAGGAGCAAACGCAACGACGGGTCCTGACGGGGAGAGCTTTATCAACCCCTGGGATTTCCTCCTGATGATGGAAGGAGCGATCCTGTTCAGTGCGCGTTCGACCCGACGCCTTGATCCCACTACTTCGAGCCGGGCAAGCGCACCGTTCGCGGTTCGTGCTCACACCGTCGGTCACGGCAGCGGGGGCGATGAGAAGGCGCAACGCGGTGAGCAGTGGATGCCACTGTGGCATCGACCGAGTACTGCGCCTGACCTGAAAGCCATGCTCGGCGAGGCGCGCATGCAGCTTGGCAGGGCTACGGCGCATCGGCCAATCGATGTAGTGCGTGCGGTGGCTCGACTGGGGGGCGCGCGTGGTGTTCAACGATTCACGCGGTTCGGGTTCCTCGAGAGAAATGGCCAATCGAACCTGGCTGTACCCTTGGGCCACATCGACGTCGTCGCCAGGCCCTTGTCGCGTCTTGTCGATGACATAGCCCCATGGCTCGACCGGCTCCAGCGCCTCGCTCGCGATAACACTGCTCCCGCGAGGTTGACCCACGTCGAGCGCCGATGTGCGGACGCCGTGTTCGCAGCCCTGACCCACGACCATAGCCCCGGTCGCTGGCAGGCGGTGTTGCTAGCAGCCGCAGCCGTCGAGGTGGTCCAGGCAAGTGGTACTGCCTTCAAGCCCGGGCCGATTCCGCCGCTGTCGCCGGAATGGGTGACCGCGACCGACGACGGAAGCACAGAATGGAGGCTCGCCCGTGCACTCGGAAGTGCTGCCGCAGGCTACCGCCGGGACGGACGTCCCGACGATCCGATTCGCTACCACTGGCTACCTCTCGAGAAGGGGGCACGTCGGTTCCGAGAGAAGGACAAGCGGCTCCTCCGCGATCCGCGCGTCGTCATGGGAGGAAGAGACGCACTCACCGACTTCAGTGCGGTGGTGGAGCGCCGCATCATAGAAGCGTCCAGGCGTGGTCAACGATCCGTGCCCCTCGTCGCTGCTCCGGGGTGCGAGGCTCATCCAAGCGATCTCGGTGCGGTCGTCGCTGGCGACGTCGACCTGGGGAAAGTCTCCGCCTTGGCGCGGGCATTCATGGCTGTACGTTGGGAGCGGTGGGTGCCATCGCAGTCTTCGAGACCGCCGACAGGGACGTTCCCGGCGGAGGGGTGGGTGGCGCTGCGTTTGGCCTGCCTACCGTGGTCCCTCGACAATAGCCGCAAGATTCCCACCGACGAGTCGATCATTCGCCGCCTTCAATCGGGAGACGGTGCCACCGCCGTCGACATCGCTCTAAGGCGCTTGCGGGCTGCGGGACTACGACCACCGATTCGAGCTGCGTTCGTCGATCGCGCGACCACCCTGCTGTGGGGAGCCGCGCTCACTTTTCCAATCAGCCGCTACTGGGCGCGTGAGATGGCTCGGACTTTTGAGCCCTCGAACCGCCGATGAACCACCAGGAGAACTCATGACCCTCGATCTCGTCGCTCTAGAAAAGTCCACGCGTTTGCTGTTCAGCGTCGAGCTTCGGCCAGTACAGGGCGACCGGTTTCAACCGACCGGCTTTCCAAGCCTCGGCGCCGCCACCTATCAAAGCAAAGACGGCCAGAAGCTCCTCGTCGAGAGCGCACAGAGCATGGCGAACCGGCTCGAGGCAACCTGCTGGGATTCGTCAGAGAACAAGCCGCTCAAGGTCCTCGGCGGTATCTCGCACGTCACCGTGACCCGGAAGAGCGCGTTTCTTACGGACACGATGCTCGAAGCCCATCGTCTGAACAGCCCCTACCTGCTCGAGAACAAGCAGGACACCACCTTCATCGAGAAACTGAAGAAGGACCTTGGCGGTCTGGCGGAAGGCCCCATCGACCGCAAGGTGCTCGCCACGGTGTTGCTGCGCTATGACGTTGGCAGCCTGATTCACGGCGTGTTCCTGGCTAAGAAGGAACTCGCGGGCGGGCGGCTGCGCGTCGCTCGAGCGCTCTCCGCGTTCGTCGAAGCATCCGGTGTCCGCGTCGCCGCGTCGGGCGGCGTCAAGAACGATCACGTGAACCCCTCGGGCGTGACGAAGGAGGGCTTCGGCAATGTTCCATTTGCTCGCGATGAGTTCACGGCCGATCTCATCATGTGCCACGTCAACCTCGACCTCGCGCAAATTCGTGGTTACGGACTCGGAACTCCCGTCGACCGCCTCCTCGTACTTCTCGCGCTGCACCGCGTCCGGCGTCTGCTCGACGGCGATCTGCGGCTCCGAACTGCATGTGACTTCGACGTGGTGAACCGCGATGCGATCGTGGCGACACGTCCGGAGTTTCGCCTGCCCAGGCTAGACGAGCTCGAGGCGGCGCTGCCTGCGGCGATCTCCGAGTGCAAGGAGGTGATGCTGCACACGACCGTGAAGTTTGATGGCGACTTGAAGAAGGGCAAGGACGATGGGAAAGAGAGCGCCGACGCGGATGACGAGGACGGGGCTGATGAGGATGGCGCCGACGGCGAGGAATAGCGATGCCGACGCTATTGCTTCGATTTCCGGCGGGTCGCTACCACGCAACGCCGTGGGGGCATCACGTCAACGAAGGCCTTGTTGAATGGCCACCGAGTCCATGGCGTCTGCTGCGCGCACTCATCGCTTGCGGCTACGCCACACAAGGATGGACCGACATACCTCCTGCTGGGAAGCGCCTCATCGAGACGCTTGCGGAGAAGCTGCCGCGCTATCGTCTGCCATATGGCAGCATCGCCCACAGCCGGCATTTCATGCCGCTTGGCGTGTTTGACAAGGGGCGGGAGAAAACCACACTTGTGTTTGATGCGTGGGCTGACGTTGGAAACGGAGCTCTCGCCGTCCGCTGGGAGGGGAGCCTCGATGAGGAAGCACACAGGCTCTTCGCGGAACTGGCCCGGCACCTGGGGTACCTGGGGCGGAGCGAAAGCTGGGTTGTCGCTGAATCGATCTCCGATGACGCTGAATTGCCGATGGGAACAGACGCGTTCCCGCATATCGAGGGTCACCATCGCGAGCAGGGATGGGAGCAGATCTCTCTCGTTGCCTCGGAGTCCGCCGGCGCCTATCGGGCCTGGCGGGAGCAGTGCATTGCCAAGGCACTGGAACAACTTCCGTTGCCGGAAGGATCGAAGAAGATTGCCAAGAAGCTGGAGAGAGATCGCGCGGCTGCAGTCGAGCCGTATCCTGCAGACGTTGTGGACGCACTTCAGCGGGACACGATCTGGTGGCAGCAACACAAGTGGAGCCAGCCACCGGGCTCTCGACGCGTTCTCTATTGGCGTCGAAACGATGCGCTCTCCGTCGGATCGCCAGAAGCTGCG
>JAYVRN010000139.1:0-29755 GCA_043776275.1 Myxococcales bacterium | reverse complement strand
TCGGGGCGGGGCGGATGTAGATGTCGTCGACGCGCCACTCGTCGTCTTCCTTGCGCAGGACGATCCGGTAGCGGATGCCGTTCTCGTCCCAGCGCAGCTCGGCGCGATCGGTGCCGAACTCGTCGATCCGATCGTTGATCCGCTTACCGATGCCCGCGACGAAGCCCTCGACCTGCTTGGTCAAGCCATCGCGGCGGCGCTGGGTGAGCACGCCGAGCATGCCGTTGATGTCGCGCTGGCCCACGGCCTCGGCGAACAGGCGGATCGCATCACGCGGGCGCTTCGCGCGCGAGCGGCTGACCAGCTCGGACTCGAGGCGCCACACCTTGCCCTCGCGCTCGAGCTGCACGAGCTTGCCATCGGAGAAGCTGATCAGCGCGCGCTCGCCGACATCCGGGTTGCCCTTGAGGCTCTCCTCGAGGACCTTGGCCTGCCACTGGCGCTCCTTGTCGCTCTGCTTCCACTGCAGGGCGAACTCGTCGTAGCTGATCTTCTTGCGCGCGTCCGCGGACAGCAAGCGGTACGCGTCGTGGGCGTCGTTGGAGCGCAGCGCCGACACGTACATCTTCACACCATCGGCCGCGGGCGAGGATGGCCCCCCGGGACCACCGCACGCGGTGAGCGCGAGAGTCAGAGCCAGAGCAAGACGGCGCATGCCGCAACAGTAGCAGCGCGCCGGGGGCCCTCCAGTCCGTGCTCGGGAAAACGGGCCGAAAAGACAAACCGCCGAGGCAACATGCCTCGGCGGCCCCCCTTGCTGCGTGGCCGTCCGTCAAGATCCGGCAGCGAGGAGTATGAGCAGACGTAGTGCGAGCTAGATGCCAGGTGCCGCCGCGTGGTGATCCGGCCGCAAGTGGCCGCACCCTGGTCGCGCTGGCGCCCGTGTATCAACCGCCGTTCACACCGCGGGGTGTGAAACCTGCCCCGCGGAAGTCCGCGCATGGCCTGGGGAAGATCGATGAAGATCGATGAAGATCCGCCCGCCGACCACGTCGAATCGCGCGTCAGTGCTTCGCGGTCGCGAGGCAGCCGGCGTGGTCGCCCCGCGTCGTGTCGGCGGTCGTCGGCAGCGCGCGCGCGCGCTCAACCGCGCGGGCCGTTGGTGAGCTGGAGCTCCGAGTGCCGGGCCTCGGGCAGGTGGTCCTGGTAGTCGAGGGTGTAGTGCAGGCCTCGCGACTCCTTGCGGCGACGCGCGCTCTCGATCACGAGGTGGGCGACGAGCGCGAGGTTTCTGAGCTCGATCAGATCGCTCGTGATCTTGAAGTCGATGTAGTACTCGCGGATCTCGTCGCGCAGGACCTCGATCCGCCGCCGGGCCCGCTCGATGCGCTTGTCGGTCCGCACGATGCCCAGGTACGACCACATGAACCGGCGGACCTCTTCCCAGTTGAGCGCCACGACGATCGCATCTCGCGAATCGGTGGCATCACCGGAGGACCAGGGCGCGACGACCGACGGGCGACTGCGCGGTGCCTCCTTCACGGCGGCAGCGGCGTGCGAGCTGTAGACCATGCCCTCGAGCAGTGAGTTGGAAGCGAGGCGGTTCGCGCCATGGAGGCCGGTGAACGCGCACTCGCCGATCGCGTAGAGCCCTTTGATCGTGGTCTCGCCGCGCGTATCGGTCTTGATGCCGCCGCACATGTAGTGCGCCGCGGGGACCACCGGGATCGGCTGCTTCGTGATGTCGATGCCGAGGCCGAGGCAGCGCTCGTAGATGTTGGGGAACCGCCCGCGCACGAAGGCGGGATCGAGCGCGGTCATGTCGAGGAACACGGAGTCCGCACCGGACTTCTTGAGCTCGTTGTCGATCGCGCGGGCGACGATGTCGCGCGAGGCGAGCGACTTCATCGGGTGGTAGTGCTCCATGAACGTGTCGCCGTTCGCGAGCTTCAGCACGCCGCCTTCGCCGCGCATCGCCTCCGAGAGGAGGAAGTTTCGCGCGTGCGGGTGGAACAGCACCGTGGGGTGGAACTGGACGAACTCGAGATCGCAGACCGCCGCGCCGAGGCGATAGGCCATCGCGACGCCATCGCCGGTGGCGACGTCGGGGTTCGACGTATAGACGTAGACCTTGCCGGTGCCTCCCGTGGCGAGCACCGTGGCGCGGGCGGTGATCGTCTTGACATCGCCTTTGCGGGTATCGAGGACGTACGCACCGAAGCACGCGGGATCGCCGCCGTACTTCGCCATCGACAGAAGATCGACGCCGATGTGGTCTTCGAGGATCGTGATGTTCGCGTGGCTGTTCACCGCCGCGAGCAGGGCGCGCTGGATCTCGCGCCCGGTGACGTCCTGCCAGTGAACGACGCGGTTCTTGGTGTGCGCGCCCTCGCGACCGAGGTCGAGCTTGCCGTGCTCGTCGCGATCGAGCCGCACGCCAAGATCGAGCAGGCGCTGGACGTGCGCGGGGCCCTCCTGCACGCACATCTCGACCACCGGCCGGTCGCACAGGCCATCGCCGGCGGTCAGCGTGTCCTGGACGTGGAGCTCCATCGAGTCATCCGACGCGAGCACTGCAGCCACACCGCCCTGGGCCCAGTTCGTGTTGGTGTCGTCGGGGCGCTTCTTCGTACACACCACGACCCGGCCGTGCTCGGCGGCGAGCAGGGCGAAGTTCAGGCCGGCGATGCCGGAGCCTAGGACCAGGTAATCGGTCTCGAGCGGCTCATTCATGGAGGCGGCGACGATACAGGGTTTGCGGTACGCTTGGAGGCGTGCGGGCCATCCTGACTGTGATGCTGCTGCTGGGCCTGATGGTTTCAGCCCGCGCCGACGTCTACTCGTGGACGGACGACGAGGGTGTGGCCCACTTCACCAACCTCAAGCCCGCCGGCCAGAAGTGGAAGAAGGTCCTGACCTCCGAGCCGGAGAAGGGCTCGAAGGCGGCGGCCCAGCGCGGTTCGTGCCCGCGTTGCGACAAGATCACCTCGAACGACCAGTCACCCGAGCGGTTCCATCGGTACGACCAGTACATTGCCGAGGCCTCCCAGCTGTACAAGATCCCGATCCCGCTGATCCGCGCCGTGATCAAGATCGAGAGTGACTACGATCCACGCGTGGTGTCGGCGATGGACTGCAAGGGCCTCATGCAGGTCCACCCCGACGTCGAGCGCGACATGGGCGTGCAGGGCGACGTGTTCGATCCGCGGACCAACATCATGACGGGTACCCGGCTCCTCCGCTGGCTCGCGAACCGGGTGGACGGCGATCTCGTCCTCACGATCGCCGGCTACCACGCGGGCCTCGGTTCGCTCGCGAAGTTCGGGTACACGGTCCCGCCGTACACGTACACGCGCCAGTACCTGAAGATGGTCCTCGAGCGCTACTACCAGTACAAGGCCGACGACGCGCGCCAGCGGACCCAGTAGTGCTGCGGTTCACCGTCGACGGGCTCGCCCCGGTGGATCTCGGCGGATCCCGGATCGTCCTCGGCGCGAGCCCCGCCGCGCAGCTCCGGCTCCCCGCTGCGGTCGCGCGCGACGAGCACGTGGTGCTGTCCGATGGCCGCTGGGTCGCGCTCGCCACGCTCGATGTCGATGGCGCTTCGCGCGCGGCGGGAGAGAGCGGTCCGATCGGCGCGGGGGTCACGCTCGGCTTCGGGGCGATGCGCGTGGTGATCGCGCCCGCGCCCGCCGGGAGCCTGGTGTCCTCGCCCGCACACACCGCGAGCCTCGCGCTCGAGCTCGTGCGCGGGCTGCTCGGCGCGAACGCCGCGCCCTCGTTCGAGGTGGAGCGCGGCCCGGTGCCGGGCGCCAAGCGCGCGTTGCCACCGCCGCTGGCGTCGCTGGTGATCGGGCGCGGTGATGAGGCGACCTGGGTGATTCTCGACGAGGATCTCTCGCGCACCCACGCCGAGATCCAGCGCGGCTGGGACGGCGTCACGATCGTCGACCTCGGCTCCAAGAACGGCACCAAGCTCGATGGCGCGCCGATCACCGTCGCCACGCTGCTCCGCGATGGGATGCGGATCGAGCTCGGTAACCTGGTGCTCAGGTTCCGCGATCCCGCGGAGCGGCATCTGCGCGGCGGCACCGCCCCTGCTGTGGCGAAGCGGACCACCATCGCGCCGGTCGCAGCCGTGGCGCCGATCCGTTCGTCGTGGCGGTTCCTGATCGCCACGGCCGTCGCGGGCCTCGCCGTCGTCGGGCTGGTCTGGGTGCTTGCGAGCTGAGAACCAATGCCGCTCAGATCAGGAACGTTGACCTGGACGTCGACGACAACGTCCGAGGTGGCGTTCAGGTTCAGGGTTCAAGTCAACGTCAACGCTAACTGAGCGGCATCGAAGCTCAGAACTTCAACGGTCGCAGCTCCTGGTACACCAGCTCGCCCGGTGCGTGATCGAGCGGGCGGTCGACGAAGAACCCGCCCAGGCCGAGCCGCTGTCGCAGCCGATCCCAGCCGCCGTCGACGGTGAGGTTCACGAGCTCGAACGGATCGTTCACCACATCGCCGTCCTGCACGCGGAGCTCGGGTAGCGGGAGCACGGGCAGCCGGAGCTCCGGAGCTTCGCCGCGCGGCGCGAGGATCCGCCACTGAACGTTCTCGACCGGCGGGTGGTACCAACCCCAGGTCGCCATCACCGCGGTGGAGAGCACACCCGTGGAGGCCTCGGCCCAGCGCAGCGTGTGCGTGGTGCGATCGTAGATCGGACGCTGCTCGTAGGCGCGGAGCGCGGGGGCGCCGAGATCGAAGTGCATCACGCCCGAGCTCGGCCCCCAGCGCCGCCTGTGCTGGATCCCCACGCCGTCGCCATCGACGGGATCGACGGCGGTGAACACGGTCCCCTCCGCAGGCAAGGTCATCTCGGACTGGGTCGCGCCGGCGCCGCCGACGAGCGGGACCCAGCTGAACCCGAAGCCGGTCTCGAGCGGCACGCCCTCGGACACCAGGTGCTGGGTGATCGAGACATACGTGGACGAGGACGAGGCGTTGATCACGTCGATGCTCGAATGATCGAGCGCGCGATACGGTGGCGGCAGGCTGACGAGGCCGTTGTCCTCGATCGGCACGGCGGCGCGAAACAGGTAGCGGGTGGTCTCGCCGAACGACATCACCAGCAGGTCGGATTTACCGGCGCAGGCGTAGAACTGGAACGGCGACTGACCGCCCGCCGCAGGGGTCACGTCGCCCTCGCCGCACGACGACAGCAGGCGGTACTGCTGGGCCCCCGGGTCGTCGGGCAGGTTCAGCCGCACGGACGCGATGTCACGCGTGGGGGCGACTTCGGGTCGACCGGTGAGCCACAGCTCGTCGCCGGGCTGGACGGCGGCCCAGGTGTAGACGTTCCGCGTGCCACCGCCGGCGTTGACGACGGTCACGTAGCCACCCGGTGCCATGTACGCGTTCGCCCGGCCTTCGCGATCCGTGTGCGTGGACAGCACGAGCGCACCGTCGGCATCCTGGAACAGCACCTGGAAGCTGCCGTTGCCAAACGGTGCATCGGGATCGGGCAGAGGCACGCGCACGCGGACGAGGCCCTGGTTGGCGTCCGCAGGTGGCGCCGCATCCCGCGCGCCGATCCCATCGCCGCAAGCAGCGCACGCGCCGCCGAGCGTGGCGATCAGCGCGAGCGTCGTGACCGGCCGCATCCCGCGATGCTACTGCGACGCCGGGCCCACGGATCGCGAGAGTGTGCTCAGAACAGCGAGAGCTGGCCGGTGCGCGGCGGGGGGCGCCTGAAGGTCGTGGTGGCGAGGTCCGCGCGCTCGTCACCGCCGCCCTCGTCGCGGCGATCGAGGCCGAGGCGCTTGATCGTCGTGTTGAAGATCATCGCGATCGCGTCGGCGTACGGCCCCTGGCCGCGACCGCGGGTGAGGAACGACGGGTCGTACAGCTTGTCCCCGCCGCGGGTCTCGCGGATCCGATGCATCACCTTGTCGGCGGCGAGCGGCATCACCTCGCGGAGCCGCTCCTCGAACACCTGCTTCACCGCGCCGGGCAGCCGTAGCAACACCCAGCCCGCCGAGGTGGCTCCCGCGGCGGCCGCGCGCTCGAGCACGCCCACCAGCTGCGAGTCATTGACGCCGGGGATCATCGGCGCGCACATCACGCCGACCGGGACCCCGGCCTTCGCGAGCCGCTCGATGACCTTGAACCGCCGATCCGGCGACGCGGCCCACGGCTCCAGTGCGCGCGACATCGCGTCGTCGGTGAAGGCGAGCGAGATGTGGATCTGGAACCGGGCGTGCTTCGCGAGCTCGACGAACAGATCGATGTCCCGCTCCACCAGCGCGCTCTTCGAGATGATGCTGACGGGATTTCGGTACTCGAGGCAGACCTCGAGGCACTGGCGCGTCAGCCTCAGATCGCGCTCGATCGCCTGGTAGCAATCGGTGACGCCCGAGAACATCACGCGTTCGCCCTGCCAGGACTTCTTGTCGAACGCCTCGCGCAGGAGCTCCGGCGCGTTGCGCTTGACGACGATCTTGGTGTCGAAGTCCGTGCCCGCGCCGAGATCGAGGTACTCGTGCGTGGGACGGGCGTAGCAATACGCGCACGCGTGAAGGCATCCGCGGTACGGGTTCGCGCTCCACCGGAAGCCGAGATCAGGAGACTCGTTGTGCGAGAGGATCGAGCGCGACTGATCCTCGAGCAGCGTGACCTTCGCGGGCGGCGGCCCCTCGCCCTCGTCATAGCTGACGGCGAGGTCCCGGAACCGGACCAGCGGGTTCGAGACGGGACGGCGTTCCACGCGCTGGAGTATACTGAACGCGCGCGCAGTAGATCAAGATTTGCCGACGAGGATCCGCGCGAGCAAGCCAGTGCTCAGCGGCGGGGCCATCGCGGCGATCACCGCGGGCAGGACGTTCGCGTGACGATGCAGGCGGGGCAGGGCGATCGCACCGCGATCGATCACGAACCTGAGGGCGAGCTCCGCGGCGGTCTGCGCTTCCACGTGATCGGGGCGTTTGCCGAGGTCGAGCACCTTGCGCGCGGCCTCGCACGAGCGTGCGCATGCGGGCTCATGTGAGACCTCGCACGCGAGGCGCGCGGCGGTCACGGCGGCGCGCTCGAGCTCCTCGGGCGTGAGATCGCTGCGATCGTCGCGCGGCGAGCGCTTCATCCCCGGCCCGAGGATCCCGGCGAGCGCACCACCGGCGAGCGGCTGACGCGCGAGGATCGGCGTCTTGGCCGCGAGCAGTGGCTCCGCCGCGCGATCGATCAGGTTGTAGACCACCGAGATCGCCGCGATCCACGGCTCGGTGGTGAACCCGATCGATGTCTCGTCGAGCTCGTCGAGGCGAGCACCCCAGGCGAGGACCTTGCCCTCGCGCACGAGGCGATCGCAGGTCCCCACCAGCTCGGGCCACGCGGTCGAATCGCGCCAGGCGGAGCGCAGCGGGAGGAAGGCGAGAGGGATCGCATCGAGCCGGGTGGTGCGGAGGGCGGCCTCGGCGGTCTCCTGCACGTAGCGCGCGGGGAGCAGCTCCGGCAGCACATCGCGCCGGGCCACGCCGGGGCGCGGTGGTACCAGCGGGACCGTGATCGCCACGAGCACGCGATCACGAGCGCGCTGCGACCGGATCGCTTCGCCGGCGAGGCGCTCGGCATCGGGCTCGGGATGAACCTCGACGAGCGTGAGCCCGAGCTCGATCGCGTGCTGCAGCGTGCGATCGACCTCGCGGGCATCGATGCCACGGTTGGCGGCGATCGCGAGCGAGATATCTCCGCAGCCGACCACCGTGACGCCGGTCCCGAGCGGTCTGGTTCGCACGCCCACATCGTAGTCCTTCGTGACCTGGGTCGCAGCGGTCTGTGACGATCTGTCTTTCGCCGCGGACCGCCGCTACCATGGTCGCCGATGTTCAAGCACCTCGCCCTCGCCTTGCTCCTCGCCTCGTGTGGTGATGACAGCGTCCATCACCTGCCGGATGCGCCACCGCCGCCCGATGGCGCTGCCGATGCCGCGACCTCGGGGCCCGTCACGCTGACGATCACGCTCGACGGTCAGGGCGTGCCCGCGCACGACGTCTACTTCCAGGCGGCCAATGGCACGCTGGTCGCCAAGGTCGTGACGGATGCGGCGGGTGTGGCGAGCGCCGTGATGGAGCCCGGCGGCTTCGTGACGACGGTGAACCCGTTCGGCGGCAAGCGGCTGGCCGAGGACGTCCGTACGTTCGCAGGCGTCAAGCCGGGCGATCGTCTGAAGCTCCACGACGCCACCGGGATCACCGGCATCTCGGTGACGTTCACCGCGCCGACCGATCCGACGGCGACATCGTACGAGGTGTACTCGAGCTGCGGCTACATGCAGAACCTGAGCGCTGGCGGCTCGGGCGCGACGCCCACGGGGACGATCTATCTCGATGGCTGCGGGGGCACCGCGGACTTCCTGATCCAGACCCTGGACAGCGGCGGGCTGCCGTCGCAGTACGTGTACAAGGCCGGCGTCAGCGTCGCCGATCAGGGCGTCATCGATCTCTCGACCGAGACCTATGCCTCGCCGGTGCCGACGGTGGCGTTGACGTGGACCAACGTCCCGGCGGCGTACACCAACGTGCAGTTCCGGACCGTGCTCGCCTCCACGCGTGGACGGATCTTCGATTCGCTGCAGTCCGCGCCGCTCACCGCAGGGACCGGGACCCTCACGATCCCGCGGCCGAGCGTGACCAACGGCCTCGCGATCACGTCGACCGAGCCGTTCCCCACCAACGGCGTGGGGCGGCTCGCCGTGGTGGACTGGGCGCCCGCGGCGTCGACGATCACGGTCGATCTCGCGAATGCCTTCCTCGGCGCGTACACGACCACGCCGGTGGTGTCTCCGGCGGCGCGCACGGTGACCTGGGCCTCCGGCGCGGGCCTCGCGCCCGACTTCGCGTGGGCCACCGTGAGCGCATCGCGGACCGACACGGCGACGACGTACTGGGACTGGCAGATCGTCATGCCGTACAGCTCGACGACATTCACCTTCCCCGCGCTGGCGACGGGCATCGATCAGTTCAACCTGATCGCGACCGATACCGCCGACGTGCGGGAGCTGGTCACGGCCAAGGTGCCGGGCGGCTACGATGCGGTCCGCGCCGAGATCCTGTCCTCGAACGGCCCCGAGGCCTTCGCCGTGGGCGCGACGGGCCGGATCGTGTTCGAGACGCTCGAGAACCTGGCCGTGGGGCGAGCCACGCGCACCACGCGCGGCCCGGCGCCGTGGGCGGTCCGGCGCACCGCACGCCTCGCACGCTGACGTACATCCGCGAGGCCGGCCGGCTCCCACGCAGGAGTGACCGGGGCGCGTTTACTCTCGACGCGGCCTGGGGTTAGATCCCTCGATGGATCGGATCGAGGGTTCACCGGTCGGCACCTCGGTGCCGCGCGTCGATGGCGTCGCGAAGGTCACCGGTCGCGCCCGCTACCTCGATGACCTCGATGCTCCGGGCGCCTGGCACGGCGCGACGGTGCGCTCGAAGGTCCCGCACGGCGTGCTCGAAGCGATCGAGCTCGATCCGGCGTTCGATTGGTCGCGCGTCGTGGTCGCCACCGCCGAGGACATCAAGGGGACCAACGTCGTCCTCCTGATCGAGGATGATCAGCCCGCGCTGGTGAAGATCGGCGCCCGCGTGATGCACGTCGACGAGCCCGTCGCGCTGGTCGCCGCACCCACCCGCGCGCTTGCCTTCGAGGCCGCGAAGCACGTCACGCTCAAGATCAAGCCGCTACCGCCCGTGTACGAGCTCGACGAAGCGCTGGCCGCTCGCCAGCTGCTCTACAAGACCAACAACGTGTTCAAGCAGTTCCTGATCCGCAAGGGCCATGCGGCCGATGCGGAGCTCGACGCGGCGTTCGCGAAGGCGGCGCTGGTGATCGAGGGCACGTACCACACGTCGCCGCAGGAGCAGATGTACATCGAGACCCAGGCGATGATGGCGGAGTGGGATGGATCCCGCTGCTACATCGTCGGCTCGATGCAGTGCCCGTTCTACGTGCACAAGGCGATGAAGGCGCTGCTCGGATGCGGGCCTGACGATGTGGTGATCACCCAGTCGGTGACCGGCGGTGGGTTCGGCGGCAAGGAAGAGTATCCGTCGATGCTCGCGGCGCACGTGGCGATCCTCGCCGGCAAGGCGAAGCACCAGGTCAAGATGGTCTACGACCGCGACGAGGACATCGCCGCCACCACGAAGCGGCATCCGTGCCGCACGCACCACCGGATGGCGGTCGATGCCGCGGGGAACATCGTGGCGCTCGACATCGACGTGGTGATGGACGGCGGGGCGTACCTCACGCTGTCGCCGGTGGTGCTGTCGCGCGGTGTGCTCCACGCGGCGGGGCCGTACAAGTGCCCCGTCACGCGCGTGCGCGGCCGCGTGGTGGCGACCAACCATCCGCCGCACGGCGCATTCCGTGGCTTCGGCGCGCCGCAGACCACGTTCGCGTACGAGCGGCAGATGGAGAAGCTCGCGATCGCGCGCGGTGAGGATCCTCTCGCGCTGCGCTCTCGCCTCGCGCTGCGCTCGGGCGACACGACTGCGACGGGCCAGGTGCTCGGCTTCTCCGTGGGCACCGACGAGGTGATCGCCGCGATCGCGAACGTCGCCGGCAAACCGCCGGTGCGCGATGGCCTCAGCGCCTCCGGGTCGCCGATCAAGCGCGGGCGCGGCGTGTGCTTCTACTTCCACGGCGCGGGCTTCACGGGCTCGGGCGAGCAACGGCTCGCGGGCCGCGCCACGATCGCGTTGACCACCGAGGGCACCTTCGAGGTGCGATCGAGCTCCACCGACATCGGCCAGGGCTCGATCACGATGTTCTCGCAGATCGCGTCGACGGCGCTCGGCATCGATGTCGCGCACATCACCGTGGTCGATCCCTCCACCGCGCGCGTACCGGACTCGGGCCCCACGGTGGCGAGCCGCACGTGCATGGTGGTCGGCAGCCTGGTGGAGACGGGCTCGCGCGCGCTGCGCGGCAAGCTCGAGACCTGGGCCCAGGATCACGGCCTCGCCGGCCGGTCGCTCGTGGAGATCGCGAAGGCGCGCGCTGCCGAGGGAGAGCTCGCGGAGACGGTGGGGTACGAGCCACCCCCTGGCATCGAGTGGGATGACGCGACGTACACGGGCTCCGCGTACCCGGTGTTCGGCTGGGCGGCGTGCCTCGTCGATGTCTCGGTGGACCTCGATACCTACGAGGTCGCGATCGATCGCTGCGTGCAGGCCGTGGACGTGGGCAAGGCGATCAACCCCTCGATCGTCAAGGGCCAGATCGAGGGCGGCACGTTGCAGGCGCTGGGCTGGGCGGTCCTCGAGAACGTCGTGTACAAGGATGGCCGCGTCGCCAACGCGAACATGACCAACTGCATCGTCCCCACGTTCGCCGACGCACCCGATCTGGAGACCATCCTGATCGAGTGCCCGTACCCGTTCGGGCCGAGTGGTGCCAAGGGGGTGGGCGAGATCCCGATGGATGGGCCGGCGGCCGCGGTGGCCAACGCGGTCCAGAACGCGCTCGGGCTGCCGTTCGATGCGCTGCCGATCTCGCCCGAAGCGGTGCGCCTCGCATCGCGAGGAGTGCTCTCGTGAAGGTCACGCTCGACGTCAACGGCACGGAGCACGCGGTCGAGGTCTCGCCGTGGAAGCGGCTGCTCGACGTGCTGCGCGAGGATCTGCGCCTGACCGGCACCAAGGAAGGCTGCGGCGAGGGCGAGTGCGGTGCCTGCACCGTGATGCTCGACGGCGAGGTGGTGAACTCCTGCCTGGTGGCGATCGGCCAGTGCGATCGGCGCGCGGTGACCACCGTCGAGGGCCTGGCCAAGGGCGACGTGCTCCACGCCGTGCAGCGCGCCCTGGTCGCCTGCGGTGGCGCGCAGTGCGGTATCTGCACCCCGGGCATCGCGGTGTGTGCGGCACACGTGGTCGATCGCGGGCTCGTGGTCGGGCGCGACGACGCCTCGGCTCGCGCGCAAGTGCGCGAGCTGCTCGCTGGCAACATCTGTCGGTGCACGGGCTATCAGCTGATCGTCGATGCGATCGTGACGGCGGCGCGCGAGGTCGGTCGATGACCAGCTATCTGCGCCCGCGCTCGCTCGAGGAGGCCACGGTCGCGCGCGCCGCGTATCCGGACTGGATGGTGCTCGCAGGCGGCACCGATCTGATGGTCAACGCGAACCACAAGCCCACGCCGCCCGGGATCCTCGATCTGTGGCGGCTCGGCGAGCTCGGGTTCATCCGGGTCGAGGGCGACGCGATCGTGATCGGCGCGGGCACCACGTGGCATGAGGTCGAGCGCCACCCCGCGATCCGCGAGAAGCTGCGTCCGCTCGCCCTCGCGGCGCGCGAGATCGGTGCGCTCCAGATCCAGGCGCGCGGCACGCTCGGCGGCAACGTCGGGACCTCGTCGCCCGTCGGCGATAGCCTGCCGGTGCTCCTCGCGCTCGATGCGCAGATCGAGGTCGCCTCGGTCCGCGGCCGCCGCACGATCCCGTACCACGCGTACTGCACCGGCTATCGCAAGACGCAGCTCGCCTCGGACGAGCTGATCGTCTCGGCGACGATCCCGCTGCCTTCGGCCACCACCCGCACCACCTGGCGCAAGGTCGGCACCCGGCGCGCGCAATCGATCTCCAAGGTGATGGGCGCCGCGGCGATCACGCTCGATGGTGACACCGTGGTCTCGGCCCGGATCGCGCTCGGCGCGGTGGCGGATCGCCCGATGCGGATCACGGCAGTCGAAGCCGCGGTGCGCGGCCTGCCGCTCGCCCAGGCCGCCGAGGCGGCACGCACGGCTCTGCACACCGCGATCACGCCGATCGACGACGTGCGCTCGACCGCGGACTACCGTCGTGGCGTGGCCGAGAACCTGGTCGCGCGGTTCTTCACCTCGTGACCGCGCGTGTCATGATCCGGCTCGGTGTCCGCGCCTGACGATCCGAGCGAGCCCAAGCCGAAGCCCGGGAGACCAGGCGCGGTGGACAGCTCGGGCGGCAACGATCTGCCCGCGGTGTCCGGATCGATCGAGGTCTCGACCGCGAGCTCGAGCTCGATCCCGGCCTCGTCCTCGGGCTCGTCCTCGTCCTCGTCCTCGATCGAGGTTGGGCTGTCGAGCACGAAGCTCCCCGCGGTCTCCGATGGCACGCCCACGCCGGTCGGCGATCTCGAGTCTGCACCCGTGTCCTCCGGGAAGGTCCGGGTCGCGGTCGCGGGCGATCAGACGGGTCGCAGCCGCCGGCTCGCCACGGCCGCGCGCGATGTGGTCGACGCCAGCGTCGAGAAGCTCGGTTCCGGCATCGGCAGCATCGGCGAGGGCGTCAGCAAGCTCGGCGAACGATCGAAGAAGGTGCCGCTGGTCGGATCGAGCGTGTCCAAGCTCGGCGAGGGCATCTCCCAGGTCGGTGAATCGCTGCACCACCTGCCGCGCGCCGCGAAGACCCGCAAGGGCAAGCTCCTGGTGCGCAGCCTGTTCGTCGGGTTCGTGCTGGTGGCGTCGTGGATCACGGTGATCGTGGCGCTCCAGCTCCACGGCAACGAGACCCCGGACTTCCGCCCGATCGCCGAGAAGCTGCTGCTCGATCTCAGTCACGATCAGGCCGGGGTCGAGGCGGTGTACGACAAGGCCTCGCCGCGGTTCCAGGAGATGGTGCGCAAGGAGCGGTTCGTCGACGACATGAACGATCTGTCCGCGACCGTCGGCAAGTTCCGCGAGATCACCGCGATCAACGACACGCTCGTGACCAGCGGTCCCACGGGGCGGATCGGTCGCGTCTCGCTCACCGTCGCGTACGAGAAGGCGACCTGCAAGGCCTCGGTCAGCCTCCACGAGGACAAGGGCGTGTGGAAGCTGCTCGGCATCGGTGTGGATCTCCCGCGCGAGCTCAAGATCTCGCAGGCACAGCGCGAGGAGCGCGTGCAGGCCTGCAAGGATCCGATGTCCAAGACCTGCGACCTCTATGTCGCGGCCAACGGAATCCTCGAGCAGCTGCGCGAGGGCCACGCGGATCAGGTGTGGGACCAGGCCTCGGGTGTGTTCCAGAAGCAGGAGGAGCGCGGCCGGTTCATCACGCTCCAGGAGGAGCACCGCGCGCTCCTCGGTCCGTACATCCGGATCCTCCGCGTCACCGAGGCCAAGGTGATCGGCGGCACCAACGCCACGTTCGACGTGATCACCGAGTACGCGAAGTCGTCCGGCGTGGCCGTGACGTTCGGCTTCTATCGCGGCTCGCGCACGAAGCCGTGGAAGCTGCGGAGCGCCAAGACCGTGATGCCGATGCCGCGCGCAGGCGAGGTGAATCCCGGCGGTGCTCCCGACAAGCCGCCGCACGCGGGCTCCGGTTCGGCGTCGGGGTCTGGTTCGGCGACGGGCTCGGCAGCGGGCTCGGCATCGGGCACGGGTTCGGCAGCGGGCTCGGCCACAGGCGGCAACCCGGGTGCCGGCGCCGGCGCGGGTGCTGCAAAACCTGGCAAGGCCGCGAAACCCGTACCGGCTCCCTGACTCTGCCGGGGGCTGCCGCGCCGCGTGCTTCACCCCGCGCCGCCGATGGTGTCTGATGGTGGGATGCGCAGCCTGTTCGCGCTCGTCGCCGTGCTCGCTGCGTGTGATCACGCGCAGGCTCAGGATCCGCCGCTGCCCGATGCGGCGCCCGACCTCAGCGTCCTCGGGATGACCCCGGAGATGGTCGACGAGACCGCCGAGCTGACGCTGACCCGCGACACGATGTTGACGGTCAAGAACGCCAGCACCACGGTCGCCACGCCGATCGTCTTCGCGGTCGAAGGGACCACGGCCTTTGCGGTCGTCGGCACCACGTGCGGCGTGCTCCAGCCGTTCGAGACTTGTGCGATCCAGCTCCAGTTCGCGCCCACCACGCTGGGTGTCCACGAGGGCCAGCTCCGGGTCTCGGCGGCCTCGGGCGGTGAGGTGATCAGCAGGCTCAAGGGCACGGGCCGGCTGCTCTCGGAGATCCACGCCGACCTTCAGGAAACCACCGACCAGCTCGGCTATGCCGCCGTCGGCCACTCGGGGACGCGGACGATCACGTACCGGCTGTCCACCACCCGGACCACGCCGACGGCCGCGCTGACGATGTCGTTCGTGCAGAGCTATGGGTTCGTGACGCGCTCGAACGCGTGCCTCGGCGTTCAGCTCGTGGCGGGCACCACGTGCGACATCGTGATCGGCTTCGATCCGCTGTTCGTCGGTCAGCGCGACACCGCGCTGCACGTCGTCGCGAATCCCGGCGGCGAGCTCTACCTCCAGGTCCAGGGCATCGGCATCGCGACCGACAACGTCGTGGAGATCACGCCGAGCCAGCAGATCTTCCCCACCACGACCGTAGGGCAGACCTCGGCGACCCTGACCGCGACGGTGACCAACACCGGTGGCGTGGCGACCAACACGCTGACCACGAAGATGACGCTCCTCGACGCCGCGCAGTTCACGATCGTGACCGACACCTGCAACGGCGTGACGCTCGCGGGCCACGCGTCGTGCACGGTGGCGTTCCAGTTTCATCCGTCGTCCGCGGGGGTCAAGTTCACGTACTGGGAGCTGATGGGGACCTCGCATCCCAACGGCACGGGGACAATGGTCGGAGGAGAGGGAATCTAAAAGGGGTCGGCTGAGGGCCTGAAATCGCTCACAGATCATCGGCAAAACTTCGGCCGCGCGGCGGTGTCAAACCCGCATGGCCTACCGCAATGACGTGGACGCGCTCGAAGCTCGCCTGGTGGCGATCCAGGGCGAGCTCGATGACGCCACCCGTCAGCGCGACGTCGCCGCACACCTGCTCGAGGAAGCCCGCGCCCGCGCCGCCACCGAGGGCCTGGCCGCCGATTGGGCCGCGGGTGGTCCGCAGCGCAGGCGCCGTCGGCGCGTCCGCATCCTGATCGCCACTCTCGCGTTCACGCTGGTCGGCGGCCTCGTCACCTATCGCGTCACGCGCGATCGCGGCGCCCCCGATCTCGACGAGGTCATGGCGCGCCTCACCACCTTCACCGATCAGATGTGCGCCTGCCACGACAAGGGCTGCGCCACGCAGGTCATGGACGGCCTCACCGCGTGGTCGACCGAGATGGCGCGCACGCAATCACCGAAGCCGGTCGATCTCGACGACGCCACGCGCCAGCGCATGAGCCAGCTCGGCGAACGCCTCGGCCAGTGCATCACGAAGTCGATGACCCCACCCGAGTCCGATCCGGAGGTCATCCACACCGATCCCCTGCCGCCGGAGCCAAGGTCGGGTTTGGTGCACGTGGAGGAAGAGCTCTCCACCGGCCTGCCCACCAAGCCGCACCGACGCTAGCTCATGCGCTGGTGACGCGCGCTTCCGGAATCCGCTGCCGCTCGCGTCGCCGGTTCCACAGGCGCAGGCCGAGCCAGGCCGCGAGCGCGACGCCCGGCCACGCGAGCCACGAGGCGTGCGCCCACCACGGGCGTTCGAACCGGAACTGGAGGAGGTGCGCGCCGGTGGCGGCGACATCGACGGCGAGGAAGTCCGGCGTGACGCGCCGGATCGGGACCTCGGCGCCATCGAGGTACGCGTGCCAGCGCGGGTGCCAGGACTCGCGCGCCATGAACGTCGTCGGGCCCGTGGTCTCGATCCGCGCGTTGAGATCGGCCTCGTCGCCGGGCGAGTCCTGACGCCAGGAGCGCAGCGTCTTGCCCTGCGGCGCAGGGCCGGGCTGCCCATAGCCGGCGTAGACGAGGTGCCGATCCTTGAACGGCATGTCGGTCCGCAGCCAGGCGAGCGAGGCCTTGCGCGCCTCGGACCGCGCACCGGTGGGGCCGTCGGGGAGCACACCGGTGATCTGGATCGGCGAGACCAGGCCCGGCGTGGGCAGGCTGCGCACGATGTAGCCCTCGGTCTCGATCACGAGGTCGCCGATCGGCATCGTGCTCTCCTTCGACTTCTCGAACAGGAGGTACGGCGCGT
This sequence comes from Myxococcales bacterium, assembly GCA_043776275.1. Taxonomy (GTDB): domain Bacteria; phylum Myxococcota_A; class Polyangia; order Haliangiales; family Haliangiaceae; genus JABFXX01. Next base: position 12,900 of record JAYVRN010000139.1, on the reverse strand, counting down.
CGTAGACCCACGCGTTCTTCGGAAAATCGCGCACGCTCCACAGGTAGTCGTAGTTCGGGCTCGCCTGAAGGCCGCCGCCGCCCATCTGGAGCAGCGAGGGGATCCGGCCGTAGACGTAGCTGAGCAGGTTCCACCAGTGGTTCTCGCAGCCGGGGCCCACCTGCTTGCGGCCCGGCGGCGCGTGCTCGAGCGCGTCGATGATCGTCATCATCTGCGGACGCACGCTGTTGGGCTGATCGGCGAGCACGTGGACGCGGTCGGCCTCGACGCGGGCACCCGGCGCCGCGATGCTCATGGCGAGCGCCGCGGCCACGGCGGCCACGCCGGTCCGCACGCCGTACTGGAGCGGATGCTTTTCGACCCATGGCCCGGTCAGGCGGAGCGCGGCGCGGATGCTGCGCAGGATCAGGTGATCCTCGGGAGCGTTCCAGATCGTCAGCGCCATCGCATAGCCGGCGGTGCCGATGCCGAGCGCGAACATGATCTGCATCGCGCCGAGGAAGCGGACCGCGGGGATCAGATCGTCGGCGGTCTTCGGCATGTGCGGGCCGACCCCGAGCAGGAGTGCGAACGCGAAGCCGGGGATCCACAGCCAGCGCAGGGGCTTCGCGCGGCCGAGGAGCAGCGTGATCGGCAGCGCGCAGGTCAGGACGATCACGCGCCCGAAATCGAGGAGCAGGCCCTTGTAGAACCACTCGCCGAGCTGGAGGAAGCCCGGGCCGACCTCGTCGTCCACGCGGTGCGGGAACCCGCCGAAGCCCTTCGCATCGACGAGCATCGTGATCCAGCCGGGCAGCGTGGCCACGCCGAGGCCGACGCCGAGCGCGACGAGGCGCACGGGTTCGCCGAACACGTTGCCGAGCTCCGCGCGCCAGCTGGCATCGTGGGTTCCCGCCTGGAACGTCATCAGGATCCGCACGCCCGCGCCGATCACGAGCGCGCCGATCACGATCCCGGCATAGAGCAGTGTGGTGCGGCCAAGGACGTACCAGCCGGCGGCGACCAGCGCGCCGAGGATCACGGTGACGAGGAACGTCAGGATCGGCGAGCGCCAGGTGGCGCGCTTGACCAGCACGCCGCCGGTGACACCGAGCGCGAGCGAGAGGCCGAGCGACACGCCGCCGAACGGATGGCACAGGCCCACGAACGCGCCCCACACGATCGCCGGCGCGAGGCCCTTGCTCTCGCGGAGCCAGCGCACGCCATGACCGAGCGCGAGCGGGAAGGCGGCGAGCGCCCAGGTCTGGGTGTAGAGGCCGACGGAGAACGTGCCATCTGCGGAGAACCCCCAGCGCGACTGGCCGATCGTGAACGAGAGGACGAACGCGGCGGTGAGCGCCTGCCACGGGACCGCGCCCATGAGGCGCATGCCGCGATAGGCCGCGGCCGGCGCGAGAACGAGCGGCAGGAACACGCTGAGCTGGAACCAGAACGTATGGTGACCGAACAGCGCGGCGGGGAGTGCGGAGGCGAGCTGCGGGATCAGCTGGTAGTAGTACGCCGAGGCATAGCCGGCGTTCGCGCTCGGGTTCCAGAAGTCCCAGTCGCCGTTCGCGATGCAGTCCGCGATCCGCCGGCTCTCCGCCATGTGGAACGTGAGGTCATCGCCCGCGACCTCGCCGCGGAAGATGCCGCCGTAGATCACGCACATCGCGATCGTCAGCACGCCAAGCGCGGGCAGGGCGCCGTGTGCGCCGAGCCAGGTGACGCCGCGGTCCCAGGCATCGGGGCCGGGCGGCGGCGGCGCTGGCCGGTCCGGCTCGCTCATTCGAGATCTCCGAGCAGCTGGGCGATCCGCGCGTCGTCGAACTGCGGCGTCGCACCCCGGACCTCGGCGACCGCCGCGGCGTACCGGCTCGCGGCTTGACCGGACTGCGCGAGATCCCAGCCCATGGTCATGCCGAGCACGAGGATCGCGAGATACGCATCGCCACACCCGACGTTGTCACCTCGGGTTGCCGCATGCACGCCCGGGATCTCGATCGCCGGGCCATCGCCGTAGAGCGTGGAGCCCAGCTCGCCATGGGTGACCGCGACGACCTTGCGGTTTGCGCGAAGGGCCGCGATCGGATCGCTCCAGCCGAACCAGCTCGCGAGCACGGTGAGCTCGCGATCGTTGACCTTCAGCACATCGGCAGCCTCGAGGGCGAGCTTGGCCGACGTGATCTCGTTGATCAGCGTCATCGGCTGGAGGGTGACCTTCGGGGTGGTCGGGGGCGGGCCGGGCTTCCACAGCTTGCGGAGGTTGATGTCGCAGACCTTGAGACAGGTCTCGCCCGCCGCGGCCACGGCGCGCTGCCAGCTCGCGAGACCCTCGGGCGTGCGCTGCGCGAGCGTGCCGAAGATCAGGACCCCGGCCTCGGCGATCGCGGTCTCGACCTGCGGCGTACACGCGATCCGCTCCCACGCGCGGCCGTCGAACAGCTGATAGCGGGGCTCGCCCTGCTCGACGGTGACGCCGACCTCGCCCGTGGCGCGCTCGGGATCGATCTGGACCAGGGACGTATCCACCATCTCGGCGAGGCGGGTGGTGGCACGCCGACCGAGCTCGTCATCGCCGACCCGGGTGACGAGCTGGGCCCAGCCGCCGGCCTGGCCGAGGTGGTAAGCGACGTTGGCGGGGGCGCCGCCGAGCTGGTCACCGTCGGGGAATCGGTCCCAGAGGACCTCCCCCCAGACCACCACGGCTTCGTCGCTTGTTGACATCGGTCAGTTAGTGTACAGATTACACTATAAACGTGCCCGAACAACGCTCGACCGACGGCCTGGACATGTACGGCGGCTCGCTCGCGCTACTCACGGACTTGTACCAGCTGACGATGGCCTGCGGCTACTGGAAGGGTGGTCACAGCGAGCGGGAGAGCGTGTTTCACCTCACCTATCGCCGGCCCCCGTTCGGTGGCGGGTATGCGATCGCCGCGGGCATCGCGCCGGCCCTCGCGTTCCTCGAGAGGTTCCGGTTCACCCCGGATGACCTCGCGTTCCTCGCCACACTCCAGGATGCCACCAAGGGCCCGCTGTTCCCGCAGGGCTTCCTCGACTACCTCGGCGCGATGAAGTTCACCTGCACGGTCGACGCGTTCCCCGAGGGCAGCCTCGTGTTCCCGCACGAGCCGATCCTGCGCGTGCGCGGGCCGATCTTGCAGGCCCAGCTGGTCGAGACCGCGCTCCTCGACATCATCAACTTCCAGACCCTGATCGCCACCAAGGCATCGCGGGTCGTCGCCGCCGCGAAGGGCGCGCCCGTACTCGAGTTCGGCCTGCGCCGCGCCCAGGGGATCGATGGCGGGCTCGCGGCCTCGCGAGCGGCGTACATCGGTGGGTGCATCGCCACCTCGAACGTCCTCGCCGGCAAGCTGTTCGGGATCCCCGTGCGCGGCACCCACGCCCACAGCTGGGTGATGTTCCACGGCGACGAGCTCGCGGCGTTCCGCGCCTACGCCGACGCGATGCCGGGAAACTGCACATTCCTCGTCGACACCTATGACACGCTCGCCGGCGTGGCTCATGCGATCGAGGTCGGACGAGAGCTGCGCGCCAAGGGCTATGCCCTCGCCGGGATCCGGCTCGATTCGGGCGACCTCGCACACCTCTCGATCGAAGCGCGCCGGATGCTCGATGCGGCCGGATTCCCCGACGCGAAGGTCGTCGCCTCCAACGATCTCGACGAGCAGGTGATCGCGAGCCTGTTCGATCAGGGTGCGAAGATCGACGTGTTCGGCGTGGGCACCAAGCTGGTCACGGCGTTCGACCAGCCCGCCCTCGGGGGCGTCTACAAGCTCGGCGCGTATCGCGGCGAGGACGGCGCGTGGCGGGAGGCGATCAAGCTCAGCGAGCAGCCGATCAAGATCTCGAACCCCGGCATCCTGCAGGTCCGCCGCATGCGACGCGGCGGCGAGCTGGTCGGCGACATCATCTATGACGCCGAGCACGGCCTGGTGGGGACCTCTCTCCACGACATCGAGGATCCGCTGCGGGCCGCGGTGACGCCCGTGTTCGATGCGAGTGCCGATCTGCTGGTGACGATGCTCGATCGCGGCGTCCGCACGGGTGGCACCGAGGATCTCGCCACCTGTCGCGCGCGGGCCGCCGCCGATCTCGCCGCGCTGTCGCCGCGCACCCGCCGGTTCCTCAACCCGCAGCCATATCCCGTGGGTCTCGACGCGCATGTCCACGGGCGCAAGCAACAGCTGATCGCTGCCGCGCGGCAGGCCACCCCGGAGCACGACCAATGACCACCCCTCTCGTGTTCTCGACGGTGCCTTATGCGTACCTCGGCTCGGCGATCGCCACCGCCGGCGGTTGGGAGCAAGGCGTGATCGAGCGCAAGGCGTTCCCCGATGGCGAGCACTATCTCCGGATCATCACCGATCCCGCGGACCGTGATGTGATCCTGATCGGCGGCACCCCCGACGATGCCGCGACCCTCGAGCTCTATGACCTCGCGTGCGGTCTGGTCGCCGAGGGCGTGTATCGCCTGCGCATGGTGATCCCGTTCTTCGGCTACTCCACGATGGAGCGCTCGGTGCGCACCGGCGAGATCGTGACGGCGAAGACCCGTGCCCGCCTGCTGTCCTCGATCCCGATGGCGAGCCGCGGCACGCAGGTGTTCATGCTCGATCTCCACGTGGGCTCGATCGCGCACTACTTCGAAGGCGGGATCCGGACGATCCATGTCTACGGCAAGTCGATCGTGACCGCGGCGGCCCGCCGGCTCGGCGGTGACGACTTCGTGCTCGCATGCACCGATGCCGGACGCGCGAAGTGGGTGGAGTCGCTCGCCAACGATCTCGGCGTGGCCGCGGCGTTCGTCTACAAGCGCCGCGTCGACGGCAGCGAGACCCACGTCACCGGTGTCTCGGCGCAGGTCGCCGGGAAGCGCGTGGTGATCTACGACGACATGATCCGGACCGGTGGCTCCCTGCTCGGGGCCGCGGAGGCCTACCGGCAGGCGGGGGCCGCCTCGATCGATGCGATCGCGACGCATGGTCTGTTCCCGGGCGATTCGCTGGCCAAGATCCGCGCGAGTGGTCTACTCGGCAAGATCGTGGTCACCGACAGCCATCCCCGAGCCGTCGCACTCGCGAACGACTATCTACAGGTCGACAGCACCGCACAGCTGCTGACCGAGCATCTGATCTCCAACCGGTAGGTCGTCATGAGACTCGTCAAGGTCGCCGTCGCCTGTGTCAACCAGACCCCGTTTGCCTGGGACGAGAACTTCGTCCACCTCAAGATGGCGATCGAGCACGCGCGCGCCGAGGGCGCCTCGCTGCTCTGTCTCCCCGAGCTCGCGATCACCGGCTACGGCTGTGAGGACGCGTTCTTCATGGACGGCCTGCAGGACACCGCGTTCTCGCAGCTCGAGGCCCTCGCGCCGCTGACCCACGGCATGGTGGTCGCGGTCGGTCTGCCGATCTATCACGAGAAGGCGCTGTACAACGCCGCCGCCCTGCTCGCCGATGGCCAGATCGTGGGCTTCGCGGCCAAGCAGTTCCTCGCCGGCGACGGCATCCACTACGAGCCGCGCTGGTTCAAGGCGTGGCCGGCCGGAGAGGTCGACACGCTCGAGCGCACCGCGGCCGATGGCACGACCCGTCGGTTCCCGATCGGCGATCTGCTGTTCGACATCGGCGACATCCGGATCGGGTTCGAGATCTGCGAGGACGCCTGGGTCGCCAACCGCCCGGGCACGGACCTCGCGCTGCGCGGCGCGGACATCCTGTGCAACCCCTCCGCGAGCCACTTCGCGTTCGGCAAGTTCGCGGTGCGGCAGCGGTTCGTCGTCGAAGGTTCCCGCGCCTATGGCGTCGCATACCTGTACGCGAACCTGCTCGGCAACGAGGCCGGCCGGATCGTGTACGACGGCGGCAGCATGATCGCGTCAGGCGGCGAATTGCTGGCGCGCGGCAAGCGGTTCTCGTTCCACGACGTGGAGCTGTCCACTGCGATCGTCGACATCGATGGCAATCGTCGCGAGCAGGCGCGGCGCGGCAGTCACCGTCCACGGCACGATGCCGAGGATCAGGTGGTGGAGTTCCCGTTCGTGTGGGCGGAGCGCAAGCCCGAGAAGCCGCCCAAGACCACCCTGTCATGGGAGGACCGGGCGAGCGTCCGCGAGGAAGAGTTCGCGCGCGCGATCGCCCTTGGCCTGTGGGACTACCTTCGCAAGAGCCGGGCGCAGGGCTACGTGGTCTCGCTGTCGGGAGGTGCGGACTCCGCCGCCTGCGCGGTCCTCGTCGCACTCTCGGTGCAGATGGCGTTCGGCGAGCTCGGGCCTGGGGGCGTGCGGCAGCATCTGCCCACGATCCGGCGGCTGCACGACGTGCTCGAGCAGGGCGGCGGCGCGAACGCGGCGGTCGGCGCGCTGCTGTCGTGCGCGTACCAGCCCACGGAGAACTCGGGGCCTGTCACGCGCCACGCGGCCGAGATGATCGCGAAGGCCGTCGGCTCGGAGTTCCACATCATCGACGTCGACATCCAGTACAAGGCGTACATCCACTCGCTCGAGAAGGCGCTCGGACGCAAGCTGACCTGGGAGCAGGACGATCTGACGCTGCAGAACATCCAGGCCCGCGTGCGAGCACCCTCGATCTGGATGCTCGCGAACCTGCGCGGCGCGGTGCTGCTCACCACGTCCAACCGCTCGGAGGCCGCCGTCGGTTACGCCACGATGGACGGTGACACCGCGGGGGGGCTCGCGCCTCTCGGTGGCATCGACAAGACCTACCTGCGCCAGTGGCTGCTGTGGATGGAGACCAAGGGGCCGGTCGGCCACGATCCGATCCCGACGCTGCGCCTGATCAACGCGCAGCAGCCCACCGCCGAGCTGCGGCCGGCCTCCGCGAACAAGGACGGCAAGGCCCAGACCGACGAGGCCGATCTGATGCCGTACGATTTCCTCGAAGCCGTTGAGGACTCGGCGATCCGCGACAAGCACACGCCCGTGGAGGTGCTGCAGGAGCTGCTGCCGCGCTACGCGGAGTACTCGCCCGTGCAGATCGCGGTGTGGATCGAGCGGTTCTTCCGGCTGTGGTGCAAGAACCAGTGGAAGCGCGAGCGCATGGCACCGGCGTTCCACCTCGACGATCGCAACGTCGATCCTCGCTCGTGGTGCAGGTTCCCGATCGTCTCGGGCGGCTTCGAGCGCGAGCTCGCGGAGCTGCGCAGCTATGTCGCCTCGGGGGCCGCCGACCGATGAGCCATTCGTACGAGTATCCGCGGGCGGCGCTGACCGTGGACTGCGTGGTGTTCGGGCTCGACGAGCATGATCTCAAGGTGCTGCTGATCCAGCGCAAGCTGGTGCCGTTCCAGCACGCGTGGGCGCTGCCGGGCGGCTTCGTGCGTGTGGACGAGACGATCGACGCTGCCGCGCGGCGCGAGCTCGAAGAAGAGGCCGGCGTCACCGACGTCTACCTCGAGCAGCTCTACACGTTCGGCACACTCGATCGCGATCCGCGCGAGCGGGTGGTCACCGTGGCCTACTACGCGCTCGCCAAGCTCAGCGATCACCGGATCCGGGCGGCGACCGACGCGATGGGCGTGGGCTGGTTCGCGCTCGACGATCTCCCGAAGCTCGCCTTCGATCACTCGGAGATCGTGGCGCGCGCTCACGAGCGGCTCCGCGGCAAGGTCCGCTACGCACCGGTGGGCTTCGAGCTGTTGCCGCCGCGGTTCTCGTTGACCCAGCTGCAGCGGCTCTACGAGATCATCCTCGGCACGGAGCTCGACAAGCGGAACTTCCGGAAGAAGATCCTCTCGCTCGACCTGGTGGTCGAGACCGACGAGGTGGAGCAGGGCGTTCGGCACCGCGCGGCGCGCCTGTATCGCTTCGATCGGCGCAAGTACGACCGGCTGGCGAAGCAGGGCTTCGAGCTCTCGATCTAATAGTCGGTCCCATTCGTTGAAATCGGCGGGAGGGCCGCCGATCCTGCCGGGATGAGACCGTGTCTGCTCGTCTCCTTCGCCGTTGTCCTCGGATTCGGATGTGGTTCCACGTCCGTCCGGACCGTCGGCACCCAGCGCTACTACGGGTACACGTCCACCGCGACCGCCTCGCTCGATCGGGAGGCGCCACCAACGGCTCCCCCGAAGGCGACGGACGCGATCAAGAAGTTCAAGCGGGTGGCGTTCGTGCCGCCGGATACCTGCCTCGACATGCGCGCGGCGGACACCTCGAGCACGGTCGACAAGCGCGTGATCCGCATGCAGTGCGGCGTCACGATGTCGGAGCTCGAGCGTGAAGCGGAGAAGGTCGGCTTCGACGTGGTGACCTGGCAATCGCTCAAGGGCGCGAGCAAGCCGCTCGATCAGGCCAAGGAGCAGAAGATCGATCTGCTGTTCGAGGTCAACGAGCTCGACGTGATCGAGGAGTTCGATCGCGCGGAGTCGAGCGAGTTCCGCTACTTCATCGGCGAGGGCAATCAGCCGCTGCGGCCGCTGCAGGTCACCGCGCAGGACAACGCCGCGTGCAAGGCGTACCACGCGAAGAACGCGCCGAAGATCAGCGGGATGACGAGCGTTCTCGATCTCAAGATGGTGCAGGTCTCCACCGGCTCGGTGCTGTGGAGCTATCGCCACGTCGAGAACACCCAGGCCGATGACGCCTCGTCGCTGATCCGGTTCCAGGTCAACGCGCGCCAGCAGTACACGACCCGGCGCCCGTGGTGGCCGTGGCTGATCATCGCCGCGGGCATCGGCATCGCGGGCGGCGCCCAGGAGCCCGCGATCGGTGCCGGCGTGGCGGCGGCTGGTGTGGTCGCGCTGCTGGTGATGGGCAAGAGCACCAGCAAGGATGGCGGCCCCGAGTACGAGGGCGTCTCGCAGGTGCTGTGCCGCCGCCCGCACGTGGTGGACGCGCCGGTCCCGAATGGCCCTCCGCGCGAGGTGCGCTCGGATACGTTCCGCGAGGACACCAGGCACGATGCACGCGACGCCACCGAGGAGAAGCGGCGCACGCTGATCAAAGCCTCGGTCCAGATCTTCATGAAGCAGCTGACGGCCGTGCACTGAGCCGTTCATGCGCGCCCTGATCCTCGTCGACCTCCAGTACGACTTCTGCCCGGGTGGTGCCCTCGCGGTCGCACGCGGGGACGAGACCATCGCCGTGGCCAATCGGTTGATGCCTCACTTCAGCACCGTGGTCGCCACGCAGGACTGGCACCCCGCGGCGCACAAGAGCTTCGCGGTGAACAACCCGGGCACGCAGGTGGGCGATCTGATCGATCTCGGTGGGGTGCGGCAGGTGATGTGGCCCGCGCACTGCGTGCAGGACTCGCGCGGCGCCGAGCTCCACCACGACCTCGATCGCACCAGGCTGACGCAGGTGTTCCAGAAGGGCACCGATTCGCAGATCGACAGCTACAGCGGCTTCTTCGACAACGGCCACGCCAAGGCCACCGGCCTCGGGCCGTGGCTGCACGAGCGCTGGGTCAAGCAGCTCTACATCCTCGGGCTCGCCACGGACTACTGCGTGAAGTTCACGGCGCTCGATGCGCGCCAGCTCGGCTTCGACGTCTGGCTCGTCGAGGACGGCTGCCGCGCCGTCGATCTCAAGCCGGGCGACGGTGAGCGAGCGATCGCCGAGCTCAAGGGGGCCGGGGTGGCGATCGTCGATAGCGGATCGATCGGCGCGTGATCACTCGGCATTGTTCCTCGCTAACAGTTCCCCCGTCTGTCTCGTCTTCGTAAGCGTTGCGATCCGCGGGTGCGCCCGCAAGGTCGACGCCCGTTGCACGGTCATGCTGACCCACCTCGTCCTCTCCATCGCTGCCTACATCGCGCCCGTGCAGGAGCTGCCTGCGGTGGTGATCGCGGCGCGGCGTGGGGATCGCGCGGCGTTCGCCGAGCTGTACAAGCGATTCTCGCGCGCGGTGCACGGCGTGGTGCTCGCGCGGGTGCGCTATGGCGACGCCGCGGACGTGGTGCAGGATGTGTTCGCGATCGCCCTCGAACGGTTGCCGCAGCTGGGTGAGGTGGCCGCGTTCCCGGGATGGCTGCTCGCGATCGCACGCAATCGGGCGATCGATCACGTGCGCGGCCAGAAGCCCACGGACGAGCTGACCGATGTGGGCGGCGAGGTGCCGCGCCCGGCGGAGGTGGCACAGGTCCTGGGGGCGCTGCGCGCGCTCCCCGAGGCGTATCAGGAGACGCTGATCCTCCGGCTCGTCGAGGGCATGACCGGGCCCGAGATCGCCGAGCAGACGGGGTTGTCGCCGGGGTCGGTGCGCGTCAACCTGCACCGCGGGATGAAGCTCTTGCGCGAGAAGCTCGGGATCACGAGCGAGGAGGCGGATGAACAAGCCGGATGACTATCTGTGGGATCGCTCGGGTCCCGCCGATCCGGAGGTCCAACGCCTCGAGCAGCTGCTCGCGCCGCTCGCCCACGATCGTCCGCTCGACGAGGTCAGGCTCCGCCGAAACCGCGGACGCGCCCCCTGGATCGTCGGCGGTGCGGTCGCGCTCGCTGCCGCCGCGGCCCTCGTGATCTACCTGCGATCGTCTCCGCGATCGGCGTGCAGCGGCGACGCCGGCTTCGCGTTCACGGCGCGTGGTGGCTCGGTCGTGTGTGAGGACGGCACGGTCGCGCGCGGTGTGTTGCCAGTAGGCGGAGTGCTCGATACCGGTGCGGCCAGCGCCGAGCTCGCGATCGCCGATATCGGCACCGCCGAGCTGTTCGCCAACACGCGCGTGCGGCTCGATCGCAGCGTGCCCGGCAAGCGTCAGCTCCATCTCGAGCGCGGTCGCATGCACGCGAGGGTCACGGCACCGCCGCGGATCTTCGCGGTGACCACGCCGAGCACCGGTGTCACGGATCTCGGCTGCGAGTACACGATCGAGATCGACGCCCGCGGCCGGGGCACGATCGAGGTGCAGTCGGGCAAGGTCGAGCTCGAGACCTCGGCGCACGCGTTGATCGTCGCACCCGCGGGCACGTCGGCGCGTCTGCTCGAGGGCCGCAAGCCGAGCGTTCCGGTCGCCACGGAAGCGAGCGCCGAGCTGCGCGCCGCGGTGATCGAGTTCGAACAGGGCGCGCCGGGTGCACTCGAGCGCGTGCTGGCGGCGGCCGACACCGGCGATGCGATCACGCTCGCGAACCTCGCGGTGCTGGTGCCCGCGGACGGCTCGAGCCAGGCGTGTGGTGCACCTTGTACGGATCGCGAGCTCGTGCTGAACCGCCTGGCCGTGCTCAGCCCGCCGCCCGAAGGCAGCTCGGTCCGTGGGGCGCTCGCCGATCCCGCGGTGCTCGAGCGCTGGCGCGAGGCCGTGGTCCTCGATCATCTCGTGCTGCACGAAGAGGCTGGCGGGGCGAAACCGCCCCCGAAGCGGTAGCTCGTCCGCACACCGTGCCTCGGCGCACGGGAGGCGCTCGCCAACTCCGCGCAGTCGCGTAGATGCGCGCGTGGCACGTCCGATGCTCCGACCTTGGTCATGTCCATCCTCATGACGCTCATCATCGGTCTCGTCGTCGGCGGTCTCGCCAAGCTCGTCATGCCCGGTAAGGATCCGGGTGGCATCTTGATCACGATGTTGCTCGGTGTCGCGGGTGCGTTCATCGCCGGCTTCCTCGGGCACGCGCTCGGCTGGTACCAGGTCGGTGAGGGCCCGGGCATCCTCGGGTCGATCGTGGGCGCGCTCGTGCTGCTCGGGATCTACCGCCTGACCACCGGCCGCAAGGTCGCCGCATGAGCGAAGACGTCCAACGCGAGCCCGACGGCGTTCCACACTCCGTGGTGGGGCTCACCGCGTTCTTCTCGGTGCTGCTCGCGATGCTCGTGGGCATCATGTTCGTGAGCGGTGGCTCCTTCGTGAAGGGGGCGGCCGTGGTGCTCGTGATCGCGGCGATCCCCATCCTCGTAGGCGCGCTCCGCGGCAAGGCCGAGCGGGATCGCGATCACGAGCACCCGTCACGGTGAATGACCGGCGGCCGTGCGAGGTGGGCGTGCGCGCCCGCGCATGGGCGCAGGCGCTCGGCCCTGCGTAGGTGTTACGCCTAGTTACGGCGGTCTCGATCTTGCGAAGGCCTCGGAGACGATGGTCGTGGCCCGCTCTCGACTCGGCCTGATGGTGCTCGTGCTCGGGGCTTGCTCCCGGGCACCCGCACATCGCCCGGGCGACGAGTGGCTCCGCGCGATCAAGTTCGAGGGTAACAAGCGCCTGGGCGACAGCACCCTGGTCACCGGTCTGGCGCTCCACCGTACGCAGAAGCGCGGTCGTGCGCCGGACCCGTATCAGGTGCAGGTCGATGCCGATCGGATCCGCGGCGAGTACCTGCGGCGGGGCTATCTCGATGTCGATGTTCGCTCTCGCACGGAGCGGCAGGGCGACGCGACGACGGTGATCTACTCCGTGGAGGAAGGCGTGCGCGCGTCCACCCGCGTCGAGATCTTCGGCCTGCCGGAGGATCCGGAGCTGACGGTGGCCATGGTCCGCGCGCGGCTCCCCCTCGAGGATGGCGCGCCGTTCGAGTACGCGACCTACGATCTTGCGAAGGATGCCCTGAAGAACATCGTGGAGGATGCGGGCTACGCCCACGTTCAGCTCGATGCCAAGGTGATCGCTGATCGCGCGAACCACACGGCGATCGTTCAGCTGGTCTACGACCCGGGCCCCAAGTGCACGTTCGGTGCGATCGAGATCCATGGCGTGGATGGTGAGCTCCGCGCCGCGGTCGAGCGCCGGTTGCAGTTCGTGCCGGGCCAGGTCTATTCGGCGGCGGCGATCGCGAAGACCCAGCGCGCGCTCTACGGCTTCGGGCGCTTCTCCACGGTGCGCGTGCAACCCGACAAGGCCGGTGGACCCGTGGTGGCGGTCAAGGTCGACGTCGCCGAGAGTGCGCGCCACGAGGTCAAGCTCGGGGTCGGGTTCGGTGTGGATCCTGCGAGCTACGAGGTCCGCGGG
>JAYVRN010000138.1:0-7753 GCA_043776275.1 Myxococcales bacterium | reverse complement strand
GCTGGTCGGGCATCAGGTCCACCACCGGGTGGGGGGTGGCCGGATCGATCTCGGTGGAGTTCGCCTTCTCGAGCCCGCACACGTGGCGCGCGAACTCGATGCACGCCATCTGCATGCCGAAGCAGATGCCGAAGTACGGTACTTTCTGCTCGCGCGCATAGCGCACCGCTGCGATCTTGCCCTCGGTGCCACGCGCGCCGAACCCGGGCGCGACGAGGATGCCGTCGTACTGGGCGAGGCCGGCGACGCCGACCTTCTCGAGCTCCTCGCTGTCGATGTGCTGGATCGCAACCCGGCAATCGTTCGCGATGCCGCCGTGGAGGAGCGCCTCGTTGAGGCTCTTGTACGCCTCGACCAGCGACACGTACTTGCCGACGAACCCGATCGTGACCTTGCGCTTGGGCTCGGTGACCCGACGCACCACCTCTTCCCAGGCGGACAGCCGCGACGCGCGCGACCAGATGTTGAGCAGCGTGGCGAGCTTCGAATCGAGGCCCTGCTCGCTCAGCATCACCGGCAGCCGGTAGACCGTGTCGACGTCCACCGACTGGAACACCGCATCGGCGGCGACCGAGCAGAACATCGCCATCTTCTTGATCGTGGCGTCGTCGAGCATCTGCTCGCAGCGGACCACCAGCACGTCACACTGTATGCCGATCTCGCGCAGCTTCTGTACCGAGTGCTGCGTGGGCTTGGTCTTGAACTCGCCCGCCGCGCGGATGTGCGGCACGAGGGTCAGGTGCACGCTGACCGAGTTCTGCGTGCCGACCTCGACGCGGAGCTGACGCACGGCCTCGAGGAACGGCAGCGATTCGATGTCACCGACGGTGCCGCCGACCTCGACCACGAGGACATCGAGGCCCTCGGCGCAGCGCAGGATCCGCTGCTTGATCTCATCGGTGATGTGCGGGATCACCTGCACCGTGGAGCCGAGGTACTCGCCGCGGCGCTCCTTGCCGATCACCGCCGAGTAGACCTGCCCCGTGGTGATGTTGTTGAGACGGGACATCTTGGTGGAGACGAACCGCTCGTAGTGCCCGAGATCGAGATCGGTCTCCGCGCCGTCATCGGTGACGAACACCTCGCCGTGCTGCGTGGGGTTCATCGTGCCCGGATCCACGTTGATGTACGGATCGAGCTTCATGTTCGCGACCTTGAGGCCGCGGTTCTCCATCAGCGCGCCGACTGACGCCGAGACCATCCCCTTCCCGAGAGAGGAGACAACACCGCCGGTGACGAACACAAACTTGGTCTGGTGCTGCGCCATGGATCCGTGGGTTCTACCGACTCCGTTCCGAACACGCAATGCGCTAGCAAGTGCGTCTAGCTGGTGGTGATCACTGCCGAAGATTCACCGTTGATCAATCTGTCTGGCGGGGTATGGTCGTAGATCCCCGCTGACGGATCATCGGCCGATCTCGCAGGCGATGTACTCACCGAGCCTGATCCGCTCGTCATCGCTCGGCACCGGATCATGGCCGGCGAGCGGCATCAGCCGATTCCGCGCGGTGGGTCCGAACGCCGCCTGCTGATCGATCCGGCTCGTGTTCTCGCGCACGAGGCTCCGCGTATCGAAGTCGATCGTCACCGGCGCGCCCTGGCGAGCATCACCGGTCTGTAGCTGCGAGTGGCAATCGAGGCAGTAGGTCTGCATGAAGCCCTGGCCAAAGCTCGCGAAGGTCGGTGGGTCGGTCGGCGGGCAGGTCGAGCCGGTGTCCTCACCGAGCACGGGATCGCCACCGCACGCGGCGAGCACGATCGGCAGGACACACCAGCGCACACGTTCCACCCGGCGCACCCTGCGCATGAAGATCTCGCGGATCGCCATGTGCTACCGGAGCTGCCGTCGCCAGCCGGAGATCTCGCTCGACGCAGGCGCGAGCGCGGCACCGTTGGTCGGCGCGGCGGGACGGACCTGCGCGTGCACGCCCTGGCTCTGGTCGAGCGCCACCGCGATGATCGCCGCGGTGAGCTGCGCGGGATCGGCGCGTGGGGCGAGCTGCTGCGCATTGCGGCCGATGAAGCCGGTGTCGTACTCGCCCGCGATGAACGCTTCATGGCGCACACAGCGGCGATGAAACGCGAGGTTGGTCTCGATGCCGCGCACCGCATACTCGTCGAGGGCGCGGCGCATCCGGGCGACCGCCGTCGCGCGATCCTCGCCCCACACCACGAGCTTCGAGATCATCGGATCGTAGTGCACGGGGATCTCGGCGCCCTCGTAGCAGCCACTGTCATTTCGGATGTACGGACCATCGGGCACCCGCAGGTGCGTGATCCGCCCCGGTGACGGCAGGAACTTCACGGGATCCTCCGCGTAGATCCGGCACTCGACGGCGTGGCCGCGCCGTCGCGCATCGAGCTGCGCCTGGGTCATCGGCAGCGTGCGGCCCTCGGCGACGTCGAGCTGCCACGCGACCAGATCGACGCCGTAGATCATCTCGGTCACCGGGTGCTCGACCTGGAGCCGCGTGTTCATCTCGAGGAAGTAGAAGCTACCGTCGGCCGACAGCAAGAACTCGCAGGTCCCGGCGCCGACGTAGTCCACCGCCTTCGCCGCCGCCACCGCGGCCGCGCCCATCCGCGCGCGCAGCTCGGCTGACACCACCGGCGAGGGCGCCTCCTCGATCACCTTCTGGTGACGACGCTGGATCGAACAGTCGCGCTCGCCGAGGTGCACCAGGTTGCCGTGCTGATCGCCGAACACCTGGATCTCGATGTGGCGTGGCTGCAAGATGGCCTTCTCGAGATAGACCGTGCCGTCGCCGAACGACGAGGTCGCCTCGCGCACCGCACCCGCGAACGCCGGGGCGAGCTCCGCCTCGGTCGCGACCAGCCGCATCCCCTTGCCGCCACCGCCCGCGGCCGCCTTGATGAGCACGGGAAAGCCGATCGCCCGCGCGGCGACGAGGGCCAGCTCGGCACTCGGAAAGCCGTCGCCATTGGGTCCATTGTTACCGGGCACCACGGGCGTGCCGGCGGCGGTGACGGTCTCGCGCGCAGAGGTCTTGCTCCCCATCTTGCGCATCGCCTCCGACGACGGGCCGATGAACGTGATCCCGGCGACCGCGCACGCATCGGCGAAGTCCTCGTTCTCCGACAGAAACCCGTAGCCCGGGTGGACGGCATCCGCGCCGCTCTGCGCGCAGGCGTCCAGGATCTTCTGGATCACCAGATAGCTCTCGGAGGCCGCGGCCGGGCCCAGGCCCACGGCGGCATCCGCCATGAGGACGTGTGGGGCGAGGCGATCGACATCGCTGTAGACCGCCACCGTGCCCACACCGCGCTCCTTGCAAGTGCGCATGACACGGACCGCGATCTCGCCCCGGTTGGCGACCAGAACTCGGCGAATCGGACGGATCATCGGGGGGATCGCGGGAGACATCTGGCGCGACCATACGCTCCCACCCACGAGCGCAGGAAGTACCCCCGCCCCCCACAATCCCAGGCGCGCGTTGCATTGCGCACCGCCCCACCATAGAATCTAGGCAAATCGGTGTCTTGCGCCTGGCGATGAGTCAGGTGCACACCGATCGGGAGAACCGCTTTGGCCGATCCAAATACGCGACAGGGAAAGCGCACGCCGGTCACGCTCAAGATCAAGTTCAAGAGCGAGACGCTCGAGCAGTTCATCGAGCGCTATGCCGTGGACGTGAGCCAGGGCGGCATCTTCATCCGGACCAAGGAGCCGCTGGCGGTCGGGACCCAGATGCGGTTCGAGTTCCAGCTGCGCGATGCCTCTCCGCTGATCGCGGGTGAGGGCACGGTCGTGTGGACCCGCGAGAACGATCCGAGTCGCCCGGCGATCGCGCCCGGCATGGGCGTGCGGTTCGACCGCCTCGCCGAAGGTAGCCAGGGCATCCTCGAGCGGATCCTGTCGGAGAAGGCCAAGCAGGCTCCGCAGCGGCCGCCGACGGAGACCACCAAGCCGCCGATGTTCACGGACACCCCGACCCGCGTCGCACCGGCGCCGGTCCAGGAGGCGCTGCTCGGCAACGAGAGCAGCGGCTCGGGTGGTCCCCGGCGAAAGCGCCCCGACTCGTTCGGGGATCAGGGCACGCCGCTGCCACGGCCGATGCCGTTCCACTCCGATGCCGACGAGTTCCCCGAGGAGGCGTTCGAGGAGGCCACCAAGGTCCGTGCGCTCGACGAGCTGATCGCACAGACCGCCGATGCCACCTCGACCACCACGCTCCGCGACGAGCTCGCCGATCGGCGGCCTCGCGCGGACTCGACGCTCGCGGATCCCCCACAAGCCGACGCCTCGCCCCGCCACGCGGTCGTCGATCGTGACTCCGCGCCCGGGCTGCCGAGCCCGCCCGAGGCGCGCAACCAGCCGCGGCTGCTCGACACCACGCCGTCGCCCAGGAACGATCCTGCGCCGGGGCTCGCGTCCAGCTCGAGCCCGGACAGCCTGAAGACCATCCTCGGGATGGAAGCCCCGAGGGTCCCGACGCGCACCTCCACGCCGTCGAGCCCGCCGGCGACGGCATCGTCTGGATCGTCGGGATCGTCGCGGGTCGTCGCCAAGGACGCGGTCACCAAGCCCACCGGCATGCGAGCGGTCGCCGCGGAGCCCAAGCTCCCCGAGGCCAAGGCAAAGTCGAACGCACCGATCCTCCTGCTCCTGCTCCTGCTCGTCGCCGCGGGCGGCGCGGCCGTGTGGTTCTTCGTGATCCGGCCGAAGGCCGAGGAGACGACCACGGCGAAGCCGACGACCGGTGGTTCAGGATCCGCCGGCTCGGCCCTCGCCGTCACCAATGGGTCCGCTGGATCTGCCGGCAGCGCCGAGGCGATGACAAACCCGAGCGGAACCAATGGATCGAATGGCTCCGCGGGTTCGGCAGGCAGCGCCTCCGCGATGACCGGCTCGAACGGCAGCGCGGGCAGCGCGGTCGCGATGACCGGCTCGAACGGCAGCGCAGGCACTCCAACGCCAGCCGCCGAGATGATGGAGACGCTGATCTCCGCGGTCGGCGCTGACAAGGCCACGGTCGAGGTGCTTGGCACCGATCAGACCGGCCCTGCCCCGCTCAAGGCCAAGCTCGAGAAGGGCAAGACGTACAAGGCGCGCGTCCAGGCGCCCGGCTTCGCGCTCCTCGAGGTCGAGGTCAAGGGCGGCGCCCAGACCCAGGCCAAGCTGGTCGCCAAGCCGCGCATCATCTCGGTCGCGAGCGATCCGCCGGGCGCGCTGATCTTCATCGACAGCGCCGCGACCGGCCACTCCACCCCCTTCGATGTCGAGCTGTCCAAGGTCCAGGCCGCGCGCAAGAGCGTTCG
This sequence comes from Myxococcales bacterium, assembly GCA_043776275.1. Classification (GTDB taxonomy): domain Bacteria; phylum Myxococcota_A; class Polyangia; order Haliangiales; family Haliangiaceae; genus JABFXX01. The sequence continues at coordinate 2,473 of JAYVRN010000138.1, read as the reverse complement.
CGTCCTGATCCGCAAGAGCGGCTGGAAGCCCGTCGAGCGCGTGATCGACGCCAGCAAGTACACCGAGGACGCGTCGAGCATGATCACCAAGCTCGACGAGAAGCTCTCGGTCCAGGCCGTGGTCCAGAACACGAACACGACCACCAACAACACGGTGAAGACCGGATCCAACGGCTCCGCCGGCACGACCACGGGCTCCGCCGGCACGACCACGGGCTCCGCCGGTACGACCACGGGCTCCGCCGGCACGACGACCGGCTCCGCCGGCACGACGACCGGCTCCGCGGGGACCACGTCGGGTTCGGCGAGCACGCCGACGGGCACCGGCACGGGCTCGGGATCGGCGACCAAGCCGCCCACCGGCACTGGATCCGGCTCGGCGCCCACGGGCACCGGCTCGGCCGCCAAGCCGCCCACCGGCACCGGGTCCGCAGGCTCCGCGGCGACACCGTCGGGCGGTCAGACGCTCAAGGACGGGCCGAAAGAGCCCGAGCCTGACTTCGTGAAGAAGCTGCCCTGAACCGCCACGGCTTGGCGACCAGCCGGCAGCGACCGCCGGCCCGCGGTGGCCGGAGCTGGCGGTTCAGCCGACCTTGAGCCACTTGCTCGGGTCGCCGACCCGCGGGCGCTCACCGCCGCGCACGAGGTAACGCACGGCGGCCGCGAGGCCATCGAGCGTCAGCGGCCACATCCCGAACACGCTCGCGATCACCTCGATCGTGGTGCCGGACCAGAACCTGTCGGGCTCGGGGTTGAGCCACGCGGCGCTGCGAAAGTGGGCCGCGAGCCGGCGCAACCACTCGTGGCCCGACGCGCGGCTCTGCGCGTACAGGTACATCGAGCCACCTGGATCCAGGAGCTCGGCCGGATGCATCAGGGCATCGCCGACCATCACGAGCTTCTCGTCGCGGTCGCTGCCCGCGATCAGGTCCGCGACCTGGACCGACTTCCGGAACTCGGCGTCCTCGTAGACGGTGTTGTAGACGCAGTTGTGGAAGTAGTAGCTGCGGAACTTCGCGAAGCGGCCCGAGCGCGAGGCCGCGGTGAACATCCGTGACATCAGCTCCGAGTGCGGATCCATCGAGCCGCCCACGTCCATCATCAACAGGACCTTGACGCGGTTGCGGCGTGGTGGCCGGAACACGATGTCGATCTCCCCGGCGTTCTTGCAGGTCTTGTCGATCGTCTCGTCGAGATCGAGCTCCTCGATCGCACCTTCGCGCCCGAGCTTGCGGAGGCCGCGCAGCGCGACGTCGATCTGGCGCACGTCGAGCACCACGTCGCGGCGGTACTCCCGGAACCGGCGCTCGTCGGCCACGGCCATCGCACTGCGGCCACCGCCCCCGCCGACGCGCATCGCGTTCGGGTTCTTGCCGCCTGTCCCGAACGGCGAGGTGCCACCGGTGCCGACCCAGCGGTTGCCGCCGTCGTGACGCTCCTTCTGCTCCTTCATGCGCTGCGCGAACAGCTCGCGCAGCTTCTCGAGATCGAGGCCCTCCAGAGCTTTGCGCTGCTCGGCGGTCAGCGCATCGAACGCCTTCGGATCGTTCAACCACTCCAGCAGCTGCTCGGTCAGCGCCAGCGCCTGGGGATAGACGTCCTTGAAGTACGCGAGGAACGCCTCGTCATAGGCATCGTAGAGCGCGATGTCCTTCACGCACAGCGTGCGGCACAGCCGGTAGAAGCCATCGAGGGAGCTCTCGTGGAGGCCGAGCGCCATCGCCTCCATCAGCGCCATCCACTCGTGCGTGGACACCGGCACCTTGCGCGCGCGTAGCTCGAACAGGAAATCGATCAGCAAGCGCTACGCCTTCGCTCGCTTGCCGAGCAGCTCCACGTCCTGCTCGGTCTTGAGCAGCGTACCGAGGAACGGGATCCCTCCCGAGACGCGGGACAGATCGACGTTGGCCTTCTTGAGCGCGAGGATCCAATCGACCAGCTCCGAGGTCGAGGGCTTCTTGCGCAGCTTGGGCGTGGCGCGCAGGCCGAAGAACACCTCGAGCGCGTTGTCGAGCACCTTGTCCGTGATGTCGGGGTGGTGCACCCGCACGATCTCGGCCATCAGCTCGCGGTTCGGGAACTGGATGTAGTGGAACACGCAGCGCCGGAGGAACGCGTCCGGCAGCTCCTTCTCGTTGTTCGACGTGATCACGACGACAGGGCGCTCCGCGGCGGCGATCTCCTTGCCGGTCTCGTCGATCCGGAACTTCATCGCATCGAGCTCGTGCAGCAGATCGTTCGGGAACTCGAGATCGGCCTTGTCGATCTCGTCGATCAGCAGCACCACGCGCGACGGTGCGGCCAGCGCCTCGCCGAGCGGCCCGAGCTTGATGTACTTCGCGATGTCGCGGACGTTCGAGGCATCCCCGAACCGGCTGTCGTGGAGGCGCGCCACCGTGTCGTAGACGTAGAGGCCGTCCTTGGCCTTGGTGGTGGACTTCACGTGCCAGCGGATCAGCGGGAGCCCGAGGGA
>JAYVRN010000137.1:0-7753 GCA_043776275.1 Myxococcales bacterium | reverse complement strand
CAAGCCCGCGGCTGCTGCGAAGGCACCCGCCGACGCTTCGCCCGGCCTCTCGATGGACCTGAGCGACCACCTCGCGATCAAGCCCGGCGACGTCAAGGAAGCGGTCCGCGCGTCCAAGGTGATGACCGCCGTCGAGATCCCGAAGGAGCTGCAGGACGAGCTCGACAGGCCCGCGGCAGTTGCTGCGAAGCCTGCCGAGAAGGTCGCGGACAAGAAGCCCGCGGACAAGGCTGCGGACAAGAAGCCCGCGGACAAGGCTGCCGAGAAGAAGCCCGCGGACAAGGCTGCGGAGAAGAAGCCCGCGGACAAGGCTGCGGACAAGGCTGCCGACAAGAAACCTGCGGACAAGGCTGCGGACAAGAAGCCCGCGGACAAGGCTGCGGACAAGAAGCCGGTCGCGCTGCCCAAGCAGCCCACCGAGAAGACGCCGGTCGCGCCGCCTGCTCCACAGCAGCGCGTGAATCCGGTGCTCGTGATCCTGCTGATCGTCGCCGCGATCGGTGCGGGTGCGTTCTTCTTCTGGAAGTTCGTGCTCAACAAGCCCGAGGCAGCGGAGCCGAGCACGCAGAAGCTCCCGCCGAAGCCGGCCCCGCCGCCAGCGCCCACCGAAGCCACAGCGAAGGTCGCGCTCGAGACGCCTCCTGCGCAGGACGTGAAGGCGCAGGCCGGCGCGCTCGAGACCGTCGAGGCCACCGACAAGGACGTCAAGGGCGGCGATGTGATCGCCACCCTCGTCGGCGCGAAGGCGCTGACCACCGAGGTCGCGAACCTCCAGAAGACCGTTGATGCAGGCACGGCCGCGATCGAGACGGCCCAGAAGGAGCTCGCGGACGCGCAGCAGAAGGAGAACAACCAGGCCGGCGTCGCCGCCGCCCAGGCGAAGCTCGATCGCGTCAAGAAGCCAATCGACGAGAAGAAGGCGACGATCACCAAGAAGCAGGACGATCTCGCCAAGCTGACCATCAAGACCCAGACCGACGGCAAGCTCGTGACCGCGGCCAAGGTTGGTCAGAAGGTCGCCGCGGACGAGGTGATCGGCACGATCACGCGTGCCACGGTGCCGGTCGCCACGTTCAAGATCCCGCCGACCACCAAGATCGGCGCAGATGGCAACGTCAGCATCACCGCGGGCGACAAGACGATCGTGTGCACCGTCAGCGACGCACAGACCGAATCGATCAAGGTCACGTGTCCGGCGGACTCCGGCCTCGCGAACGGGGCCGACGTGAAGTTCAAGCTTCCGAAGTGAGCACGCCGTAGCGGCGCGTTGCTGCGTCGCAGCGGTGCGTCGCAGCGGTGCGTCGCAGCGGTGCGTTGCAGCGTAGCGGTGCGGTGCGTTGCAGCGTAGCGGTGCGGTGCGTTGCAGCGTAGCGGTGCGGTGCGTTGCAGCGTAGCGGTGCGGTGCGTTGCGGTGCGGTGCAGCGTAGCGGTGCGGTGCGTTGCAGCGTAACGGTGCGGTGCAGCGTCGCGTTGCAGCTACGCTCGATCGCGTCCGAGCGCCGCGAGGGCCACGGTGACGCGCGCGAACATGCCGGCGGAGCTCGCGACGGCGCAGGCATCGAACAGCGCAGCGTCGTCGAGGCCCTGCTTGCGGAGCTGCGTGAAGCTCGTGTCCGAGAGCTGCCACGGCGCGAGAGTCACGAGCTCGGCCAGCAAGCGCAGCGCGTGGTCGACCGGGTTCGCCGTGAGATCGGCCGGGTTCGAGATGCTGCCGTCCCCGAGGTAGGAGGACACCCAGCGCGCGATCACCGTGCGCTGGCGGCGGGTCAGCGGCGCATCGCGATCGAACATGTACGTGCGCCAGGCGGCGATCGCGGCGGCCGTGGCGGGGCGATGCGCGAGGTCGAGTGCCGGCTTGCCGGTGATCGCGAGCGGCGATGGCTCGAGTGCCGGCACCGTCGGATCGGTGGCGGGAACCTGGAGCACGACGAGGTAGTCGAGTGGGACCGCGACCGCATCGGCGATCCGGTTGAGGTGTCCAAAGTACGAGGACAGCAGGATCGCGTGGAGAATGTCGTCATCGGACAGCCCGGCCTCGTGCGCGCGCGAGTGATGGCCACGCGAGAGCGACCACGGCTCGGTGGTGACGACCACGGCGAGCTCGGCGAGGGCGCGGAGCCGCGGGTCGGCGTGCGGGGTGCGCGGATCGCGGATCACCGCCTGCGGCAATGCCGTATCACCCTCGAGCGCGACACGCAGAAACTCTGCGTGACAGGCCGTTCAATACAGGCATTGATTCAGCCGCGAGGTCGTCGCGTTGATCAGCTCTCGCTCGGGCCAGGTCAGGGGCCCGGCGCCGTTGAGCGTGGCCGACGTCCCGAAAACTTTGGGGATCAGCGCGGGATCGAGGCTGTGAGCCTGGATGATCCCCGGTGCGCCGCCATGCGCCGGCCTGTAGACCGGCGGCATCGGCCGCTCGCGCATCTTGTCGTAGAGCTCGCGCAGCGCGCCGGTGGACTCGGCGTATCCGAAATACGGAAGGCCCATCGCTCCCAGTGTCTCAGAGAGCGTGGAGCTTCTGAACGTCGAAGTGCGGGCCGGTCATCCCGATGCCCATCGCACCCTTGTCGACCTTGCCCTCGAGCTCGGCCTTCATCCCGTCCTTGAGGCCGTCGAGCTTGCCCTTGAGTTGATAGGTCTCGCCCTTGTCGGTCTGAACCGTCCAGTGCCCACCCTCGAGGTCGTTGTGGTGGATGGTGCCCTTGAGCTTCATGGGGGAACGATAGCTGCTCTCCGCCAGACCGGCCATTGGAGCTTCCGCTCGCTGCCACAGACACCGGCTAGTGGATCAGCCGACGAGATCAGGAGTTGTGCAGTTACAGGAGGTTACGTTGTGCGGACAATGGAACACGAAGTGCAAACTGTTCTGGGCATGCGCAAAGCCATCGCACTGATCCTCGTCGGAGCACTCAGCCTGACCGCTGCCTGCGCCACCGACGCTGCCACCGACGACCAGGGTGCGGTCGATGGCGGAGATGGCAAGGCCGACGGCACCGCCAACGTGACCTGGAAGTCGACGATCAAGAACATCGTCCCCAAGAAGGTCCACGAGTACCTCGAGAAGTATCAGTGGGGCGACTACCACATCGTCTTCCACATGAGCCGCAAGTGGTACCTGCTCGGTGACTCGGGCCGCGGCTGGCTCAAGCGCGTGGGCGAGGCGAGCGCGGATCTCCAGGAAGGTGACCCGGGCAATGGCCTCGAGTTCCTCACCATGCACCGCGCGATGATCACGCACCTGAGGGATCGCTGGGGCACCGAGAAGGTCACCAACGACCCCGATGGCCGCACGACGTTCTCCGCCGTCCTCGATGGCTGGAAGACCGACGCCGACGTGATCGCTGCGCTCACGAAGCAGGGTGGCGACGTCGCGCGGTTCAAGGCCGGCCTCGCCAAGCTCAACAACTTTGCCTCGTTCGCGACCGAGGATGACTTCGGCAACTTCCTCCAGACCACGTTGCGCCTGACGGACAACCCGGACGCGACCGACTACTCGATCCGCAACTACGACCGCGACATGACGGCCGGCGCCGGCATGCACAACTGGCTGCACGGTCAGTTCATGGACGACAGCTCGCCGATTGACGTCGGCAACCCGCAGACCAACCTCTCGAACATCATGTTCTGGCGTATCCACGGCTGGATCGAGGCGAAGTGGAAGGCGTTCGAGAAGGTCCACCACCGCACGCCGCTCGAGATGATGTCGTACGACCAGCAGCTGGAGCGCTTCCTCCTCCACATGCAGCTCCACTCGGATTTCTCGACCAGCCAGCACGCCGTCAACCGCCCGTCGAAGGCGCTGGTCAAGCAGGTCAAGGGCGTTCTGTTCTCGAACGAGCCGGACTGCACCAAGCTCGCGGACGGCACGACCACCGACAACTGCCCCTGAGCCACCTCACGCAGCTGCTGCCCGGCCCGCCCGATCTCACGATCGCGGCGGGCTTCGCGTTTCTAGCGCACGCGTCGCCGGCGCGGCGGGCCTCGCGTTTCTAGCGCACGCGTCGCCGGCGCGGCGGGCCTCGCATTTCTAGCGCACGCGTCGCTGGCGCGGCGGGCTTCGCGTTTCTAACGCACGCGTCGCCGGCGCCGACGCAGCCAGTACAGCCCGTACCCGACGCCGAGGCTCGCGAGCAGCGGGAGGATGAAGTACGCGAGCGTGCCGTGGTTGCGTGCGTGATCGCCACCGATCGAGCCAAGCGTGGAGCCGAGGCCGAGCACCACGCTGACGACGATGCCCACGCCGACGGCCACGGCGAGGACCTGCCGGTCGCGCCTCGCCCGCACCAGCTCCTCGACCAGGGGGTCCGGATCAGCTCCCACCCCCCAAGGGTGGCGGTTACTGCGAGGGCGTCAAGTGGAGACGCGCAAGTCCGTTGATCAATAGGTCAGGCGATCGTCGAGGTACTGCTGGTCGACGGTCAGCGGCTGCGTGTAGACCTCGTTTGCATAGAGGTAGCGGTAGCGCGCGTAGTTCTCCGTGACCTTCTTCATGTACTCGCGGGTCTGGGTGTACGGCACGAGCTCCACGAGCTCGTCGATCTCGCGATCGCCGTACTGATCGATCCACCGCATCACCGGGCGCGGACCGCTGTTGAACGAGCCGGCGCCGAGCGGGATCTGACCCTTGAACTTCTGGAGGAGGTGCCCGATGTACCAGCTGCCGGTCTGGATGTTGTACGCGGGCTCGTAGAGCCGGCCCGCATCGTAGGGAATACCGAGCTCCTTCGAGACGCGTCGCGTGGTCGCTGGGATCATCTGCAGCAGGCCCTGCGCATCGGCGTACGACAGGTCGTGCGGGTTGAAGCCGCTCTCCTTGCGCATGATCGAGTACAGGTACCCATCGGGGTTCTTGCCGAGCGCCTGGTAGCTCTCGATCAGGTCGCGATAGGCACGCGGGAACGCGTTCTCCCACCAGCGCCGCGCATCATTCTCGGGCGGACCGTCGAGAGCCGAGCCGCTGTAGCTCACCGCGAGCAGCCACGGCCGGTTGAAGTTGCCGGCCTTGCGATAGCGATCGAGCAGCATCGCGAACGCCGCCCCGCGATCGTTGCGCTTGAGGAAGCCACCCTCACCGCGCGCGAGCTCGATCCCGGCATCGACGCCCATCCCCGCCGCGAGCAGCTCGTCGACCCGACGGATCAGCTCGTCCCGCGCCAGGCTCTCGTCCACCGTGGCCGCGAGCTTGGGGCCGCGCGGCTTCGGAGCGGCGACGCCAAACGGCGGCACATCTCCGCCGAGCGCCTCGAGACGAGCGTGCGCGAGGAGCGCGTACCAGGAGAACGGGAACTTCGCGATCGTCGCCTGATACGCCGTGATCGCATCGCTCTTGCGATCGAGGCGCTGATCGATCCGCGCGAGCCAGTACATGCCCTTGCCGCCCTCGAGGGAGCCGCCGCGCCGCGCGAGCGCCTCGAGGCGATCGCGCGCACGATCCCACTCGCCGAGGAAGTAGTGCGCCATCCCGAGGGACCACAGGGCATCGTCCACCCACTTCGAGCGCGGATAGCGGCGCAGCGATTCTTCGAGCGGCCCGATCGCCTCACGGTACTTGCCACGATTCAGCTCGAGCCAGCCGGAGAGGTACTGCGCCTCTTCGGCCCACGCGGTCTTCGGATAGCTGTCGACGACCTTGTGGTACCAGCGGATCGCATCGTCATCGCGATCGGCCCGCGACAGCGCACGCGCGCCGTGGAACATCGCCTCGGCCGCGGACCCGCCCATGTCCTGGAACACCGTCAAGAGCGTCAGGCCGGCCTCGCCGTAGCGCCGGCGCATCTTGAACAGCGTGGTCGCCATCCAGTAGTCGCGCTGCAGGCCGAGCTCCTTCGGCAGCTTCTCGGGGAGCAGCGAGAACTCGGAGATCGCCTCGTCCCACAGGTGCGCGTTCGAGAGGTTCTTCGCGCGCTCGAGACGATCGGCGCTGGTCAGCGCCGGTGCGCCGAGCTCCGCCAGCCTCTGCAGCGCACGCGGTGCGAGCGGGTGCGAGGGATGCTCGAGCGCGACCCGACGATACGCAGCGATCGCCGCCTTGCCGCTGCGGGTCTCGGCGATCCGGAACTTCGCCGTCCCGACGTCGCCGATGTCGCCCGCGCTGTCACCCTCGACCAGCTTCGCATAGGCCTTCGCGGCCCCCTCGCGGTCTCCCCGCGCCCAGGTCACGTCGGCGCGCCGCCACGCGGCCTCACGCGCGAACCGTGAGCCGTCGAGCTTGGCGAACGCCGCTGCGGCCGTGGCGAGATCCCCGGTGCGCAGGGCGATCATGCCCCGCAGCCAGGCCGCATAGTCGCGCAGCTCCAGGGAGCGGTCGTCCAGCTTGGCCAGCGCCGCGCGCGCACCGTCCAGGTCGTTGGCATCGTAGGCGCGATACGCCGCGCCGAGGTCCGTGGCCGGGGACGCGGAGACCACCGTGACCGAGAGCAGGACCAGCGCGACGAGCAACCGCATGCTCGTCGAGTATGACGGCCGGTACACGCGGCGCCAGTTTCTACCCGGGCCGTGCGATAACCGCCGCCATGGCGTACGCAGCGCTCGACTTTTACGGCATCGACGAGCTCTACACTCACGAGGAGCGGTTGATCCGAGACACCGTGCGCGAGCTGGTCTCGTCGCGGGTGATGCCCGGGATCGGCAAGCACTGGGCCGCGGGGACGTTTCCGCACGAGCTGGTGCCGCTGTTCGGCGAGATGGGCCTACTTGGCCCGTCGCTGACCGGCTACGGGTGCGCCGGGATCAGCCCCACGGGCTACGGCCTGATCTGCCAGGAGCTCGAGCGCGGCGATTCGGGGATCCGATCGTTCGTGAGTGTGCAGAGCTCGCTGGTCATGTACCCGATCTGGGCGTTCGGCTCCGAAGCCCAGAAGCAGCACTACCTGCCGGAGATGGCCGCCGGACGGATGATCGGCTGCTTCGGCCTGACCGAACCCGATTTTGGCTCGAACCCCACGGGCATGCTGACCACCGCCACCAAGACGGCGGGTGGCTACCGGCTGAACGGCACCAAGCGCTGGATCACCAGCGGCTCGGTCGCCCACGTGGCGCTGGTGTGGGCCAAGCTCGAGGGCAAGGTCCACGGCTTCCTGGTCCCCACCAAGAGCAAGGGCTTCACGGCGCGCGACATCCACGGCAAGTGGTCGCTGCGCGCGAGCGTGACCAGTGAGCTGATCCTCGAGGACTGCGAGATCGGCGAGGACGCGCTGCTCCCGGGCGTGGCCGGGATGCGCGGCCCACTGTCCTGCCTGTCGCAGGCTCGGTTCGGCATCTGCTACGGCGCGGTCGGAGCGGCGATGGCCTGCTACGACGAGGCGCTGCGCTACGCCGGGGATCGCGTGCAGTTCAGCCGGCCGATCGCCGGCTACCAGCTGGTCCAGCAGAAGCTCGCGGTGATGGTCCAGGAGATCACCAAGGCGCAGCTGCTCGATCTCCGCCTCGGTCGACTCAAGGAGGCCGGCAAGCTGCGGCCGCAGCAGGTCTCGCTCGCCAAGCGCAACTGCGTGTCGGTGGCGCGCGACATCGCGCGCGACGCCCGCGACATCCTCGGCGCCAACGGCATCACCGACGAGTACCAGTGCGGGCGCCACATGCTCAACCTCGAGTCGGTCTACACCTACGAGGGCACCCACGACATCCACACGCTCGTCGTCGGGCAGGACATCACCGGGCTGGCCGCCTTCGACCGGTAGCGGCGCGGTCGCGTCACGCACCGGCTGGTCGCGACCTGATCGTCGACGGCGCCGCCCGCGCGTCGACGACGTGC
>JAYVRN010000136.1:0-7781 GCA_043776275.1 Myxococcales bacterium | reverse complement strand
GATGTGCGTGACGGCCACGAAGTGGCACGCACACCCGAGGATGATCATCGCGTGGAACACCTCGTGATAGCCGAACACCTGGGGCCACGGATCGGGCCTGCGGAACAGGTAGACGACGGCGCCCACCGTGAACCACGCACCGCCCGCGAGGAGCAGCGTGAAGGCGAGCGGATCGAGCGCCGCCCGGACCTCTGGCCCATAGGCCAACATCACCCAGCCGACCGCGACGAACAGCGCGGAGGTGACCCAGCGCGGCGCGTGCGGCCACAGCGCGGCACGCAAGATCCCCAACCCCGCGGCGCTCCACGCGAGCACCAGCATCCGCGTGCCCAGGGGCTCCTGCATGCCAAGCACGCAGAACGGCGTGTACGTGCCCGCGATGCAGGCGAAGATCATCGCGTGATCGGCGCGGCGTAACCAGCCGAACGCCCGCGGGCCCCAGTCGCGCCGGTGCAGGGTCGCACTGACCCCGAACATCCCGGCGAGGAACGTCGCGTAGATCGCCGTGGCGATCCGCGTGCGGCCATCGCCCGCGGAGGCCACCAGGACGCCGCCCGCGATCACCGCCACGAAGAACGCGATCTGGTGCGAGACACCTCGCATCCGTGGCCGCGGGCCGGGCATGACCGGGGCCATGTCCATATCGTGGCGCACCGAGATGGCGACGGCACGTCTGTTCGGTCATCGCTCGGTCACGGAACCGCCTACACTCCGCTCATGGTTCCGTGGAAGGCGCTGGAGACGGTCACGACGAGCGAGGGCGAGCTCCAGCTCCGCCAGCGCGGCGCGCGCGAGTTCCTGATCACGATCGACGGCCGCGTGCTGATGACGAGCAGCGAGCGCACCTCCGAGCTGGCGGTGGCCACGCTCGCGTGCCAGCAGCTGACGGATCGCAAGGCCCCGCGCGTGCTGATCGGTGGCCTCGGCATGGCGTACACCGTGCGCGCCGCACTCGATGCCCTGCCGCGCGGCGCGCGGGTCACCGTGGCCGAGCTTACCGCCGAGGTCGCGACCTGGTGCGCGGGTCCGCTCGCACCGCTCACGCGCGGCGCCGCGCTCGATCCGCGGGTCCGCGTGGTCATCAAGGACGTGGCCCGCGTGATCGAGCAGGCTCGCCCGGGCAGCTTCGATGCGATCGTGCTCGATCTCTACGAGGGCCCACACGCCGCGGCGAGGCGGGAGAACGATCCGTTCTACGGGAGGGCCGCGCTCGTGCGCAGCTTCACGGCGCTGTCACTCGATGGCGTCCTCGCGATCTGGTCCGAGGAGGAGAACCTCGTGTTCAAGAGGCGGATGGCCGACGTGGGCTTCGAGACCACCGTGCACCACCCCGGTGGCAGCCGCGCCTATGTCGTCTACCTCGGTCGCCGGCCGGATCCCGATGCCGCGCCCCCTCGCCGCAAGCGCCGCTGAACGACGCCGGCCGATCAGAACATGTGGCCGAAGTTGACGTAGATGCCGCTGCCCTCGGCGCTGCGCCCGTACTCGAACGTGCCGAGCGTCGCCAGGTTCCAGCTGACGCGCAGCGCGCCGCCGTAGGACGGCCGCCAGCCCGAGGCCGAGAGGTCGCCGAAACCATCGAACGCCTGCCCGATATCCGCGAACGGCACGGCGATGAACGACAGCCGCTGACTCCAGATCGTGGTCTTGGCGAAGGTCCAGCGGACCTCGGCCGAGGCCGCGCTCATCACGTGATCGACGAACCGGCTCTGCCGGAAGCCGCGGATCGTACGGTGACCGCCGAGGCCGGTCCGCGGATCCTCGATGAACGGCATCACGTCCATCGTGAAGAACGGAGTCCCCTCGCTCTGCGCCTGGAGCAGCACGCGGCCGGCGAGCACGAGATCCGCGCGACACGGGAACGGACTGTAGAACCCACGCGCCGCGAACAGGAACCGCGCGTAGTCGAACTCGGAGCCGAGCGCCACGGTCCCGACATCGACGGAGAGATCCACGTACACGCCGGAGTTTGGATCGGGCTCGAAGTCGCGCGTGTCGTACGTGACGCCGAGCCGGAGCGCATTGTCGCGGCCGCCCGTACAGCCAACGAGCAGCCCGCGATCGCAGTCCTCGCGCAGCCGCGTGGGCGCCTCGGTCGCCTGAACGCTCGTGCCGTCTGCGGCCGTGGCATCGACCTGCTTCCCCGTGTAGTCACGGATCCGTGCGTAGCTGAACGCCAGCCCCGCGAGCAGCCGCACGCGGCCGTCGAACAATGATCGCTCCACGGACGTGATCGCCGCTGGCCGCAGCACATCGTACTGATCGTACCGGGTATAGGCCTCGCCCCCAGCCTCCTGCCGCTGCGCGTGCGTGTATGCGTCGTAGCGATCGAAGGAGCTGGGCGAACCCGGGAACTGGAGATCACGACGGCCCGCATCGTCGAAGCCGAAGTAGTTCGAGTTGATGTTCCTCGCGAGGATCAACTGGGCCCGCACGCGATAGTCAGAGTGGAACACCTTGGGTGCATCGAGATCGAGCCAGTGATACTGGAGGCCACGCGTCGACGCGAACACGTTGAGGAACGTGCGCACGAGGTACGGCGTTCGTGCGAAGCGCGAATCGGTGCGCGTACCGTTCCAGTAGTAGTACGCACGCGCGCCACCGCCGAGGCCAAAGTCCACGCTGTAGGCGGCGAGCGGCAGCGCCGTCACGTAGCCGCGTTCGTGCTTGCGCGCCAGATCCGCCTCGGACAGCTGATCTGCGGCGGCGATCCTCGTCACCGCCGCGACGAGGCCGAGCACGAGCACACGCCACATGCGAGCGAGCGTATACTGCGGCGGTGACGAGCGAGAGCGGCGGGGTGCGCCGAACGCCCGGGAACCTCCGGTTGCTGCTGTTCCTGGCCCGTCGCAGCCTGTTCTCGAGCCGCCTCACGCTCGTGTTGCTCACGATCGCGATCGCGGCGGGCGCGGGCATGCAGATCGCGAACTCGGCGAACCTCGATGCGTTCCAGCGCGTGCTCCTCGAGGAGGGCCTCGCCCACGGTGCCGGCGACATCCGGGTCGAGCCGCACGAGGCCTCCAGGTTCCCCGACGGTGATGCGCTCGCCGCGCGCCTCGCGACGTTCCCCGGCGTGCGCGCGACCGTGCCGATCCTCGTCTACCCCGGCGCCGTGGGCACCCACAGCCGGTTCCTCGGCACGCCAGTCTATGCGCTCGGGCCTACCAGCTCACCACCGTTCCACGTCTCGGCGGGCGCGGCCCTCGCTCCGGGTGACCGCGACGGCATCCTCGTCGGCTCGACCCTGGCGCGGCGCCTCGGCGTGGCGCCGGGGGACAAGCTCGAGCTCCGCATCATCTTCGGCGCTGCCGGCCTCGCGATCGATGAGGACAACCTGGGCCGGTTCACGATGACCGTCCGCGGCACCGTCTCGGGCAGCGCGGGCGCCTATCGCTTCGTGTTCGTGGACCGCGCGTTCCTCGCCGCCGAGTCCGGGGAGCCCACGGCGGCCTCCGCGATCGTGGTCCACCTCGACGACCACGAGGCCGCGCGAGAGATCGCCCTGCAGCTCACCGCGAACGTCCCAGGCATCGATGCGATCGGGTGGCGCGAGGACGATCCGTATCTGAAGAACTATCTCGGCGCGAACAAGACGGTGAGCTCCGTCTCGTACGTGATGGTGATCGCCGCGGTCTCGGTGCCGATGTGGGCTCTGCTCTACATCCACGTCCTCAAGCGTCGTCGAGAGATCGGGATCCTCGCCTCGCTGGGGTTCGGCCGCCGCGAGGTGTTCGCGATCTATCTGCTCCAGGCGCTCGTCGTCGTCGCGATCGGCTGCGCGTTCGGCTCGCTGCTGGGCCTGGTGCTGATCCTCTACTTCCAGGCCAACCCGATGTTCCAGTGGGAGACGCTGGTGGTGCGCCCGGTGCTGACCATCGCCGCGTTCGTCGGGCCTTCGCTCGTGATCACGTTGACCGCCCTGGTCGCCGGCTCGTATCCGGCGTGGCGTGCAGCCCGAACGGATCCCGCGAAGGTCCTGCGGAGGCTCGATTGACGCTGCTCGCGGTCGAGGGCGCCCGGCGGCAGTTCGCGGGGCGCGACGTGGTGAGCGGTGTCTCGCTCGCGATCGGCGAGGGCGAGACCTGCGCGCTGATGGGGCCGAGCGGCTGCGGCAAGACCTCACTCCTCCAGATGATCGGGCTCCTCGATCGGCCCGATGGCGGGACGATCCAGCTCCGGACGCTCGATGCGTGGGCGCAGAGCCAGGCGATCCGCGCCGAGCTGCGGCTGACCAGCATCGGCTTCGTGTTCCAGCACTCGAACCTGATCCCGTACCTGTCGGCGCGCGACAACGTGGCGCTGCCGGCGTGGCGCGCGGGCGGAGCGCGGGCCCCTGCCCTCGCACGTGCCGACGAGCTGCTCGAGCGGGTCGGCGTCGGGGCCCGGCGGGATGGCCGGGCCAGCGAGCTCTCGATTGGCGAGGCGCAGCGGGTCGCTGTGGCGCGGGCCCTGGTCAACCGGCCGGCGCTGGTGCTCGCCGACGAGCCCACCGGGAGCCTCGACGCCGAGTCCACCGAGGCGGTCCTGGCCCTCCTGCTCGCCCCCGACGGGCCCGCGGTCCTGGTCGTGACCCACGATCCCGAAGTTGCCGCCCGTGCCGGTCGCACTCTCCACATGCGGGATGGCAAGCTCACGTCGTGACCGACCGCCTCCTGAAGACGACGTCATCGCTGTGCGCCGTGTGCAAGCGTGCGACGCCCGCCGAGATCTGGCGGACCTCCGGCCGCGTCATGATGCGCAAGGTGTGTGAGGTCCACGGCGCAAGCGAGGTGCTCGTGTCACCGAGCGCCGATTGGTACGAATCGATCGTCGGCTACGCCCCCGTGCTGTCGCGCCCCCAGGCCCGCAAGGAGGTCTCGCAGGGTTGCCCCTTCGATTGCGGCCCGTGCACGAGCCACGAGCAGCAAGCGCAGCTCCCGATCGTCCCGATCACGTCGGCGTGCAACCTCGATTGCCCGATCTGCTACACGCACAACAAGAACGAGGGCGCGTTCCACATGACGGAGGATCAGCTATCCGCGATCCTCCAGCACCTGCGCGCCGCGGATCCCGAGCGCCGGATCATCAACCTCACCGGCGGAGAGCCCACCCAGCACCCGCAGTTCGAGCGGATCGTCGAGCGCTGCGTCGAGGAGGGCATCCATCGGATCACGATCTCCACGCACGGCCTGCGGTTCTTGAAGGAGGAGCGCCTGCTCGAGCGGCTCGCCAAGCTTGGCGCGCGCATCGTGCTGTCGTTCGATTCGTTCAAGCCCGAGACCAACCAGGAGATGCTCGGCGGCAACTTCCTCGACGGGAAGCTGCGCGTGCTCGACCTGCTCGAGAAGTACCAGGTCGAGACCACCCTGCTGCCCGTGGTCGCGCGTGGGGTCAACGACGACGAGGTCGGCGCGTTCGTGAAGCTCGCGCTGTCCAAGGACTTCATCCGGTCCGTCGAGCTGCACACGATGACGTTCACTGGCCACAACGGCACCTCGTTCGATCGCCGCGGCCGGTACACCACGTACGAGGTGCTGCAAGACCTCGAGGCCCAGACCGATGGCGTGCTGAAGGTCTCGGACTTCGTCCCCTCCCCGGCCGCGCACCCGCTCTGCTACCTCGTGACGTACGTGCTCAAGCTCGACGACGGTCGCTGGCTGCCGTTCCCGCGCTTCATGCCGGGCAGCGATCTCCGCGAGCTCCTCGCGGGGGCGCTGTACCTCGAGCCCACGCTCGCCATGGAGCACAAGCTCGGCGACGTGATCAACCGCCTGTGGGCTGGCGAGATCGAGTGCGCCGAGCAGGAGCTGGTCCTGGCGCGCCTCCGCCGCCTGACCGAATCCGTGTTCGAGCGAGACCTCGGCGCCAAGGAGCGCCTGCGCCGGGCCGAGGCCAGCTCCAAGGCGATCTACATCCACGCGCACATGGACGAGGAGACCTTCGACACCGACCGGATCCGCCAGTGCTGCGTGGGCATCCGCGAGCCCGATGGCACGAACATCCCGTCGTGCGCGTACAACACGCTGTACCGCGATCGCGACGCGCGATTCTCCGCCCAGCCCGCCGCGCCGCTCATCACGCTCGGTCGCGGGCGTGCCTGAGCCCGCGCCCGCGCCGGCCACACGAGCCGCGCGGCGATGGCCGTGGTTCCTGCTGCTCGTCGCCCTGGGATCCGTCGGTGTGTACCTCGGCGCCCCCGAAGCCCACAGCCTGCGCCTCGCGTGGCACCGGCTCGGTGGTGCACCGTTCGCCACCCTCGCCATCATCGTCGGGGGCGCCCTCGGCCTGGTGGCCACTGAGGCGATCCGGATCTCCGTGATCGGGCGCCTGGTCGGCGCACAGGTCACGCGCCGAGACGCGTGGGATGCGGCGGTCGCGAACCATCTGATGACGGCGATCACGCCGCAGGTCGGCCTCGGCGAGCCCACCGTGGCGTATCTGCTCCGCACCCGCGGCATCGCCTGGGACGCGGCGGTCGCGATCCCGTTTCTCAAGTTCACCACCAGCCTGGCCCTCGTGTTCGCGATCGGCGCCGGCCTCGTGGCCGCCGGGTACGGACCACCCGTGGACGGCTGGATCGCCGCCTCCGGGCTCGCACTGTTCACCGCGATCGCTGTGATCACCCTGCTCGTCCTCGTGGTGTGCGGGCGTCCTCCACTCGCGCGGCGGATGATCGTTCGCCTCCGGGACTGGATCGCCCGACGGCGCTGGTTCGCGAGCGCGGCCTGGCAAGGCCGGATCACCCGCGCCGCCGAGGTCGCCGAGCGGATGATCGATCGGCTCGATCGGGTGCGGCGCACCAGCTGGCGAGGCGCGGCGATCCTCTGCCTCGTCCACCTCCTCTACTACGCCTCGTACATCGCCCCGCTCGTCGGCCTCGCGCTCGTGCTCGGGGACCCACCGCTGGTCGCGCTGACCCTGCGCGCCCTGGTCTACCTGTGCTTCGTGTTCGCGATGCCCACGCCGGGCGGGGCCGGGCCGAGCGAGGCCGCCGCCGGGCTGTTCTTTGCCGATCTGGTGGCCCCGGCCGATGCGATCGTCGTGGTCGCCGTGTTTCGTGCCGCGACCTTTTATCTCCAGCTCGCGATCGGTATCGTCTACCTGCCGGTCATGACTGCGCTGAGGAACCGAGGATGACCACGCTCGAGCTCGTCACCTGGATCGCCGCGTTCGTGATGTTCGGCTCGTTCCTCGTCGAGGCCTTGGTCAGCTACTTCCTCCTGCGCGACGGGCACTACGGGGTCAAGGACACGTTCACCAGCGTCGGGATCACGATCGGCTACGTGCTCGTGCGGATCGGCCTCGGCGCCGTGATCGCGCTCCTCCTGATCGGCGTGTACGCGCTCACCCCGCTGCGCTGGTCGATGGAGAGCTGGTGGCACTGGTTGGTGCTGTTCCTCATCAACGACTTCTTCTACTACTGGTCGCATCGTGCGAGCCACGTGATCCCGTGGATGTGGGCCTCACATGCGGTCCATCACAACTCGGCACGCCTGAACCTCTCCACCGGCCTGCGCAACTCGTGGACGGGAGGCGTAGTCGACTGGATCTTCTTCGTGCCCGCCGTGGCCCTCGGGTTTCATCCGCTCGCCTTCGGCGCCGTGGTCGCGGTGGTCAGCGCGTGGGACTTCATGACCCACACGCCCTACCTCGGGAAGATCCGCTGGCTCGACGGCTGGGCCAACTCGCCCTCGAACCACCGCGTCCATCACGCCCGCAACCCGCGCTACATCGACAAGAACTTCGGCAGCGGCCTCATCATCTGGGACCGCATGTTCGGCACCTATGCCGCCGAGATCGAG